>JAFSUP010000128.1 GCA_017445205.1 Synergistaceae bacterium
ACGCCGCGAAAATTTCAATTTCTTGTTGACGTCAACGGCACGACTCCGAAGGACATTCGCGAAGAAGAAATTTCTCTTAAAGCCGGAGAATTAGTCGGAAAACTTTATGACGCTCTCAAAATCCGTTACAAGAATCCCGATGACAAAAATTCTTTGCGCAGTCTTAATATTCTCTGCGTAAGAATCGTTTTTTTACTTTACTCTGAAGACTCGGGATTGTTTGCTAAAAGTCAATTCCACGATTTCTTGAAAAAACAAAATAATCCGCGTCGAGCATTGATTGATTTATTTGAAATTCTTTCACAAAAAATTGAAGAGCGCGATCCTTATCTTGATTCAGATTTAGCGGCTTTTCCTTACGTCAATGGAGGACTCTTTGAAGAAAAGAATATCGAAATTCCTCAACTTGACGGCGAGCCTCTCGAAATTATTCTTCGCGATATGTCAGAAAGTTTCGATTGGTCAGGTATATCGCCAACTATCTTCGGCGCGCTCTTTGAATCGACTCTTAATCCTGAAACACGACGCTCCGGCGGAATGCACTACACTTCGATCGAAAATATTCACAAAGTCATCGATCCGTTATTTCTGGAAAATTTGACGACGGAGCTAAATAAAATTTTAAAATCAAAATCTCAAAGCCGAACGAAAAATTTAATTAGTTTTCAGAAAAAATTAGGTTCGCTAAAATTTCTTGACCCAGCCTGCGGCTCTGGAAATTTTCTCACGGAAACTTATTTATCACTGCGGCAACTTGAAAATCAAATTTTAAGCGAGCTCACGAAGCAGCAAATTAATTTCGCGTCGGGGGATTTGTCGCCTATCCAAGTTAAAATTTCGCAATTCTTCGGAATTGAAATTAATGATTTCGCCGTCGCCGTCGCAAAAACTGCACTGTGGATCGCCGAAGCTCAAATGTGGAGCAAGACTAAGGACATAATTAAAAATCTCGATGAGTTTTTTCCTTTAGGCAAATTTGAAAACATCATCGAAGCTAACGCGCTGACTTTCGATTGGCGAACACTGATTAAACCTGATGAATTAGACTTCATTATGGGCAACCCGCCGTTCGTGGGCTACTCTAACCAAACGAGAGAGCAAAAGTCCGATCTCCTCTCCGTGTATGTTGACGAGGCAGGCAAGCCTTACAAGACCGCGGGCAAGATTGATTATGTCGCAGGCTGGTACTTCAAAGCCGCTGATTTCATCAAAGATTCAAACATTCGCGCCGCGTTTGTCTCAACTAACTCAATTACGCAGGGCGAACAAGTCGCGGGAGTTTTCAAGCCGCTTAAAGACCGCTTCGGGATTCACATTGACTTCGCGTGGAAGACTTTCAAATGGTCAAGCGAAGCTAAAGACAAAGCTCAAGTCCACGTCGTCATAATCGGCTTCAGCGCGACTGACTCTAAGACTCCGCGGCGGCTCTACAGCTCTGACGGCCTTGTCGAATGCGCAAATATTAATTTCTATCTCGTGCCCGGCGATGATGTCTTCATTGAAGCCCGCAAGACTCCGATTTGCCCGGACGCGCCGATGATGACAGCGGGCAACAGACCTGCGGACGGCGGACATTTGATTATTGACAGTCAAGAAGAATACGAAGACTTTATAAAGCGTGAGCCGAAAGCGAAAAAATTTATCAAACGTTTCATGAGTGCATACGATTTTATTAATAATTCTCGCCGTTATTGCTTGTGGCTTGTTGACGCGACTCCCGAAGAACTTCACAAAATGCCCGCCGTGATGGAGCGAATAAAACTTTGTAAGCAAGACCGGCTTAACGGCGCGCCCGACCGTCAGAAACTCGCCGAGACTCCTTGGCTGTTCCGTGAGCAAATGAATCCTGAAAATTACATTGCAATTCCGAAAACGTCATCAGAAAATCGCAACTATATCCCTATAGATTGGCTTGACGCTTCAATAATTCCCGGCGACGCTTTGCGAATCATTCCTGACGCAACGCTGTATCACTTCGGAGTTTTGACTTCGCGTGTTCACATGGCATGGATGCGGGCGACTGCGGGAAGACTCAAGAGCGATTACAGATATTCAAACACGGTCGTGTATAACAATTTCGTATGGCCGGCGGGAGCCCCGCAGGCAAGCGTGAACGACAAGCAGCGCGCAAAGATTGAGCAGACGGCGCAAAAAATTTTAGACGCGAGGGCGAAGTATCCGGAGTCGTCGTTTGCGAGTCTGTATAACGATGACTTAATGCCGCCGGAGTTGAAGCGGGCGCATAAAGAGAACGACGCGGCCGTGTGCGAAGCTTACGGATTCAAAAAGGACATCAGCGAAGAAGAGATCGTGAGCGAGTTGATGAGATTGTATCGCGCTATTGCGGGTCGGAGGCCGACTGCCGGTTAGGGCTCTTCAGTTTTGCTCATGTCGGAGGCCGACTGCCGGTCGGAGGCCGACTGCCGGTCGGAGGCCGACTGCCAAATTGCAAGAAACGCGATTAAAGCGCCTAAAGAAATTTCTACGTCGGCAAGATTAAAGTTAATTTCAAAAAAAAACACGGGAGCGCCGCTGGTGGGCAACGGTATCCAATCTATAACATGTCCTAAAAAAAATCTTTCAAGAAAATTTGACAAAGCTCCGCCCGTCATTATCGAAAGTCCCAATCGCGTCAGAAAATTTATTTTTTTGCCCGGTGTAAACAGACAAACGCAAATTAAAATTCCGCACGAGATTCCAGAAAAAAATAAAATAATTCCCGGCGAGCTTGACAAAATGCTAAAAGCCGCGCCGGTGTTGTAAGTGAAGCTCACAAAATCGCTTAACAAAATTCTTGCGACTTGTTCAATTAAGACACAAGAAAAAATATTAAGCAATGTAAAAAAATACTTCCTAATTCCTAACTCCTCATTCCTAATTGCTTTTGAATTCCCTTCGCTACTCCGTCATGGTCGCAATCGTCCGTTACAAAGTCAGCGACTTCCAATAATTCTGGATAAGAATTTTTCATCGCGACACCGATGCCCGCCGTCTTAATCATGCTTACGTCGTTTGAGCCATCGCCGAAAGCCAAAATATTTTCAAGTTTGAGATTTAGATAATCGGTCAGAGCTTTTAATCCGTTGCCTTTGTTTGAGGTCTTGTCATTAATTTCTATGTTGTTCGGAACAGACGACGCGAACTCGCTCTTAGGGAACACGACCGGCAACGCCTTCAGAAGATTTAAGCGAAGTTCTTTATCAAGCGTGTAAATCTGAAATTTTTGAACGCCTCCGGAATTTTCGATTATTTCGTAAAAATTATCGACGGGCTTGCGATGGTCAAGAACGATTTTTGCTTGCCACTCGTCATACATGAAATCCGGGACGATTTCATAAAAATCACGGCGAATATATCCCTTGTCATTAAGAACAACATCATAAATCGTGCCGTCAATGTCATCAAAGACCCGCGCCATTTTCAAAGCACGTTCGGGAGGAATTTCAAATTTTGCGATTACGTTTGAGTTTTTGACGTTAAAAATTTTTGCGCCGTTTATAGTTACAGCGTAATGAATGAAATCTAAATTTCTGACGCATTCGGGGATAACGTCCCAGATTCGACCAGTCGCAGGGACAATTTCAATGCCCATGGCCGCAGCGCTTGCGAGAGCTTCACGAGTTGCGGGCGTGAGTTCTTTTTTTGTGTTTAAGAGAGTGCCGTCGAGGTCAAACGCAATTATTTTTATATCTGCCATGCTTTAACACCTTCGTTTAATCGCTGCTCAAAAAATTTCATTGTTCGTTCAAACGGTTCGGAGCTAGTTAAATCGACGCCAGCACGACGAAGAATATTTAATGAGTAATCGCTCCCGCCGCTCTTCAAAAAATTCAAATAGCGTTCGACGGCTCCGTCTTCGTGATTTAAAATTGAAGACGCAAAAGCGTTTGCCGCCGTGAACCCCGTCGAATATTTATAAACATAAAACGCCGAATAAAAATGAGGAATTCTTGCCCACTCGACGCATAATTCGGGGTCGATTTTCATTTCCGGCCCGTAGCAGTCAGAATTTAATTTTTTCCATAAATCATTCAGCCAATCCGGCGTCAAGACATTCCCGCCTTCAACATAAGAATGAGTTTCACGTTCAAAATCTGCAAACATTGCTTGCCTGAAGAAAGTCGTCCGTACCATGTCGTAGTAATAACTCAAAAGCCATTTCTTTTCATCGTCGCTCTTGGCCTCATTTAATAAATATTCGAGCAAGAGAGCCTCGTTTGTTGTCGAAGCGACTTCGGCTAATAAAATCGTGTAGTCGGCATAAACTTGCGGCTGATTTTCGCGCGAATAAAAACTGTGAAGGCTGTGGCCCATTTCGTGAACAAGTGTAAAGACATCACGTAGCATTCCATCGAAGTTTAATAAAACATACGGGTGAGTTCCATACGCGCCCCATGAGTACGCGCCTTTTCGTTTGCCTTTGTTCTCGTAGATGTCTATCCAACGGCTCGCGACGCCGGTTTTGAAATTTTTGATGTAATCTTCGCCGAGCGGTTGAAGAGCCTTTAACGCAAGTTCGACAGCTTCATTAAAATCAATTTTTCGTTCAGGCTCGTTTGAAATCGGGACATTTAAGTCGTAATAATGAAATTCATCGAGGCTCAAAATTTTTTTTCGCAAATTAACAAGTCTGTGCATAAGCGGCGAATATGATTTTGCAGTGTCAACGACGTGATTATAAACGGCTTCCGGGACATTCTCACCAAATAACGCCATGTCGAGAGAATTTTTATATTTTCGTGTCGTAGCATAGAAGGCGTCGCCTTTGACAGAGCCATAATATAAAGCGCCAATGGAATTTTTATATTTTTCGTAAGTTCCATAAATCCCCACGAAGGCGTCGCGTCGGACGTTTCGATTTTTGCTGCGGCTGTAACGATACCAACGCTCTTCGGTGAGTTCGGCTTTATTTCCGTCTTCGTCGATGATGTCCGGGAATTTTATATCCGCGTCCGTCAAAAGTGTAAAAGCGTTTTCAGGAACTGAAGTTAATTCGCCAGTCTTTGCTAGCAAAATTTCTATTTCGTGCGATAAGACATGCTCACGCTGACGCAGCAATTTAAGAAAAAAGAATTTGTAGCGAGCTAATTCGTCCTCGTGTTTTATGCACTCGTTAATATAATCTTCAGGTAAAGCCAAAATCTCCGGCTCAAAAAACGCGACAGCCGCGGAATATTTCACCATGAGATTTTCAGCAAGCCCGGCGAGTTCCATTGGCTTAGATTCGCGAAGGTCTTCATGGCTCTTCATGTTGGCGTAAACGTAGAGTTTATTAAGTTCGAGCGATACTGCTTCGTCGTCTTTAATAAATGCGAGCAGCGTCGCAGAGCCTTCGCCGAGTTTACCAGAATAATTTTTCAAAGCGTCGATTTTAGTTTGAGTTTCATTAAAAGCATTTTGCCATTCTTCAAAATTTTTATAAATGGCTTCGAGGTTCCATTTAGATTCGTCAGGGATCGAAGAGCGCTCCGGGACTTCGTTGGATTTATTCAAGATGTTTTTTTCTCCTTAATTTATTTTTAAAATTATTCAAAAACTCTCTCTCGTGGCGGTGTTACTTAAATCGGTAGTGAACGCTATCACGAGCTCTAGGGAAAATTTAGAAAATGCAAGCAAAAACCCCAAGTGTTTTAGCTTGGGGTAGTTTACTATATTTTTTTATCTTATAAAATTTGTGAAAACAATTTCTTCACGTTCAGGTGCAGGCACTCCCGCCTTCTTGCCAGCTTCTATACATTTCAAAAGCCACGCCATATTTTCGCCGAGAGTTCGCATCGTTTGAAGACCTTCTAAATCCTGTTTGACTTCGTCCGGAGTGTTGCCGTGAACTTGATTCCAATACTGCGATGAAACTATGGGCATATTGCGAATTGTGAAATATTTGTTAATTCGATCGAACGCAGCCGATGCGCCGCCCCTTCTGCAAGACACAACGCAAGCTCCGGGCTTGTTAGCAAATTTTTCGCCGGATTCATCACCTGAGAAAAATAATCTGTCAAGAAAAGAACACATGCTTCCTGCAACTCCTGCGTAATAAACAGGTGCGCCAAGAACAAATCCATCAAACTCGTCAAGCCTCGCTGCTAATGCGTTTACTCCGTCGTCATCAAAAACACATTTACCGAGCTTAGTACAACTCCAGCAAGCTATACAGCCGTGAATAGCTTTCTTGCCGATCCAGAAAATTTCCGTTTCGACTCCGCGCTTGTTCAAAGTCCCTGCGACTTCTGAAAGAGCTGTGAATGTACAGCCGTGTTCGTTAGGACTGCCGTTAATTAATAAGACTTTCATAAAAATTTTTCCCCTCTCATTGATTTTAATTTTAAAATTTATTTTAGCTCAAAATTTTTTTGAGTGACTATAATTAAGGACAAGAAAACTAATTAATTAATTAATGAAAGGAGTTTTTTATTTGCCGAGATATATTTGCATTCATGGACATTTTTATCAGCCGCCTCGCGAAAATCCGTGGCTTGAGGTCGTCGAAGTTCAAGAGTCCGCCGCTCCGTGGCACGACTGGAACGCAAGAATTTCAGCAGAGTGCTACAGCCGTAACGCTGCTTCAAGAATCTTAAATGAGCAAGGTTACATTACAAAAATCTGCAATAATTATTCTCGAATGAGTTTCAATATCGGGCCGACGCTTTTAACATGGCTCGAAGATAATGATCCGTTATGTTATAGTGCAATACTTGAAGCCGACATCAAAGGCCGCAAGCGCTTTTCGGGCCACGGCCCCGCGATGGCGCAAGTCTACAATCATATTATTATGCCTTTGGCCTCACGACGCGACAAAGAAACTCAAGTTAAATGGGGCATAGCTGATTTTGAAAAACGCTTCGCGCGAATGCCCGAAGGAATGTGGCTCGCTGAATGCGCCGTCGATACAGAAAGTCTTGAAGTTTTGGCCGAGAACGGAATCAAATTCACCGTGCTTTCACCATGGCAGGCCGCCGCCGTTCGTGTTCAAGGTTGGGGAGGCTGGCAAGACGTTTCAGGCGCACGCATTGACACTCGTCAAGCATATGTCTGTAACTTGCCTTCAGGCCGAAAAATAAATTTATTTTTTTACGATGGCGTTTTATCTCAAAAAATTGCGTTCGGCGGATTATTAGACGACGGCGGAAATTTTGCGCGCGAATTAATCAACGCTAATCCCGCTCACGGGAAACCAGTTTTATCTCACGTTGCCACAGACGGCGAGTCTTATGGACATCATCATAAACACGGCGATATGGCTTTGGCTTATTGCCTCGAATGTATCGACAACTCCGCCGAAGCTCAATTAACAGTTTACGGCGAATTTTTATCTTTTTATCCCCCCGAATGCGAAGTTAAGATAATCGAAAATTCTTCGTGGAGTTGCGCTCACGGTGTTGAACGCTGGCGGAGCGATTGTTCATGCGGCGACGGGACGCCCGGTTATCATCATAAATGGCGGAAGCCGTTAAGAGTTGCAATGAATCACCTTCGCGACAAAATCGCGGACTTATACGAAGAAAGCGATGTGTTTATAAATCCGTGGAAAGCTCGCGACGAATATATAAATATAATTCTCGATCGTTCAGATGAAAACGTAAATGAATTTCTTAAAAAACACTTATCCGGTTCTGTTGACGACGTTGAAAGAATCCGCGCTCTCGCTTTGCTCGAAATGGAAAGAAACTCGCTCTTGATGTTCACGTCGTGCGGTTGGTTCTTTGATGAAATTTCAAGAATCGAGCCTGTTCAGATTATGCGCTACGCAGCTCGCGCTATCGAACTTGCTAAAAGTCTTTTCGATGTCGATTTAGAAGCTCCGTTTTTAAAATTGCTTGCCGAAGCTCCAAGCAACGTTCCAGAATTGCAGGACGGCGCGAAAATTTATGAACTTCGCGCAAAGCAGGGCCGCGCGGATCTGAAACAGATGGCGGCATATTACGGAATTACGACGCTATTAAAAGACTTCCGCAGCGAATTTTCCGAAGGTTGTTGGGATATGTCGGGCAGTGCTACGCAAGTCGAAACTGGAACAAAAAAATTATTTTCCGCCGGCAAAGTTCATGTGCGTTCAAGTATTACGTGCGTCGAAGGCGAATTTCTTTTTGCAGTCAGGTACAGCGGCAGCACTCCTTTAATTTCGTGCGGAATTTGCGCAACTGATTCAGACACACCACTAACTCAAGACGAAGCCGAAGAAATGTATAAAATGTTTGAAAGCGAGGACGCCGAATTATTATATTCAAAGTTCGGCTATGACCAGTTCACGCTAAATAACATTCCTTCAAATTCACGCTACAGATTAATTAATGAGCTTCTGCGTCAAGACATTCGTAAACTTGAAGACAAAATGAAAGACATCGTTATGAACTACGATCAGTTGCTCGAATATTTGAATCTCCTCGGAGCAAAGCCGCCGGCAATATTGATAGCAGCAGCGGATTTCACGTTGACTTCTTCAATAGTTCGACGCCTCGAAGACCATTACCCGGACTTGGCGGGCATCAGACGCGATTTTGAATTTGCAAACTTCTGGAAAGTCAAGCCCGACGAAGCTCAAATTAGAGTAGCTTTCGCTGACTCAATATCAGAAATGTTGACGGGCTTATGTATGGGCGGTTTGAACATGCAGGCGATCGAAGACCTAAACGACTTAATTAAATTGTTCAGTGAAAAATTTGAATGGCATCTTAGCCTTTACGATTCTCAAAATCTCTACAACGAGTTATTGAAGCGTTACGGCTCAAAAATCAAAAACGAATCGCCAAAACTCCGCGAAGCATTAAGAAAGCTCGGACACGCTCTGAAATTTTCAGACGAGTTATTGCCCGCTTAAAAATTCAAAACTTCTGGAAAAATTGTCCAGAAGTCAATTTTTTTTGAGGTCAAATTGTTATAAAATTACAAAAAATTTGAGAATTAAGGAGTTGTTTTTTATGTCGCCTATTCATGTAAGCAGAAGACCATCTCTGTTATTAAAAATCGCAATAGGATTCTTTTTAGGAATAATTTTTGGTTTCATTGTCGCACCGATAATCCCGGGGTCAGTCGTCTTAAAGGACTACGTGATGCCTACGATCGACCTTATCGGAAAAATTTTCCTTCGTTTGCTGATGATGTTGATAGTCCCGTTAGTCTCCTCGTCATTAGTAGCCGGAACCGCGTCGGTCGGCGATATTAGAAAATTGGGCCGAATTGGCGTTAAGACAGTCGCGTTATATCTAATCACAACGGCTATAGCGATTTTCATCGGTCTTGCGTGCGGAAATCTCTTTAGACCCGGAATCGGAATGAACATCACCGACGAGCTCACAGCGACCGCAAAAGAAGGCAAAAGCATTGCCGACGTCATTCTTGACATTTTCCCAAGCAACCCTATAGCCTCACTTGGAAATTCAAACATGCTTCAAATTATCGTGTTCTCGTTATTCTTCGGGATCGCCTGCATTATGGCGGGTGAACGCGGCAAACGTCTTTCAAATTTATTTGAAGATATTTCTGAAGTCATGTATAAAATCGTTCATATGGTCATGGCGTTTGCGCCTTACGGAGTCTTTGCACTAATTGCGACGACGGCCGCGAAGTTCGGAATCGTAATTCTTGCGCCGTTTGTGAAAGTCATTGCGGCGGTTTATGTCGGCTGCATAATTCATGCAATTCTTATTTACTCGCTTATGGTGGTTGTGTTTTGCCGAAGGTCGCCTTTCTGGTACTTCCGAGGAATTCGCGAAGCGGCCATCACGGCTTTCGTAACGCGTTCAAGCTCTGGCTCTCTTCCTGTAACGCTTTCAAACGTTCGCGATAATTTTGGAGTTTCAGAAAGCGTAAGCTCGTTCGTTTTGCCATTGGGAGCTACGATTAACATGGACGGCACGGCGTTATATCAGGGAGTTTGTGCTCTGTTCGTCGCGCAGGCATTCGGAATCCCGCTCACTATGAACATGCAATTAGGGATCGTAGCGACTGCTACACTTGCTTCAGTCGGTACGGCTGGAGTTCCTGGCGCGGGCTTGATAATGTTGACGATGGTCTTGACGAGCGTTGGACTTCCCATTGAAGGCATAGCGCTTGTTGCTGGGATTGATGTAGTTCTCGATTCTGCGCGCACATGTTTGAACGTCGTCGGCGATACTGCGGTCTGCGCGGTTGTAGCTGCGAGTGAAGGCGAAACGCTCACGGATTTGAAATTTTCAGCGTAAGTTTTAATTTTTAATTCGTAATTTGAAATTTTCAATCGGTCTTCGTAAATCGGAGATCGATTTTTTTGCTCAAAATTCTAAAATCAAATTGCTATAATGATAAAAAATTTTTCAAGATAAAAAGGAGATTTGTAAAATGAAAATTGCATTAGGCTGCGACCATGCCGGATATGTTCTGAAGGACGCAGTTGTTAATTTTTTGCGCTCAAAAGGAATTGAAATTCTCGACATGGGAGCTTACGAACTCAACGCCGAAGATGATTATACAAATCCCGCTTTCAAAGTCGGAGGAGCTATTCTTGACGAGGAAGCCGACGCAGGAATTTTATTATGCGGAACAGGCTTCGGGATCTCAATCGCCGCTAATAAAGTTCCCGGAGTTCGTGCCGTCCCATGCTGCACGGCAGAGCAAGCTAAGATGGCGAAGGCTCACAACAACGCCAACATTCTCGCATTAGGCGGCAAGATAATAAAAAGCGAAGACGTGCCAGCAATCTTAGAGGCATGGCTCACGACTCCGTTTGAGGGTGGAAGACATTTAAGACGCATTAACAAAATCGCGCAAGCCGAAAAATCTACGCTCAATATAATTCATCAAGGCGGCGGGCGCGTCGTTGTTTTCAATCACCCATTAGTTCAGCATAAAGTAGGAATCATTCGCGACATAAAAACAAGCGTGAAACAATTCCGTGAACTTCTGCAAGAAATCGCCGGCCTCATGGTCTACGAAATCACACGCAACTTGCCGCTTACAGACAAAGAAGTTCAAACACCGATCGAGAAAACGACCGTTAAGACAATCGAAGGCAAGAAGCTCGCTATAGTGCCGGTGTTGCGTGCGGGTTTGGGAATGGTTGACGGAATTTTGCAAGTCGTACCTAATGCGAAGGTCGGACATATCGGACTTTATCGCGACCCTAAGACTCTTGAACCTGTTGAATATTATTGCAAATTGCCGTTTGACATTGAAGAACGTGAAATTTTTGTTCTTGACCCAATGTTGGCGACTGGCGGAAGTGCAAGCGCAGCCATCAGCCTCATCAAGAAGCGCGGTGGGCGAAAAATTTCTCTCGTGTGCTTAATCGCGGCTCCAGACGGAATCGAAAAAGTTCACACAGATCACCCGGACGTCTCAATTTTTATTGCTGCTCTTGATTCACACTTGAACGACCACGGCTATATCGTCCCCGGCCTTGGCGATGCCGGCGACAGACTTTTTGGAACAAAGTAGGAATTAGGAAGTAGGAGGTAGGAATTAGAAATAAGATTCTTGTTCCTACCTGCATTTATAAAAATGCTAGATGTAAAATTATTTTTGTTTATCATAGTTGGATTTTTTTGGGGCGGACTTACGGCGCCTGTTTCGATAAAACTCGCTGGCCTCTATGGAATTATTGACATTCCCGACGCTCGAAAAATTCATAAAGGGCAAATGCCGCGCGGCGCAGGTTTGGGCTTGTGGCTCGGCTATCTCCTGATGTCCGTGATAATCTCTGCTGAAATCCCTACTCTTCGTTATATTGCAACAGGGGGAACGCTAATTTTCTTTTGTGGTTATCTTGATGACATGTGCTCTTTGAGTCCTTTCTTGCGATTAGCCCTTCATTTAATTGCTGCGACACTCGTTGTATTACCACTAAATTTTAATATTTTGGTGAGTTTCTTCGCTGTATTTTGGATCGCCGGTCTTACGAGTGCTTATAATCTAATCGACGGCATGAACGGCCTTTGTATTTCTCTTTTCATTGCGTCGTCAGTTGCGTTATTCGTGCTTGGTAGCGATTACGCTGTAATTTATACTGGCGCAATGGCACTTGGAATTTTATGTTGGAACTTTCCGGCTGCACAAACGTTTTTAGGCGATGGCGGCAGCACTTTGCTAGGCTATTTATTTGCTTCGCACTTCATGATGTCGGCATTACCAAATTTGAAAACTGTAAGAATTTATGAATTTGTATTATTGCTTGTTCTCTTTGGGGGGATTCCTGTTGTAGACACGCTCACAGCGTTTACTAGACGAATGCTCTCTGGAAAATCACCTTTCTATCCAGACAAGAAACACTTGCATCATATTTTAATTTCTTTCACCGGCTCGAACATACTGACCGTAAGCATTATTCTAAGTTTACAAGTTTTAATGTTGTTCGGCGGAATACAATTATATTTGAGGCTAAAATGAAAAATATTACATGTGTAACAGGTACGCGCCCCGAAGCTATAAAGATGGCTCCTGTAATTCTTGAATTAAAAAAGAATCCTGATTTTAATATTACAACTTTAGCAACTGGACAACATACGGACATGTTGCGACAAGCATTAAAAGATTTTGGTATCGTTCCAGATGTTGACTTAAACATCATGAAGCAAGCTCAATCGCTGGATTATATAACTTCAAGCGTGTTGCAAGGCGTGGGAAAATTCCTTGATGATAACAAACAAGATTTAATTTTGGTACACGGAGATACTTCAACGACATTCGCGGCGGCCTTAGCTGGATTTTATAGACATGTTCCAGTCGGTCATGTTGAGGCCGGACTTCGCAGCCATAATTTAGCGTTGCCATTTCCAGAAGAAGCAAACAGAATTTTGACGGACGGAATCACAAATTTGTATTTTGCACCGACCGAAGGCGACGCTGAAAATTTACGACGTGAAGGCAAGCGCGACAACATTTTCATCACGGGCAACACCGTCATAGACGCTTTATACAATATTCTTGAACGCAGCAAAACTAAAAACACTCCCGAATATATGCAAATTGTAAAAGATCGTCCTATGGTCTTAATGACCGCTCACAGGCGCGAATCATGGGGAAAAACTCTTGAAGGAATTTGCGCGGCTGTCGTTGACATTATACAAGCAAGAAATGACGTTGTATTTTTAATTCCGTTGCATAAAAATCCGGTTGTCCGTGACGTTATTAAAAATAACTTGAAAGATTTTAATGACAATGTAATTTTCACAGAGCCTCTTAATTATCCTGAATTTGTGTGTGCAATGAACGCAAGCATTTTTATTTTGTCAGATAGCGGCGGCGTTCAAGAGGAAGCAAGCGCAATTAATAAGCCTGTTTTAATCATGCGGACTTTGTCAGAACGTCCCGAAGCGATAACTCACGGAACTTGTATTTTAGTCGGAACCGAACGCGACAATATCAGAAACGAATCTTTGAAAATCCTGAACGAGCAGGGTTATTTGAAATCCATAATCGCAAAAAACAAAATGCCGTTCGGAAATGGCACAGCGTCAATAAAAATTCATGACGCAATTAAAAATTATTTTTTATCTTAAATCTTAATTTGTAAGGAGGGAGCCGAAATAAAAAATATTATGAAAATCAACGGGGGAATCCCGTTAAAAGGCACTATAAAAACTCAAGGAGCCAAAAACGCCGCTTTGCCGGTTATGGCGGTGTGTTTGTTATTGCGGGGCGAAACTCTTACGCTCGATAACGTCCCTGACCTTTACGACATTAACACAATGATTGAGCTTCTGCGAGATTTAGGCGTCGAAATCGAAATCAATCGCGAAAATCAAGATCCGCAAGTTATTTTCAAAGTCCCTGACGAAATTAAATGGGAAGTTTCTGAAACTCTTGCTCGAAAAATGCGCGCGTCGTCTCTTGTGCTTGGGCCGTTGCTCGCTAACTGCGGTCAAGTTTCGTTGCCTTTGCCCGGCGGCTGTTCAATCGGCGCAAGACCTATCGACTTACATCTTAAAGGCTTAAAACAAATGGGCGCGGAGATTGAAATTCAAAATGGCGTTGTTCATGCGAAAGTCAAAGGACGTTTGCGCGGCCGAAGAATTTATCTTGATTTCCCGTCCGTCGGTGCAACTGAAAATTTAATGATGGCCGCGTCGCTCGCTCAAGGCGAAACAATAATCGAAAACATTGCCCGCGAACCTGAAATTGATAATCTTGCTGCCGTTTTACGTTGCGTCGGCGTTCCTGTCGAACTCGAAGGCACAGGCGGCGTTAGGATTCAAGGCATCGAAAAACTTAATTCAGGCCGCGAAAGAGTTATTCCGGACAGAATCGAAGCGTGCACTTATATTTTAGCCGGCGTTATGACGAACGGTCATATTAAAGTTGAAGACGTCGTGCCTTCGCACATTGACGCGATTTTAGCAAAACTCGAAGAAAGCGGAGCGAAGTTCAAAGTTAAGAAAAGCACCGTCGAGATTTTCCCGTCTAAGAAACGTCTTCACCCGGTTTCGATTAAGACAATGCCTTATCCAGGCTTCCCGACAGATTCACAGCCTCAAATGGCGGCGGCGTTGTCGCTTGGTCAAGGCGTCAGCACGATCGAAGAGAGCGTGTTTCAAGCTCGATTTCTCTATGCTCAAGAATTAAATCGAATGGGCGCAGATATAAAAATCGCTCGTGATGTCGCTATCATTCGCGGCGTTGAAAAATTGCAGGGTGCGCTCGTCAAGGCCACGGATTTAAGAGCCGGAGCAGCTTTGATAATGGCAGGACTTGCAGCCGAAGGCGAAACTACGGTTGATGATATGGTGCACGTGTGGCGCGGTTACGAAGCCATTGACGAAAAATTAAAATCTTTGGGGGCACAGGTTGAACTCCTCTAACTCGCAAGCGCAAGCCGACAAACTTTCTAAAATCGAAATTTTTGCTTTCGTTGGCCCGGCAGGCACTGGCAAAAGTCATCGCGCTACTCACGTCGCTAGGCAAAACGGGATCGGCGTAATCATTGACGACGGTCTTGTGATCTCACGTGGGCGAATATTGGCCGGACGCAGCGCAAAATCCGAAGTCAATCGTTTACGAGCCATCAAGCGCGCAATTTTTGAATACGAAGACCATCGTAACGAAGTCGTGCGATACTTGACGAAAAATCCTCCGGAGCGATTAATGATCCTCGCGACGTCCGAAGGCATGATTAGCAAAATTATTAAACGTCTTGGACTAAACGAGCCGACGAAATTTATAAATATAAGTGAAGTTTCATCGCCCGAAGAAATCGAAGCCGCTTTGCGTGAACGTCGTGAAAAGAAACAGCATGTTGTGCCTGTAGCGAAGGCTCAAGTTCAACAAAATTTTGCGGGCAAACTCGTAAGTCAAATTCGAGGATTTTTTAGAGGCCGCGACAAAGACGAATCACGAAACACAATCGTTAAGCCTTTATTTAGTTTCAATGGCAAGGTTACAATCGAACATGACGCGCTCGTAGAGATGACGAAAAAAATTTTGGAGCTTGACGGACACGTGAAAAAAATTCGCGAACTTGACATCGAAATTTATGATGACAAAATCAATCTCAACATTGAAATAGATTTGACTTTAGGCAACAAAAATGCTTTGTCAATCGCGCGGGCGCTACAGAAAAAAATTTTGAAGGGATTGAGTTATTTCACAGGCATGGAAATTAGACAAGTTAATATTAGAGTGAACGAAATTTTTTTATAAAATCATGATTGATATAAATTCAGCGTGGCAGGAATTAAGGCAGCGCGTAGAACAGTGTAAAAAATGCGAACTTTGTAAAACTCGTCATAAAACGGTCTTTGGCGAAGGGCCTACGGAAAATTGTAAAGTTGTTTTTGTCGGTGAAGGTCCCGGCGAAGAAGAAGACATGACCGGAAGGCCGTTTGTTGGAGCGGCGGGGCAGTTGCTCACAAATATTCTTGAGAAAGGCGGCGGGATTTTAAGAAAGTCCGTTTATATTGCAAACGTCGTTAAATGTCGTCCGCCAAATAATCGAGACCCTAAAGAAAATGAAATGTTAGCTTGCAGTGAATATCTTGAAGCACAGTTACTGCTGCTGCGCCCTCAAATTGTTGTAACGCTTGGAAACGTTCCGACACGTTGGTTTTTAAAATCAGACAAAGGAATAACTAACATGCGCGGGCAATGGTTGGATTGGCGCGGGATAAAATTATTTCCTATGTATCACCCGAGTTATTTACTTAGGAATCAGTCGCGTGAAAAAGGCTCGCCCAAATCTCAAACTTGGGACGACATAAAAGCCTTAAGAAACAAAATCAAAGAACTTGAAAACTAAGGAGGAATTTTTTAATGTCAGATGAAAAAATTAAATCAACACTACCGACTCATCTCGCTATAATCCTTGACGGGAACGGACGATGGGCCAAGCGCAGAAACTTGCCGCGCCTAATGGGGCACAGAGCAGGCTTCCGAAAACTTGAAGCTATAGCCAGATTAGCAAGAGACAAAGGCATTCGTTATCTTTCTGTTTACGCGTTCTCAACAGAAAACTGGAACAGACCCGAAATGGAAGTTGCCGGCTTGATGAGCATCTTCAGATTTTATATTCGCAAAAAAGTAGAAGAATTAAAATCTCTTGGCGTGCGTTTACGATTTTGCGGGCGTAAAGACAAAATCCCCGAAGATTTATTAAAGCAAATGCAATGGGCCGAAGATTATACCGCCGAACAAAAGATTATGGATTTCGTAATTTGTTTAAATTATGGCGGCCGCGCTGAAATTATTGACGCCGTAAACGCGTTAATTGCCTCTAAACCTGAAACACCCGTTACAGAAGCCGACTTGAGAAAACATTTTTACTTGCCTGACGTCCCTGATCCCGATTTAATAATCCGAACGAGTGGTGAATTAAGACTTAGCAATTTTTGGTTATGGGAGAGCGCGTACAGCGAATATTATTTCACTGAAACTTTTTGGCCGGACTTCGACGAAGCCGAATTAGATAAGGCATTGGCGAGTTACGCCGGAAGGGAGAGACGTTATGGCGGGCTCAAGAAATGATCGCGCTGAAAAAAACGAGTTTCAGTTGCGCACGTTCAGCAGCGTTTTTATAGTTTTAATTGTGCTTGGCGCGATTCATTACGGCGGTTTAGCTTGGACTGTCGTAGCGTCGTTAATCGCTTTAATATCGCTCGCTGAATATTACAGACTGCTTTCGCGCGTCAAAGGCATAAAACTTTCTCCGGGCATCGGCTATATCTTTTCATTAATTTTTTTGATTGTTGCGACACGTGAGAGCGCGCAGGCGATAGTCTTGGCTATGCTGCTGTCGCTATGTGTGTTTGCGGTCTTCACGGTTGAGATTTTCAAGCGGCAATTTTCAAAGGGCAACAGCAACGCGGTTTATAACGCCGGCGGAATAATTTCAGGGATTTTATATATAACTGTCCCGTGGGTCTGCATGATAATGCTTCGTTCGTACTTAGTGGGCCGCGAAATTTTAATAACTTTATTTTTTTGCACGTGGGCTTGTGATGTCGGCGCCTATATCGGCGGCAAGGCGTTCGGCTCTATAAAACTCTGCGAATTTGTCAGCCCCGGCAAAACTGTTCAAGGCTTCGTAGCCGGAATAATCGGAAGCTTATTAGTGAGCGCAGCGACGATTTATTATTTCGGATTTGAACGCAACATGATTATTATCGGCTTTATATGCGGCATTGCCGGACAAGTTGGCGATTTAGCCGAGTCGTTAATCAAACGCGAGACGGGGCAAAAAGATTCAAGCAATTTAATTCCCGGGCATGGAGGAATGCTCGACCGATTCGACAGCATTTTATTTAACGGACTTATTACATATTTAGTTTTGAGGATTATATTATGATTAACTTAGGAGTGATTGGCGCGACGGGCAGCGTCGGAAGTTCCGTAATGTCCGTGTGTGAAGCGTGGCCCGATAAAATTAAAGTCGAAGCGTTAGCGGCTAACAAAAAATCAGAAAAATTATTAAAACTCGCCGAAAAATTTCACGTAAAAAAAATTTTTGCTTACGAAGATGACGGAGAGGCCGGCCTTGAAGCTCTCGTTCATGATGAAAATATTAATCACGTCGTCTTCTCGTCATCTGGCACGGACGCGATTAAATCTTTATGTTCAGCGTTGAAGCTCGGCAAAACTGTTTCACTTGCTAACAAAGAAAGCATCGTTGTAGCCGGGCCGTGGGTTATGCCGCTTGTAAAAAATCCTGAACAGTTGCGCCCTGTCGATAGTGAACATAATGCGATATGGCAATGTCTTCACGGTGAAGATAAAAATTTCGTACGAAAAATTTTTTTGACAGCTTCAGGCGGGCCATTTAGAAATTTTTCATATGATGAATTAAAACGCGTTACTCCGGAGAGGGCTTTGAAGCACCCCGTCTGGAACATGGGCGCGAAAATCACAATCGACAGTGCCACGCTCATGAATAAGGGAATTGAATTAATCGAAGCTATGATTTTGTTCGGACTTAATGAAAATCAGGTTGACGCTTTAATATCGCCGGGGTCATTTGTTCACGGGCTTGTCGAATTTGAAGACGGCAGCGTGAAATTATTAGCCGCCGAGCCGGATATGAAATTGCCCGCAGCGTCGTGTTTATTTTGGCCGCAGAGATTTTTCCCGTCGCCTGATTTCAAACGGCCGCATTATGACCTTCGTGAAATAAAATTTTATGAGCCTGACGCAAAAAAATTTCCGGCTATCCGAATCGCTCGCGAAGTCATGAAAAAGAAGGGCGTGTATCCCGCGGTACTCGTCGGAGCTGATGAAGTAGCTGTAGATTTATTTTTGAAGGGAAAAATTTTATTTACGGACATTGCTTCATTAATTGAAGAAACTTTGAACGCGTGGACGTCACCCGAAGCAAAAAATCTCGATGAGATGATTGGCTATGTGAGTGAGGCCAAGCGCAAAGCCGAAGAACTTTCAACGAAATTTC
>JAFSUP010000129.1 GCA_017445205.1 Synergistaceae bacterium
TGTTAAAGTAGCCTGAGATCGGGGACAAAACTTTGAAACCTTCCTGCTCGAAGCTCAAAGCGTCAAAAGCACCTTCTGCGATGATTGCGTAGCTGTTCAAAATCTCAATTACAACGTCCGAATTTCGTATTTTTTTCTCAGCCAAAATTTTTTTTGCGGTCATGGAGGAGGTGTCTCCGGTCAAGGGGTCTATGACCGGAACAGGGGTATCGTTGACCGCAGATTTTTGTTTGATAATTTGCTCCTCAATCAAACTTCTGTGAGAAGGCTCGAACGTATGAAGGCCCCACGGGAGATTTTCATTATGTCCGTCAAGGAATGCTTTTTTGTATTTGCTAGCTTCAGGCTTTCCGCTCCGATCCCTGCCGATATAGTAGACGACATAGCCATTTTTCCAATATGGAATAATTAATCGGTCTTCGGTCTCGTCATAGCCGATTTTCAGGCGGTCTACGGTAGATTTGTATATGCGTCTGCGTCTCAAATAGCGGTAATCGCATTCACGCAATTTTAAGTGCCAGTTTAGTATTTTATTTGTGCGGATTTCGGTCTTTCTGCGCCATTCGGGATTATAACTGTAATCTCCGGCCAGTTCCTGAATGGCTAGCCCTTTGTCCCCGTCATGCCTTACGACAGCACATAAATCTATGATGTCGCCCCCCGTGCCCATTTTGAAGTCGTACCACGTATCTTTATCGAATAATACAGCAGTGGGATTTTTTGAGCCCGGTGCAAAAGATACGCAACGATCGCCCGGTTTGTATATGGGGAGCCTTAAGACATCATGAGCGTAGCTGATTAGATCGTATTTTTCTTTGATATGAGCAATTCTGTCCATGTCCAAATTTTCCCTTCGTTTGGACTTAGTGATTTCCGGCCGTCAATAAAAGCCTTCTGCACTAAGTCAGCGTCAAAACGTATGATTTTATGTTCGTTCTTGAACCATACTAAAAAATAAGCCTGCGCGCCGTTACGTTGGCACACAAGCAAATTATTTAGCTGATTAATTTTTGCGTTGGATAAATTCCAAGATTTAGCTTTGCATTCTTTAGCGTCAAAGCAGTGTATCACGCCATTCGCGATAATTTCATAGTCAAAAGGTTCACCCTCAAGATAAATCCCTGAATTTGTACGTCTAGCGTGATTTTTGTGCATATGAACGCCGATTGAGTTAAGAGAGGTTGCAATCCTGTTTAACTCGTTCTCAAATTCAGCTCCGCGCCGCATTTTCTTTTTTCTGTTTGTAGTCTTTACTAATCTTGTTATGGCATTCTATACACAGCGTTAGTAAGTCGGCTAATTCTTCGTCTCCTAAAGTCGCAATGTAATTGTATCTTACGTGATGAGCGCATAAATTTTGATGACTACCGCACATCTGGCACGTTAATTTGTCTCTCACAATACAACGCCGCGAAAGTTCCGCCCATTCAGATGATTTAACATAATTCTTGTAACTGCCGTATTTCTTGAGCATTCTTTGATAAGTTATATTTTTTATATCGTAGGCGTTCAAATTTTGGCGTTCGCATATTGCCTTCAAGCCCTCATTCCAGCCGTAAGGATAGTCGACTAAGTCTTTTATCAAATCTTCCTTCTTCATGTTTGTATCTCCTTAGAATGGTATGTTGCTGTTTGTGTCGAGCATGTTGGGATTGATATTACTTTCCCAAGCCGGAGCGTTGCTGTTGCCTGATTTTTCGTTCCAAGCTGGGAGGGCGTTTTGTTTGTCGCGTGCAATGAATTTTTTTACAACGCTTCTTTTTCTGCCGTCCTTCTCCTCGTCTTCAATTTCGGCGGCACCGACTTTTCCGCGCCAGTGTTCGGGGTTTAGATCGCCTTCAGTGATACCAAAACTTACGAAAATTTCGTGCAGTTTTCTATTTGTAGTTCTTGAGTATTCCTCAAGGAAGACCATGTTATGCCAGACAAGAGCATTCAAGCCGCTTAATTTGAGCTTCATTACTATCATTTGGCGGCCGGTCTTTGACAACTCCTCTTCAGCCTCTTCAATGCGGACGCGGTAAACGCCCGGTGTTATGGGGTCATATTCTTCGATATCGTTAGGGTCGTAATTCCAATTTATCATTGTAAAACCTCCTCAAATTTGCATGTCTTGCGCTTGAAAATTCTGTCCTTCGCAATAGCTGACATGCTACTTTCTAAATTTATGAAACGTTCTTTTCCGTCATCTACAATTCTGCCGATGATGTCGCACAAACCGCAAATATTATCCGCGATCTTTTCACGTACCAAAGGGTAGGCTTGTGAGTATTTTTCGCCCGTCAACGCTGTAAAATCGCGCTGTGTCTCCCATGCCGTGAAGATGATATTAGCCTTCAAAGTTCGGAGCAGTCTGCAATAACTTAGTATTTTGTAATCTACTCTGTTATAAGCGTCAATGCTAGGCACACCGTTGTTATTGCCGATTTTCCCGAAATATGTCAGCATGGCGCGCTCCAATTCCGAGAGGCTGTCGATAGCGATATTTTTGTATTTACATTCTGTTTGTAGCTCTTTCAGAATTTCGGAGAATTCGTGAAGGTCATCGCTCAACCTGACTATATCCGCGTCAAAATCTCCTGCCAAAACGCTTGTGCCGTTATCAACATCAATAATTAGTGTCTTAGGCGGGAGCATACCAAGCAAGGTAGTTTTTCCCATGCCCGGAGGCGCGTAGATCAGCACGGTTAAAAATTCGTGTTGTAAATCCTTCGAGTTAATTATTTGCATTGTTCTTGCTCCTTCCAAACGCAGTCTTCAAGCAGATACTTGAATTCATCCGGCAATACTTCAACAAAATAGCGTGCCAAATTCTGAAACTCTCTCAAAGCCGCTGGATTAGTACGAAGCCTTACGATATGGCGCAATTCGCGAACATTCGCGGTCATGACGAGGTTTGTTGTCCAAAATTCGGGGATAAAGTATTTCAGTTCGTCGTTTGACAGTTCTGAAGTGTAAATACCATTCAGCTTTACTAATCGCGGTCAAGTAGTCTTCATTTTCTTTGTGTCCTGCCCTAGCGATGTATTTTAGTACATTTCCGAGATTAAAATTTAAGTTGTATGCTTCAA
>JAFSUP010000130.1 GCA_017445205.1 Synergistaceae bacterium
TCTGTTGTTAATCATCATTGCGCCGGCGCAAGTTTATTCAGCAGGAAAGAAGACGACTTCTAAAGGCAGCATTGATTCACAGATTGAGGCCGAAGAAAAAAAACGTTCTGAACTTTCAAAGCAGATTCAAAATTATCGAAAACAAATTAACGAGATGGGCGCGAAGGTCGAAGGACTTTTGACGAAGGTCAACACGCTTCAGCAAGATGAAAGTGTCGCGCGTCAAGAACTTACTTTGCTTGAACTTCAGAATCAAAAAATTCAAGAGAATATTGACGTCTTAGACGAGAATATTAAAGATGAGCAAGTGAAAATCAATGAGCTTTCCGCGCAAATGAAAGATAGACTTCTCGACATGTATAAATATGGCGAAGCCGAAACTATGCGAATGATGTTCGCTTCGCGAAGCGTCTTTGAAGCTGTCGAAACTGCTCATCTCTTGAAACTAGTTACTCAACGAGACGAGGCTATACTTTCACAACTTCAATCGCGAGTTCAAAATTTAGATTTATCGCGTCAGACTATGGACGAGCAGCAAACACGCCTAAAAGAGAAAACCGAAGCCGTTCAAGTGCAACGCGACAAATATAAAAAAAGCATAAAGGACACGAACAATTTTATAAAATCTATTCAGCGTCAGAAGGCCCTCGCCGAGAAAGCCGCACTCGAAGCCGAACAAGCTCAACACCAAGCCGGGCAAATGATTGCAAAATTACAGCGCGAACGCGCGCAGCGTGTTTATGTAACGGGCAAAGGCTCGATGTTTAACTGGCCTATCCGTGGCACTATCTCAAGCAATTATGGCTACAGAATCCACCCGATTTTGAAACGCAAGATTTTACATTCAGGTATCGACATCGCTGCGCCTAATGGAACACCCGTTAAAGCTCCCGCAGGCGGAGAAGTTATTTATGACGGCTGGCTTCGCGGTTATGGTCGTGTCGTTGTGCTTGATCATGGCCGAGGATATTCAACGCTTTACGCCCACTTGTCGGCGAGCCTCGTTAAAGAAGGTCAAGTCGTGAAGCCGGGCGCAACGATTGCGAAGGTCGGCAAAACTGGAAACACTACCGGCTATCATCTTCACTTTGAAGTTAGAGTCTTCGGGACGCCGGAGAACCCAATTAAATTTTTAAAACGTTAGGAGGGTATTGTTGATGAAAAAATTTTTTGCGGCCCTTTTAATTTTGATTATGTCGCTGAATTTAACCGCTTACGCCGCTAACATAGACAGCCAAATAAAATCCCAGCAGCGCAGCCAGAACGACATGAAGAAAAAAATTCAGCAATATAACGCCATCGCTAAAGAAAAATCTAAGCAATCAAAAACTTTACTCGGGCAGCTCTCAAGGCTTCGACAGGACGCTAGCGCTTCGCAAGCAAAGATGGACGACTTAGCAAAAGAAAATAAAAAACTTCAAAATTCTGTCGGGCAACTTAACAAAAAAATTGCTAGCGTTCAAGCCTCAATGAAAAAAATTATTTCGACGCTTCGCGCTCGCGTTCTTGATATTTATAAACACACTCCCGAAGAAAATTCTTTGAGCCTTATTATGACCGCCAATGGTCCTCACGACGCTATTAACACAGCTTATATGCTTCAGTGTTTTGCGCGGCAAGATCAAGAGATGCTTGACGAGCTTATAAAACGTGAAAAAGAACTTAAAGACGCTAAACGCACTCTTGAAAGCAACAAATCTAAAATTCAGCAGCAAACAGAAGAATTAAAAAAGAAGCGCGCAGAATATGACAGCACGATTCAAAAAACGGATTCTTTATTAAAGAATGTCCAGAGCGAACAAAAGAAAGCCGAAGCCGCAGCTAAAGAACTTGAGTCCGCTCAACGCGCCGTCGGGAATAAAATTAATTCTTTGATGAAACAAAAGAAAACTAAATCGACAAAGACAATTTCTAATACAAAAACGCAGACTTCTAACTCAAAATTTAATTCTAAAACTCAAACTGCGAAATCTAATTCAAGTTCTTCGTCGTCGAGTTCGTCAAGCTCTGTTAAAACTCTTGCGTGGCCCGTCAATGGCACCGTAACGCTGCAATATGGTTCGCGAGTTCACCCGGTCTTTAAGACAAAAGTTTTTAATTCCGGTATCGACATTAAAGCCGCTCCCGGGACTCCTGTTAAAGCTGCAGGGCCGGGCGAAGTCTTATATCAGGGTTGGCTTAGAGGCTTTGGGCAAGTCGTGATTATAGATCATGGCGGAGATTTATCGACGGTCTACGCTCACTTAGGAGGCGCTTCGGTTCGTGAAGGCTCTACGGTTAAGACCGGCACTGTAATCGGACGCGTCGGAAATTCCGGGACCGATTCGGAATACGGACTTCACTTTGAAGTTCGCAAGGGCGGTTCGGCTCAAAATCCTATGAACTATCTAAGAAAGTGAAAAATTATTGTTATATAATCTTTTGCGAAGTTCAGCGAACAGTTATTAAATTTTAAGGCAGGTGCGTTTTGACGTTAATGAAAAAATTCAGTTCAAAATTTCAAAAATATATTTTACTATTTGCCGCTTTGGCTTTCTTGGGATTTATTTATGGCTGCAAAGCTCAATCGGCAGATTTTTCCGAAGCAGACTTCAACAGAATTTCACCGTTTAATGTAAGGTCCTTATGGCTGCTTCGACAAGTTCGTTACATCATAGAGAGCTATCAAGTTGACGCTGACAAGAAGCCCGCAAGTGATGACGATTTATTACACGGTGCTGCGCGCGGCATGGTCGAAGCATGGAAAGACCCTTATACGCGTTTTGTGTCGCCTTCGCAACTTAAAGATGAAGAGATCGAACTCGAAGGACGTTACGGCGGTTTAGGAATGTATGTTGGCGATCGCGACGGACAAATTTTAGTTATAAGTCCCATGGAAGATTCACCGGCCGAAAAAGCCGGGTTAAAACCTAAAGACCAAATTGTAAAAGTTGATGATGAAGTCGTCGTAGGCTGGACGTCGGATAAAGTCGTTCAAAAGTTGCGCGGCGAACCTGATACTAAAGTTACAGTGTGGGTGCGACGCGAAGGCGAAGAAGAACTTTTAAGTTTTGAAATCACTCGCGAAATTATAAATCTCAAGAGCGTACGTTACGAAATGCTTTCTGATGATATTGGCTATTTGAGATTATCGCAATTTAAGCAAAACACCGGCGACGAGGCTCGCGCAGGTCTTCGCGACATGATTAAGAAAGGAATGAAGGCTTTAATCCTTGACCTTCGCAACAACGGCGGCGGACTTTTAGACGCAAGCGTCAGAATCGTGAGCATGTTCGTTCGTGATGGTCTTGTAGTAGAAACCAAAGGACGCTCCGAACGTGCGAATGAACAATATTACGTCGAGAAATCCGCGTTCTTAACTTCCGTGCCTATGGTCGTTTTGATAAACGGCGGCAGCGCTTCGGCTTCGGAGATTGTTGCAGGAGCTTTGAACGACAGAGGCCGCGCGAAACTAATCGGCGAAAAAAGTTTTGGAAAGGGCAGCGTTCAAACTTTGTTCCCGTTGACTGACGGCTCTGGAGTTTATGTAACGATAGCGAGATATTACACGCCCTCCGGGAAAGTCATTGACCACGTTGGATTATCACCGGACATTGAAGTCAAAGGTGAACCCAACAGAAACATAAGCGAAGACGTTCAACTTCAACGCGCTATTCTCGAAGTCAAAAAAGAAATTAGAAAAGTAGCAGGCAAGAAATAATTAAAAACTCCTAACTCTTCACTTAAAATCAAAAAGGAGTTTTTTATTTTGGATTCAAAAAAGAAAGTTGATCTTCTCGTCGGTGCACAGTGGGGCGACGAAGGTAAAGGCAAAGTAGTTGACATGTTAGGCTCTGAAGTTGATGTGTTTGTTCGTTTTCAAGGCGGCGCGAACGCAGGACACACGGTAATTTCAGACGGTCAGAAAGTTGTATTTCATTTATTGCCGTCGGGAATGCTTTATCCGGGAAAACTCTGCGTGCTTGGCAACGGTCTTGTAATCGACCCCGAACAATTCTTAGCCGAGACTTCCGAACTTTTCAACAAGGGACAGGATAGAGCGCGCTTGGCCGTAAGTCCTCATGCTCATGTCGTCATGCCGTATCACAAGATGCTTGATAAACTTCAAGAAGAAGCTCGCGGCAAAGGTCGCAAGATCGGAACGACAGGGCGCGGGATCGGGCCTTGCTACGTCGATAAATATTCGCGTTCGGGTTTGAGAGTTGAAGATTTATTAAATCCTGACGTCTTGCGCGACAGATTAACTTATATCCTCGAAGAAAAAAATCAGCTTTTCACAAAACTTTATAATCAAAAGCCGTTGCCATTCGATGAGATTTACGAACCTGCAAAAAAATGGGGAGAAGCTCTTGCTCCTTACGTTGACGACACACGCGCTTTATTAAGAAAAGCCGTTGATGATGGTCAGCATGTCTTACTCGAAGGCGCGCAAGCAGCTTTGCTTGACATCGACCACGGAACTTATCCCTATGTTACAAGCTCTTCAACTTCAGCGGCGGGAGCTTTCACGGGCACAGGACTTGCTCCGAACGATTTAACAAGAGTTATCGCGGTCGTTAAGGCTTATACGACAAGAGTAGGCGAAGGGCCATTCCCGACGGAAGACTTTGAAGAAGCTGGCGAAACTCTTCGCAAGAACGGCGGCGAGTTCGGTGCGACGACAGGGAGGCCGCGTCGTTGTGGCTGGCTCGACGTTCCCGCACTTAAATATTCAATGGAACTCAACGGCGCAGACGTTATCGCGCTTACGAAGCTCGACGTTCTCACAGGCATGGGTGGAATTAAAGTCTGCACGTCCTACGAACTTGACGGCGAAAAAATTACAACATGGCCGAACGACACGAGGACATTAAGCGAGTTAAAGCCCGTTTATGAAGTTTTGCCCGGCTGGAACGAAGACATCACAAACTGCAAAACTTTTGAAGAACTCCCCGCGAACGCTCAAGCCTACGTTCGTTACATCGAAGAAACTTTGAAGACTCCCGTCGGCTTAATCGGCGTCGGTGCGGATCGAAATCAGACAATCAACAAAGGCATGTAACTTAATTAGGAAATAGGAAGTAGGAAGTAAAAAAATAAAATCTTTGTTCCTACCTCCTACTTCCTCCTTCCTACTTGTTTTTAAAATGTATTTGCCGGAAATAAATTTTCTTACTGCCAACAATCTTCCAGAAGTTTTAAGGATTAACGCCGCATCAGAATCTCCGTGGTCGGAAGCCGTCATAAGATCAGACTTACAGGAAAATTCTCAAAACGAAATAACTTATCTCGGAGCATTCGCGACAGTCCCTGAAGCTCCTCTTTTGGGGTATGCAGTCTTAGGACGTGAGAAGCGCGTAGGGATTTTAATGTCGATACTTGTTGACAAAATTTACAGACGTCGAGGCGTCGGCACGCAGTTATTATTAGCTGTCGGAGATTGTGCCGCATACTTGAACATGCGAAGATTAAGACTGCGAGTTAGAAAGTCCAACGCCGGGGCTATAGCTTTGTATTCAAAATTATCTTTCGTGGGTGAAAACGTCCGGCGCGGTTATTATTCAAACGGCGAGGACGCTATCGTAATGAGCGCAGGCTTGCCATTGAAATTAAAATCATGAGAGTTTATATACCGTTCGATGACGGCTCGTCGGTTTCGTTTGACGGCAAAGAGTTTTTGATTCACAAACGCCCGAAGGATATTGACGCGATAGACACGCCCGGGCACGATGCGCCCAGCAAGGCCGAGAACGCTTGGAATTTTAAGTGGGAGGAACTCGTCCGCGCTCTTCAGAATGCTTGGAAGAAACAAGACGAGATTCAAAAAAAATCTGCGCACAAAAAAATTTATAAGCCATAAAAATTTTCATAATTTTCTACGTTACATTTTCCTTTTCATTTTTATAAAATAAATCACTTTCAAAAAATTTTTATACAGGAGTGATTATTATGAAATCATCACGTATTTTCACAGCGCTGTTAATCGTAGCAGTGTTAATGTTTGCTGTCGCGGCTCACGCTGACACAGACAAGACCGGCTGGCCTTCACAGCTTCGTTTTATGGCAGGCCCTCCAGGCGGCAACTGGTTCGCACTCGGAACGGCTCTTTCAGAAATGTGGACAGGCAACGGCCTCCCGCAGACGACAAGCTCATCAGGCGGCGGCGTTTCTAACATTCTCAACGCTCACGCAAAACGCGGCGATCTTGGTTTCTCTGTTGCGTCGTTACTCGGCGCGGCTCTCAAAGGCGAGGCTGACTTCAAAGGCCGAGTCGTTGACAACGCGGTCATCATGGCGAACTTGTACACGCAGTACACATATTTCATAATGCGTAAGGACTTCGCGGAGAAGAACGGCATTAAATCCGTCGAAGACATCATCAACAAAAAGCTCGCAATGAGATTCGCAACGCTCAAACCGGGCACAAGTTCAGAGTTCGTCGTTAAGGCATTATTCGAGAAAGGCTACGGCTTCGATTACAAGAAAACTTTCCAAGAGTGGGGCGGCAGTGTCGAGTATGCTTCGTATGACGGCGGCGCAGATTTGCTAGCTGATAATCATCTTGACTGCTTCGCGTTCTCAATCGGCAAAATCGCTTCAACGGTCATGAACATTGAAAGCCAAGTTGACGTTGTATTATTACCGGTCGGTCAAGAGGCTCTCGATAAACTTTCTGACGCTTACGGAACAGTTACTTTGACAATCGATCCAGGAATTTATAAATCCGTTCCCGAAGGCGCGGAGCCTGTTAAAGTCGTCGGCGATTATACTTGCGTCGTAATTCGCAAAGACTTGCCCGAAAGCCTCGTTTATGAACTTAACAAAGCAGTCTGGGAACACAAAGCTGACTTAGTCGCGGCTGTCCGAGATATGGACGAGTTAGTGCCGTCGATCGCATTGCCCGAAAAAATTCCGGCTCATGAAGGCTCGATTAAATTCTGGAGTGAGCTGAACAAATAATGAGAAAACTATCAGGCTATTCAAAGACTTTAGTTTATTTATACGTGCTTGCTATGGGAGTGTTTCATCTCTTCACGGCAAGCGCTGGAAATTATGAAGCTTATCTTCAGCGTTCGATTCACTTGGCTTTCGTGCTGCCATTGGCGTTCGTTCTGTTTCCGATGACGAAGAAATCTCCGAAAGACCGTGTGCCGATTTACGATTGGATTCTCGCAATCATAGCGGCGGCTCCGGGAGTTTATTCAATGGTCAACTACACGGCAATAACCGAACGTATTCAACAGATTGATCCATTGACAACCGCGCAGTTTGTTTTAGGTTGCTTGCTCGTGGTGTTGCTTCTTGAGGGCACAAGACGCATAGTCGGGCTTCCGTTGTCATTAATCGCGGCTCTGTTCGCGGCATATATGCTTTACGGTTATAAATTGCCCGGACTGCTTCAAGGCTTTCCGTTTTCATTTCCGGAAGTCATTGAGCAGTTATATTTGACGGACGAAGGAATTTTTTCATCGCCGTTAGGAGTCTCCGCGACTTACGTCATGATATTTTTAATCTTCGGAGCGTTCTTAGAAAAGAGCGGCGCGGGCGATTGGTTCATGAGTGTAGCGCAGGCTTTCACAGGAACAACTCCCGGCGGCCCTGCTCAAATAGCTGTGTTAAGCTCGTGTTTGTTCGGCTCGATAAGCGGCTCGGCTGTCGCTAACGTTTACGGCACAGGAACTTTTACAATCCCTTTAATGATGAAGATCGGCTATGAACCTTTCTTCGCGGGAGCTGTCGAGGCTGTTGCAAGTTCGGGAGGTCAGATTATGCCGCCAATCATGGGAGCAGGAGCTTTCTTGATGGCTTCGTTCTTAGGTCTTCAATATCGTGAAATAATGATTGCGGCGATTTTCCCGGCGTTGCTTTACTACGGAGCTTTATTCTTAATGGTCAGGCTTCGCGCTCTTAAAACGGGCTTGAAGGGACTCAACCCTGAAGACTTGCCCTCAAAGCATGACGTTTTGAGCAAGTTCTACATGGTTGCGCCGATCGTGGGCTTGATAGTGTTCTTGTTAATCGGCTACACGCCTATGAGAGCGGCTCTGCTCGGAATTGGTCTCGCGTGGCTCGTGTCGTTCTTCAACTTCAAACCCGAAACGACAAAAAATCAAAAAGTCATGGCTACAATCGTTGCGTTAATATCGCTAGGACTTGGAGCTTTATTTACGTTGAAGCCCGAACTTGCAAACGGAGTCAAACCCGGCGTTCAGTTCGTTATCGTTGCGGCTTATATGCTCTTTGCTTCAATGTTCAATCCCGGCATGAACACTCGCGAATTTATTGACGCTATCGAACAGGGAGCGCAAGGGATTCCGTTAGTCTGCGTAGCATGTGCCACAGCTGGAATAGTTTTAGGTGCGGTGTCATTAACAGGAATTGGCGGAAAACTCGTAGGCTTTGTAATTTCTTTCGCGGGCGATATGCCGCTGCTTGCGTTAGTTCTCGTTATGATTATAGCGACACTCTTAGGAATGGGACTTCCGACAACTGGAGCTTATATCTTAGCTGCTGCTTTAGGCGCACCGATCCTTGTTAAGCTAGGCTTCCCGCCGATAGCCGCACATATGTTCGTGTTCTATTACGCGATAATCTCGAACATCACGCCGCCGGTAGCATTAGCCGCATATGCCGCAAGCTCGATAGCCGACTCGAATCCTAATAAGACAGGATTTCAGGCTATGCAGCTTGGATTTTTGGCGTATGTCGTTCCGTTTGCGTTCTGTTATGACCCCGGCCTCTTAATGCAAGGCTCATGGGCTCAAATCGGCTGGGCATTAATAAGCGGAGTCGGAGCTGTGATTGCGTTCGCAGGAATGTGGATGGGGTATTTGAAAACGAATTTGAA
>JAFSUP010000131.1 GCA_017445205.1 Synergistaceae bacterium
AGAAGATACGTCAGTTAATATTCATGAGACTCCGCAGGTTACGATGACACGTTCAGGAAACTTCTTACAGTTTGCTCATGACGGGGACGTTTATAAAATTTCATTCGTTTCCGATACGGAAGCTTTTCTTTCAGTAACGCCAGACTCCAACATAGCGGCTGGTGAATTTGTCATAAGATTCAGCGCAAACTAATTAAATTAAATGCACAAAAAACCTCCGGTAAACAAAATAACTGGGGGTCTTTTTCTTTGTAATTTTCGTGTTTCTTTCCCTTTTTTGAGCTAAATAACTTGAAGCAACTCGAAAGCCTTCTTTGAAATTGCTTCGAGAAGATTATATTTTTCGGCAATAGCTTCTGCGCTCAAATTTTTAACTTCGTCATTAACGGGGATATATGTTAAATCATTGTCTCCGAATTTTTTGGGGGCGATTTTTAGGGCACATTGCCACGCAGAATTTTTTAGTGCTTCATCGGGGGACATTGAAAGAAAATTTTTACGTTGAGTCAAAATTTTTTTAGTTTCAGAAAAAATCCCGGACACTCCGCAGAACGCGGCAATTATTCCCAATGCTTTAACCACTATAATATCGTCAAATTTTTTAGCGAGCGTGAGAGAAAAAATTATTCCGACAACTAAGAGGATAAAGTACGGAAAAATTTTTCGTAAAATTCTTTTAAATGGATATAAAATGGCCTGTAACTCAGACTTAGCACAGGCCGTTTCAATTTCAAAATTCTTAAATTCTCCGAGTGCTTGAATAATTCTTTCACCGTTGAAATCTCTAATATGAAGCGTATGAACCTCAAGAACTCGAAAAAGCAGTGAGGATTTAGGATTTAGGAGTGAGGAGTGAAAAGCCTCAAATTCTTTTTCCATTCCTACTTCCTCCTTCCTAATTCCTACTTGTATTAAAGCATACTGCCCAATGTTGAGAGCATTAAGCTGCCCATTATCAAAATTATCGCGCCGCCCAGACGTGAAGAAATCTGAGCGAAAGGCATTAACTCCATTCGATGAGCCGCTGAAAGAACGGCAACGTCACCAGTACCGCCCATGTTCGACATGCAAAGCCCGGCTGTAATTCCTGCTTCGACAGGATAGAAGCCAACCATTGCACCGATTAACGCTGCGCCGATGAAAGCTCCGATGCAGCTAAGGAAGCAGAGCAGTAAATAAGTCGTTGAGAAACTCTCTATGACAACATCAAGGCTCAAATAGCAAAGTCCAATTCCGACCATTAACATAGAAGTTAAATTCTTCATTACGAACTGGAACCACTGATAGCAGTCAACTTCGATAAATTCCGGAAGAATGTTAAAAATTTTGAAGAGTGCCACAGAAATTATCATCCAAGCATAAGCATGAATATTTACTGACGGGACTAATTTAATCCAAACTCCTGCGACGATATAGCCCCAAGCAAAGAATGAAGTCGCTGCCAAAAGCCCGATGCCTAAATTCGTAACCGTAACTTTGTCGCGCTTGGCCTGCATTTCGGGCGAGATTTCAAACTCTGCGGGATCATCGTTTGCGCCTGTCTTCATCAAAGAGCCTTGACCGTTCAAAAATTTTCCGGCGAGAATCTTAACCAAAATTCCTGCGAGAACGATTGAAGTTGCGTTGCCAATAGCGACAGCGGGGTTCATGATTGAGATTGCCTGCTCTGCTGTCATAGTGCCGGAACTTTCAAAAATTTTGCTGAGAGGCACCGCGCCTGCTCCCATTCCACCGCCCATGATAGGCAACGCGATTAAGAGAATGGCTTTGACAACTCCGAAGCCCGTTACGTGTCCCGCAAACGCAGCAAGTCCGAAAGACACCGCTATAGCTCCGAAAATTGCAGGGAAATAACGAGCCGCAGCTTTCACGAGCAATTTTCTGTTCATACCTAAAATTGAACCTGTGATTAACGCGGCAATGTAGAAATCTAAAAATGCTCCCGTCGGCTTGAAGAAAGTGTCGATATTTTTCAGCAAAGTTGCTGTGAAAGCTCCCTTGCCGATTAAGCCGGAGAACATATCGAAAATCCCAAAGAAATTCATGTAGCGGAGATAGCCCATTCCGAAAATTATAACGACAGGGCCGCCGCCTAAAAACGTATTTACAATAGGAAGATGATCGCCGAGTTCCTGCAAAATAGCTCCGCAGACGATCATGAAAGCGAAACACCCAGCCATTCCAGCCGGTAAAACTCCGAGCATCGCCGAAAGAAGAACTATCGCGGCGAACAATGCAAAATATTTCGGCGGAAGATGAAAAATTTTGAATCCTGATTCCATAATTTAAAATTCTCCCTGATTACAATCTAGCTACGCCGGACTTTCTTGCTGCTTCAGCAACGGCCTTAGAAACGGCAGGTCCGACTCTTGGGTCGAACGCAGCCGGAATAATATAGTCCGGGCTTAACTTGTCGGGCTCAACAAGACCTGCAAGCGCGTGAGAGGCTGCGACTTTCATTTCTTCGTTAATGTCGCTTGCTCTGACATCGAAAACGCCTCTGAAAATTCCGGGAAATGCTAAAACGTTATTAATCTGGTTGGGGTAATCGCTGCGTCCTGTTGAAATTACTTTTGCTCCGGCTGCTTTTGCATCGTCAGGGAAAATTTCCGGCGTCGGATTCGCGCACGCAAAAATTATCGGATCTTTTGCCATTGAACGAACCATATCCTGAGTTACTGAACCGGGGGCTGAAACTCCGATGAAAACGTCAGCACCTTTCATGGCATCTGCGAGCGAGCCTTTCAGGCCCTCGGGATTCGTGATTTCGGCCATTTCATTTTTAATCCAGTTCATGCCTTTCTCACGGCCTTTGTAAACTATGCCAGTTCTGTCGCAGAGAGTTACGTTTTTAACTCCTGCGGAAATCAATAATTTTGTGATTGCGATTGCGGCAGCTCCCGCACCGTTGACAGCGATTTTAATTTCGTCGATTTTTTTGCCAACGACTTTGAGAGCATTAATTAACCCGGCGAGAGTGATGACGGCTGTTCCGTGCTGGTCGTCGTGGAAAATCGGAATGTCGCAGCGTTCTTTTAACTTTTTCTCAATCTCGAAGCAGCGCGGCGCGGCAATGTCCTCAAGGTTAATTCCGCCGAATGAGCCCGAAATGTTATAAACAGTGTTGACGAACTCATCAACGTCTTTAGTCTTGACGCAGAGAGGGAAAGCATCAACGCCGCCGAAAGCCTTGAATAAAACGCACTTGCCTTCCATGACGGGCATTCCTGCTTCTGGGCCGATATCGCCGAGTCCAAGAACCGCGCTTCCGTCCGTAACGACGAGGCAGAGATTATGGCGGCGGGTCAGGTCATAACTCTTGCTCACGTCTTTCTGAATTTCGAGACAGGGCTGTGCGACTCCGGGCGTATAGGCAAGGGACAAATCGTCTTTTGTCGCAACGGGGACAGTGGCGATAACTTCAATTTTGCCTTTCCATTGTTCGTGAAGCCTTAAAGATTCTTTTGCGTAATCCATGAATATAAAAACCTCCCGAAAACAAAAATTTAATAAAAAATAAAAACTTGGAATTAATTAGATTATACTAAAAAAGCTCAGGAACGAAAAAACGAGATTTTTATTTGCCGAATTTTGAACGCATCAGCGGCTTTATTCCACCAGCTTCAAGGATTTTCATCGCCTGATCACCGAGCTTCTCACATTCAAAAACTTCTCCCGTTTCCCGAATCGTTACGGTGTAATTTTTAAGATTGAGTGAGAGCGTCTGACCTGATTTAACTTTTTTGCTGATGTCCTTGCAGACAATAGGAAGAAGTCCGAGATTAACGGCGTTGCGGAAGAAAATTCGCGCAAAAGAATCCGCTATGACAGCAGTAGCACCCATGTTCAATAAAGCAATAGGTGCATGTTCGCGACTGGAACCGCAGCCAAAATTTCTTCCCGCGACAACGAAGCCTCCCTGCGGAAACGTTGAGGCTATTTTTTCATCGACACCGGAAAGACAATGGCTTCCGATTTCTTTAGGGTCAGTGATTGCGAGAAAACAGCCGGGATAAATCTGATCGGTGTCAATGTTGTCGCCGACAACTATGATTTTTCCAGTTAATTCAGTTTTCATTTTTCATACTCCTTTCTTTATTTCTTTATTTAATATTAAAGATATTCTCTCGGGTCGGTTATGCGCCCGTTAATCATGCTTGCGGCAACAGTGGCAGGACTTGCGAGATACATTAACGCTTCTTTTGACCCCATGCGTCCCGGGAAATTTCTGTTCGTGCTTGTTATGCAGACCTCGCCGGGGGCTAAAATTCCCTCATGCGCTCCAAGACAGGCTCCGCAGCCGGGTGTCGAAATAGTTGCGCCAGCCTCCATCAAATCTGAAATATATCCGCGAGTGATACACTCGAGCATAACTTCACGTGAAGCAGGAATGACGACAAGCCTCGTGTATTCGGGGATATGTTTGCCCTTGAGAATTTTCGCTGCAACTTCGATATCTTCGACGCGGCCTCCGGTGCATGAGCCTATATAACCTTGATTTAATTTCACCGTGCCCTGAGCAACAACGCTTGAAAGAGTATGGACGTTCTCAACGCTGCTGGGACAGGCAAGTTCTGGTTCAAGCTTTGACACGTCGAAAACATGGCTTTCAGAGTAGTTATAATCTGAGTCAGTAAACTGAATCTCAAAAGGTCTGACAGCACGTTTCGTTACATAGTCAATAACTTCCTGATTAGGCTGCATATACGCCGTCTTTGCTCCCATTTCGACTGCCATGTTGCAAATTACCATACGACCAGCAACGCCGAGCTTTTCAACATAACTGCCCGTGAAGTCAATCGCCTTATAGACAGCACCGTCAGCCCTGATTTTTCCTAAAACTGCAAGAATTACGTCTTTGGGATAGACACCTTTAGGAGCTTCCCCCTCAAGCCTGACTTCAATAATCTCAGGAACTCTGAACCATAACTCACCAGTCATTAAAATCGTGGCCATGTCCGTAGCACCGCAGCCAGTCCCCATAGCTCCGAAAGCTCCGTGAGTCGTAGTGTGGCTGTCAGTGGCTACAACTATCATGCCCGGATAAATTACTCCGGCTTCGGGCATAACCTGATGACAGACTCCGCAGTTTGTATCAAAGTGAAACTTAAGATTATTCTTCTGGGCGAACTCACGCATTTCTTTGTGATTTTGAGCGCTCTTAACGTCAGGCGTAGGAGCATAGTGATCAAAAACGAAAGCGCAGCGCGTATTATCCCAAACTTTCTCCCCGCCCATTTCATAGAACGAATAGACCGTCTGAAGATAAAGGTCATTAATCTCAGCGAAGTCAACTTTCGCACTAACAATTTCTCCCGTGCGGACTTCTTTAAGGCCGCTGTTTTTCATGAGAATTTTCTCAATAGCGTGCAAGAACATAACCCCCTAAATAAAATTATGTTTTGTATACGATATTTAAACTAAGAGAAATATATCACAAATCAGTGAGGAGTTAGGAGTGAAAAAAATTTTGCTTCCCTACTCCTAATTATTTTGAGTTAGTCTTCAAGATATTCGGTTTTAATTTTTTTTATTTTTTTTAATATTCTTCGGTGCAGCGGTTATTGGAGTTATAGGGCTTGTTGGTGTCATAATATTAATTATACTTGGTATTATCGAGTTAATTAAACATTTTTTCTAAATCATAGGAGGTTTTTATAAATGATAAGTTTGTTCAAGGGTCAAAAGGTTGATTTAACAAAAGGCAATCCCGGGCTTTCAAAAATCATCGTGGGGCTCGGCTGGGACGTCAACAAGTACGACGGCGGTTCGGCGTTTGATTTAGACGCGGCGGCGTTCATGCTTGGAGCGAATGGCAAGGTGCAGAACGAAGGCGATTTTGTCTTCTACAATAACCTCAAACACGCTTCAGGGTCTGTGCAGCACATGGGCGACAACTTGACGGGCGCAGGCGAGGGCGACGACGAACAAATTAAAATCGACTTGAGCAAAGTCCCCGCCAACATTGAAAAAATCGCTTTTACCGTAACGATCCACGAGGCTGAGCAACGCAGGCAAAATTTCGGTCAAGTCTCAAATTCTTACATTCATGTCTTCGATGAAGCCAGTAACAAGGATTTAATTCGTTATGACCTCGGAGAAGATTTTTCGATCGAAACCGCTGTAGTCGTTGCTGAATTATATCGACACGCCGGCGAATGGAAATTCAACGCGATTGGTTCAGGATTTCAAGGCGGCCTCAAAGCTTTATGTCAAAATTTCGGCGTCAACGTTTAATTTTACGAAGGGAGAAATGAATTTATGGCTGTAAATTTGCAGAAAGGCCAGAAAGTTGACCTAAGAAAATCCGACGGCAGCAATTTGAAACGCGCTATTGTCGGTTTAGGTTGGGACATGGCGCTTCAAGGACACAGCATAGACTGCGACGCATCAGCTTTTGCATGTAAAGGCGGCAAGCTCTTAAACTCTGATGATATAGTCTATTTTGGACATCTTCAACATAGAAGCGGCGGTATCGTTCACACCGGCGATAATCTGACCGGCGAAGGTGAAGGCGACGATGAGCAGATAATTGTTAATTTCGATAAACTCCCGAGCGACTATGACAAAATTATTTTCGTCGTCAACATTTATAACTCGAGTCAGCGCGGCCAAAATTTCGGAATGATTCAGAACGCGTTCATCAGAATCGTTGACGCCGAAACCAAAACGGAACTTTGCAAATATAACTTAACCGAAAATTATGACGGAATGACCGCAATGATTTTTGGCGAAATATATTTGCGAAACGGCCAGTGGAAATTTAACGCAATCGGCCAAGGCACAAAGGATTCGAGTATCAGCGAATTAGCCGCGCGATTTAGATAAAAATTTTCAAAGATAGCCCCGATTTTTTTCGAGGGCTATTATTTTTTCTCCCGATAGTTGACAAATAACTGGGGGGGGTATCTTTCTCTGTAAATTCCAAAATAAAATTATTGAAAGGAGAATCAAAATTGAAGAAGCGAAATGCGAATTTTTTCCTGTTGCTCTTGCTATTCCTGACTTATAGCCGCGCAGCCTTCGGAGCAAATTTTGCAAACATACCAATCGTAAAAACAAAAATACAATTTCTTGATTTATATCGTACTCAATGGGAGCTTTTTGGTGTCAAAGATAAGCTCGACGAGATAATTGACGAAGCTATGGACGAACAGACAGCCGATTTAATGTGGGGAACAAAAGCTTACCAACTCGCAACTAACCGCAACGGCATAATAGATAAGATACAAGAGGCCGCCGGATTCAAATTCTCTCCAGTTTATGAAAAATTTGTAGCGGAGCTTGAAGAATCGTGGGGCGACACGTTGCGAAAAGACATTCTAAGCTACTACGAAGAAACTAACGCAAGAATGTTTTTTGAACTCGGTGATAATCCAATGGTACAGGCACAGTTACGTCAGGATTATGACTCTGTTACCAGCAGTCAAGGCGCAGCAATCATTAAAGACATTGCGGGAGATTTATCAGAAAAATACAACGTAGGCACAGGATTATCATTTGCGGCATTAGGCGGCGGAATACTAACTGTAATTGGAAGAAAGTATCTTCAGAAAAAATTAGGAGCTCTTCTCTTGCGAAAAGCTGCTAACGGTGCTGTAGGAAAGCTAGCCGGAGCCGCTATACCAATAGCAGGTTGGATAATGGCCGCGTGGGGAGCGTGGGATATTTATTCAATGGCAATAGGAACAGAAGACGCGGTGCGGCAGCAGCTTCACGACATGAATCAAAGCATGTACACTCGTGAAATCCCGCAAACTTATTGGGAAGCTATGGAGCCTTATGTCAGAGACGCTTATATATTTGCTTACGAGAAATTGCAATTTGCAGTTGACAGAGGCAACGAACTTAGCAATGACCCTATTGTTAAAGAACTTGAAAGCGGTTTAGGCAAGGCAGAAAAACGATTTTTTGCGGATAGAATTGCGGTACTTGACGATGCACTCGAAGGTGTCAATTTCGACAAAGAAAATTTGTTTAAGTATTTTGGTAAAAATATTCGCGATGCTTCAGTTAAAGACTTTGAAACTATCGTGTTAATGTTGCGTGAGGGCGAATGGGAGAGACTTAAAAATTGGATCGATTTTGTTGGAATAGATGAATGTTGTAAGCTATTCACTATGTATTCTAAAAAATTCTGGACTAAACTGCCGCCCATTGAAGCTTCTTTGAGCGAAATAGAAAATCTTTCTGACAGTCCCGACATACAGCAAACAGAATCTAAACAAGTTGTATCGAAGACTGAAGTTAGTACAGATAAAACTGTATCGTCCGACAAAAAGTCAAAGGAAATGCCAGCTACTGTAACGGGATTGGATAAAACGAAATTTGTAATGAAAGCAAAAGAAAGTTTTTTTAGTATCTGTAATTCACAATGGGACGCGCTTAATCTGTCAGAAAAATTGCAAGAAAAAATTGATAACGCAATTAATTCTCATACCCAAGATATGATGTGGGGAACTGTAGAAATACAATTAAGAATGAATCAAGATGATGTAATTGAAAAAATACTACATACAACTAAAAATTATTTTAGTGGAAATTACGTTACTTTTCTGAACAGCGTCGAAGATAAATGGGGTGAGAGTCTTCAAAATAGTATTTTGGAATTTTACAAACGCGCAAATACGTCGCTTCTTGTCGGTCAATATAATCCTATGAAACAGGCTGATATTCGATTTTCATCGAGTTTGAAGCAGATTGCAAATTTGTTTACAAAATGGATTAATGAAGAATACAGTTCTGCAAGTTTTGATAGCGTTGCCGGGCAGCTTTACAATATTAATGAGACAATATATCTTCGCAAACTACCTGAAATATATTGGAGTCAAATAGAGCCATTTGTAACCGAAGCGTTTATCCGAGCTTGTCAAGATAAAAAATGAGGAGGTTGTAAAATGAAACACATAGCAATTTTAATTTTAGTTGTAATTTTGTCGCTCGTGTCTTTTAATTGTTGCGTCGCGGCCGAAGACGCCAGTGAACAAATCAATTTACGCAAGACTGACGCAGAACGAAAAGCAGAACTTGATAACGCTTTGTCGGGAATTTCTTACAGTGTAACGGACTTCGACAAAATAGCTTTTCAAGACGGCCTCAAACGATCCAAAAACAATTTTACAAGATTGTATCGTTCACAATGGAAAGCGCTCGGAATGAACGAAAAACTTGAACGCGCTATTGATGTTGCATTTGATGAAAATACAAAAGATTTATTGTGGGGAACGGCAGGAATACAAATTGCCAGCAACAAAGGCGACATAATTAGTAAAATACAAGAAGCAGTTGCTTTCAAATTTAATGAGCATTTTGAAGACTTTCTCCGCGATATTGAGGAGAAATGGTCAGGAACTTTGCAAAAAGATGTTTCGGACTTTTACAGGCGTACAAGCGTTTTACTTCTTGCCTCAGACAATAACCCAATGACGCAGGCTTATATTCGTAGCAGTTCTGCCGCTGAAGATAAAGGATTAGACGTAATGGAAAGAATCAAACTATCCATGCAGAAAAAATATCCTGATCTTAAAGTGTCAGGTAGCAAACTTGCGGGAGGCTTCGCGGCTTTCATTTTGCGTCAACAAATTAATAAAATGATCGGCAAACAGCTTATGAAAACTGGACTTAGAAAATTAGCCGGTAGTGCTATACAACAAGCCGCTAAAATGGCCGTCCCTGTTGCTGGTTGGGCGTTAATGGCGTGGAGTGCGTGGGACGTTGCATCAATAGCGTGGAATGCTCCCGATGAAGTCAGAAACATGCTTCAGGAGCGAAACAAAGCTTTATATTACAACGAAATTCCCGAGATTTATTGGGACGCTATGGAACCGTATGTTATGGATACATTTGTATTTTCTTACGAAAATTTGCAAAAGACAAAAGAAGAAGCTAGCGTTCTTGCAAGTGATCCACATGTTAGTGAGCTGGCTCGCGGGCTTAATGATGAAGAAACTATGCAATTTATCGAAAGAATTTCAGCGTTATCAAGAATACTCGGCCGCAGCGGCTATGATGATTTACTCTCGGATTTTGGCGAACTTATTCGCGATTCTTCACGTCGAGACTTCGATACTTTGGCTGCAATGCTTCAACAGGGAAATAAATTACAAGTTAAAGAATGGCTTCGTGTTGCTGGAGCTAAATATTTTGATTTATACAATTCTTTTTCTAATGACACATGGGAAATTTTTCCACCTAATCAAGAATCGCTTGATGCCCTAACATGGATAGTAAAACTTCCTCCTAAAGCTCGCAATATTGCTGTAAAACTCTCAATGAGCGATATACAATGGATTATGAACGAATTACCAGAGCGTTATATTTCTAATTTATTTAGTAATTCAGTAACTGGTGGAAATGATCCTGATAAAATTCATTCTGAAATTCGGCGGCTGTCGACACTTCCTGAAATAGAAACGCGAAGACCGTGGCAAAGTGGACTTTCATATGCTTGGATTCTTTACGGATTTTATTTTAAAATTGTAATTGTATTATTGCTTTTGTTTTTTGCTGTACGTGTTGTGTTTAGCTTGAAAAATCGACCGAAAAAATCAAAAGAGCAAGCACAGCCGGGCGCAAGTTCTGTTGTGAATATTAACATTCCTTCGTATATGCCGACACAAATTCCAACATCAACGCCTGATAAAAAATATAAAGTAAAAGCAAAAATTTCCGCTAAACTTGCAAGCGAGTTAAAAACTATAACTTGGGACATAAGTCAGCAAATTCTTCCGTCGAATGATGACAGCGACAATCGAATTTTATCTGTAGAACTTGAAACTCTTGACGAAATTGCAGCTTGGATAGCTAAAAACAAAAATGACATCGAAGTTTTACAGCCTGAAGAACTTAAAGAGCGATTAATCAAGAAAGAGAGTTTTTAATTAATGGCGATTCAAATTATTACAACAAGAGCTTTCCCGACCGCTGGAACTCAAGATTTAGGTTTCGTATACGGCGCAAGCTGTTTTAGCGTAAATTTTTTTCAGGATACAGCGGCGGTTATTCGTAACACAACCGTGGGCGGCGAGCTTAAAAGTTACACAGACATGATGAATCAGGGTATCGAGTCGGCAAAAGAACGAATGATTGAAAACGCTGAAGCATTAGGCGCCGATGGCGTTTACGCTGTTAGTATCGCTACCCCCCAAATCGCAGGCGGCGCAGCAGAGATTATAATGTATGGCACAGCGTTCAAATACTTGAATTAAATTTTAGGAGGTTTAAAAATGTCAGAACGGAATTTAATTGAAGAACTCAAAGAACTTGCGGCCTTGAAAGACTCCGGCGCATTGACCGAAGAAGAATTTATGGCGGCTAAGGCGAAATTATTGAAGAATGATAATGATAAAGAAGTTATCACGCCTGAAATAGTCAAAGTGGAAGAACTCGATCAGAAATATTCAAAAAATTATTCTGAAGAAGGTTTTTGGGATAAAATCGTAAGCACAATCAAAAAAGCCGGAGCTGAAGTCGTTTATAAAGCTCTTCAACTTTACTATGCGACACAAAATCCAAATTGCCCGCTTACAGTTAAAGGCACGATTTGGGGAGCGTTGGGTTATTTCATTTTGCCTATTGATCTTATTCCTGATTTTATTCCTGGGATCGGTTTCACTGATGATCTTGCAGCGTTGGCCGCAGCGATAGCCATGGCTCATATGTATATAGATGAGTATGTTATCCAAAAAGCAAAAAACAAAATGAAAGAACTTTTTGGCGAAGACATACTGAAAGAATTAGATAATTAAGTCGTTTCACAATTTCTAACTCCTCATTTCTTAAGTTAATTATAAAGAGCGCTGTTTTTTGATAAAATTACGCGAAATTATTTTTTAAGGAGCGTAATTTTTATGACAGTGCCAAGCGATATTGAAATTTCACAAGCCGCTTCACCTGAATATATTGTGAAAGTGGCTGCAAAACTCGGAATCAGTGAGGACGATTTAGAACTTTATGGACGATACAAAGCAAAAATTTCTCCTAAAGTCCTAAAAAATCTTAAAGATAAGCCCGACGGAAAATTAATTCTTGTTACAGCAATCTCTCCAACGCCCGCAGGCGAAGGCAAAACTACAGTAAGTGTCGGTCTCACTGACGGCCTCAATAAAATCGGAAAAAATGCTTGTGTCGCTCTCCGTGAACCGTCGTTAGGGCCAAGCTTCGGAATGAAAGGCGGAGCAGCCGGCGGTGGTTATGCTCAAGTCGTGCCTATGGAAGATATTAACTTGCATTTCACCGGCGACTTTCACGCAATCACGACGGCCCACAATCTTTGCGCGGCAATGCTCGACAATCACATTCAACAGGGCAACGAATTAAATATTGACCCTCGTCGAATAGTTTTCAAACGTGTCTTAGACATCAACGACAGAACTTTAAGAAACATAGTTACAGGTCTCGGAGGCACAGCTAACGGTGTCCCGCGTGAATCCGGCTTTGATATTACGGTTGCTTCAGAAGTCATGGCGGTGTTCTGCCTTTCGATGGACATCAAGGACTTGAAAGAAAGACTTGGCCGAATGATTTTGGCTTACACGTACGACGGCAAGCCGGTTACGGTCAACGACATTCAAGCTACGGGAGCTATGGCGGCGTTGTTGAAGGACGCAATCAAACCCAACTTGGCGCAGACCCTCGAAAATAATCCGGCGTTCATTCACGGCGGGCCTTTCGCGAACATTGCACACGGCTGCAACAGCGTTCAGGCTACGCGACTTGCTCTAAAGTGCGCTGATTATGTCGTTACAGAAGCTGGCTTCGGAGCAGACCTCGGCGCAGAAAAATTCCTTGACATCAAATGCAGAATGGCAGGGTTAAAACCTTCGGCTGTGGTCGTCGTTGCGACTGTCAAAGCTCTAAAAATGCACGGCGGACTTTCAAAGACTGAATTAGCTCGCGAAGATTTGAAGGCTCTCGAAGCAGGCTTGCCGAACTTGTTGAAACATATTGAAAACATTCAACAATACGGTTTGCCCGTCGTCGTTGCGATAAATCGTTTCACAGCCGACACGGATAAAGAACTCGACTTAATTCAAAAGAAGTGCGAGGAGCTAGGCGCGTCGTTCGCATTGACAGAAGTCTGGGCTAAAGGCGGCGAAGGCGGTAAAGAGCTTGCGCGTAAAGTTGTCGAAGCCTGCGAACGTCCTTCGGAGTTCAAATTTATATATGAAGAATCCATGAGCCCGAAAGAAAAAATTAACGCTATAGCCACAAAGATTTATGGCGCTGACGGAGTTGATTACACGCCGCAAGCCGAGAAAGATTTGAAATTAATTCACGAAGTCGGCAAAGATAATTTGCTCGTCTGCATGGCGAAAACTCAATACTCTTTGACCGATGACCCGACGAAAATCGGACGCCCGAAAGATTTTAGAATAACCGTTCGCGAAGTTCGTTTATCGGCTGGCGCAGGCTTCCTTGTTGCGATAACAGGCTCAATCATGACGATGCCCGGACTTCCCAAGCGGCCCGCAGCTTTTAATATTGACGTTGACGAAGACGGAAAAATTACGGGCTTATTCTAAAAATAAAAAAACGTGAAAATCACGGTGTTATTTAATTTTTTTGTGTTTATAATTTAACAGACAAAAATTTTTTCAGGAGGTTAATTTTTTATGTTAGTAAACGCAAAAGAAATGCTCAAAAAGGCTAAGGCCGGTCATTATGCTGTCGGTCAGTTCAACATCAATAACCTCGAATGGACAAAAGCAGTCTTACAAGTCGCTGAAGAGCTTAAAGCCCCGGTAATCCTCGGTGTTTCAGAAGGCGCAGGCAAGTACATGGGCGGTTTCAGAACTGTTCAAGCGATGGTCGAAGCCATGGATAAAGAATTTGGAATCACCGTCCCCGTTTGCACGCACCTTGACCACGGAACTTATGAAGGCGCTTACAAGTGCATTAAAGCCGGATTCACTTCGATCATGTTCGACGGCTCCAAGTATCCTATCGCAGAGAACATTGAGAAAACTCGCGAACTTACAAACGCGGCTCATAATTTAGGGATGTCAATCGAAGCTGAAGTCGGAGCTATAGGCGGCGAAGAAGACGGCGTTATCGGAATGGGCGAATGCGCTGACCCCGACGAGTGCAAGAGAATCGCTGACCTTGGTGTCGATATGCTCGCAGCTGGAATCGGAAACATTCACGGCAAATACCCTGCGAACTGGAAGGGACTTTCATTTGAAACTCTTGCAGCTGTTCAGGCTAAGACAGGCGAAATGCCGTTAGTCCTTCATGGCGGCTCTGGAATCCCTGACGAGATGATTAAGAAGGCAATCACGCTCGGCGTATGCAAAATTAACGTCAACACCGAATGCCAGCTTTCATTCGCGGCCGCTACTCGTAAGTACATCGAGGCCGGCAAAGACAACGAAGGCAAAGGATACGACCCACGCAAATTATTAGCCCCCGGATTCGAGGCAATCAAAGAAACAGTTCGCGAAAAAATCAGACTCTTCGGTTCTGACGGAAAAGCGTAAAAATGCAAGTAGGAGTTAGGAAGTAGGAAGTAGGAACTAAAAAAACTTCTTGCCTCTAACTCCTAATTATTAAAAATGGAAAATAAAAAATATTTTCTTGAAGGACGATTTATCGGCGACGGTTCTTTAACTGTAATCGCAGGGCCCTGTTCGCTTGAAAGTCCTGAAATTGGCTTGCGCGTTGCGAAATTCATGAAACGGATTTGCGACGAGAGAAATTTACTTTATATCTTCAAAGCGTCGTTTGATAAAGCAAATCGAACTTCCGTTCACGCGTGGCGCGGCCCCGGCCTTGAGAAAGGACTTGAGCAGCTCGCAGAGATTAAAACCGTCGTAAATGTCCCTGTCGTAACTGACATTCACGAAAGCTATCAAGCTGCTCCAGTCGGTGAAGTCGTCGATGTTATTCAGATACCGGCGTTCTTATGTCGTCAGACTGATTTATTAGTCGCGGCTGCTAAAACCGGGAAAATCATTAACATCAAGAAAGCTCAATTTCTCGCCCCCGAAGATATGCAGTACGTCGCGGCCAAGTGCAGAGAAGCCGGCAACGATAAAGTAATCTTTTGCGAGCGCGGAACATCTCTCGGCTATCACAAGTTAATCGTTGACATGCCCGGTCTTGAAACTATGCGCGGTTTTGGCTATCCCGTTGTCTTCGACGCGACACATAGTGCGCAACGTCCCGGCGGTCTTGGCGGTGCGAGCGGTGGAGATTATAAAATCGCGTTCCCGTTAGCTCGTGCAGCGGCGGCTGTCGGAATTGATGGAATTTTTGCAGAAACTCACCCGAATCCAAAAGAAGCTCTTAGCGACGGCCCGAACATGATCCCTTTAGATAAGATGCCGCGATTTTTAGATGAAGTTCTCGCTATTCACAACGCCCGCGCGAGTATTGCAAAGGAAGATTAAAAATTGAATTATTCAAACGAAGAACTCTTAGACGCCGCAAAAAAATTAATGCGCACGGAAGCAAATGAAATTCTAAATTCCGCTGAAAAAATCGGCTTTGAAGTTGTCGAAGCAGCAAGAGAAATTTTTGCGTGCGAAGGCCGCGTTGTGGTTGTCGGTCTTGGGAAGTCAGGACATGTCGGACGGAAGATTTCAGCGACACTTGCATCACTTGGAACGCCGTCATTCTTCCTTCACGCCGCCGAAGCCGTTCATGGTGATTTAGGCATGGTCAGGAGCGAAGATGTCGGACTTTTAATCAGCAACAGCGGAGCCTCTTCAGAAATAACCGCGCTGCTCCCACACTTCCGAAGAATTGGCGCAAAGATGATCGCGATTACAGGCAATTTGACATCACCGCTTGCGGATCATTCTGATATTGTAATTAATGCTCATGTTGAGACCGAAGGCGACCCTTTACAGCTCGCTCCGATGAGCAGCACGACGCTTGAACTTGCGATAGGCGATTCGATTGCGGTACTTGTTGCAATGCTGCGCGGCTTAAAGCGCGAAGATTTTGCGGTGTTTCACCCGGGCGGAGCTCTTGGCCGAAAATTATTAACTCGCGTTTCAGATGTCATGGGTACGGGCGAACAGTTACCAGTTGTGAAAAAGGGCGTTACTGTTAAAGACGCTCTTTTTGTTATCACGGGCAAGGGTTACGGTGCGGCTTGTGTCGTTGACGAAGACGAAAATTTAATCGGGATTTTCACTGACGGAGATTTAAGGCGACTTATGGAACGTTCCGGCAATGACGCTTTCAAAACTAAAATTGAAGACGCAATGACGAAGACCCCGCGAACGATTTCGCCCGACGAACTCGCAGCTAAAGCCGTGCGCGTCATGGAACAAAACGAGATTAGCGTCTTAATCGCCGTTGAAAATCATAAGCCCGTCGGTATCGTTCACATTCACGAATTATTGAAAGCAGGCATAGCATGAGCAAAAAAATTTTAGGAATTATTCCGGCGCGTTATTCGTCAACAAGATTTCCCGGCAAGCCGTTAGCTGATATAAACGGCAAGCCTATGATCCAACACGTCTATGAACGAGCCTCGAAAGCAAAATCTTTATGTGGTGTCTTAGTTGCGACTGACGACGAAAAAATCATGAACGCCGTTAAAAATTTTGGCGGTCAAGTCGTGATGACGGATTCAAATTTACCGAATGGCACCGTGCGCTGTGAACAAGCTGCGAGAATTTATAATCAAAATATCGACGCAGTGATTAATATTCAAGGCGATGAACCGCTGCTTGACCCGTTAATGATTGACGAAGTCGCAGAATTATTAAATGATAGCGAATGCGCGACGCTTTGCAGCAAATTAAAGTCAGATTTTGAAAATCCCAATATAGTTAAAGTTGTAATGTCGCAGGACGGGGACGCGATTTATTTTTCTCGTTCGCTGATTCCATATAAACGGAATAAATCAGATTTGCCAATTTGTCAACATATAGGAATCTATGGCTATAGCTTAGAATTTTTAAAAAAATATGTAGCTCTCAAGCCGACTCCGTTGAGCGAAGCCGAAAGCCTTGAGCAATTAAAAATTCTTGAACATGGTTATAAAATTAAAATTAAAATCACAGACAGCAAATTAGAAAGTCTCGGTGTCGATACGCCCGAAGATTTAGAAAAAGTGAGGGATATTATTAAAAATGCCAGATTTTAAACATATTGCTATAGTCAGCGATAATATTCGAGGACATTATCATCAATCTTTAGGCGTCGCGGAATGGCTCAGCCGGCTTAGCGGTGCCGAAGTTGATGATACTGTAAAAATCCCAGAAATTTCAGGCTTAAAAAAATTTTGGAAATTAAAATTCACGGGACGCAAAATTCCAGAGCGAGGCCCGGATTTTTCAAAAAAATGGTTGCGTTCATTAGGGATTTCGCATAAAAGATTTTATCCCGGAACTTTGTTTATTTCCGCTGGAAGCTCCGCTGCGCCGTTCTGTCTTGCACTTGCGAAGGCCACGGGAGGAAAATCCGCCGTCATAATGACGCCTTCGATATTTGGCACGAAGCCTTTCGATTATGCCATAATCCCTGAACATGATCCGCATGACCCTGACGATTCAAAAATTTTAACGACGTTAGGAGCGCCTAATCATATTAATGAGTCATTAGTTAAGAAGACCGCAGATAGTTTCTTTGGACACAGAAATTTCAAAAATAAAGTTGTTTCTGTTCTTATCGGCGGCAGCGATTCAAATTACATGCCAAATGCAAAATGGGCGAATAAAATTTTAGGGGAGTTAAGTCAGTTCCGTGATGTTACGATTTTAATAACGACTTCTCGCCGAACGCCGGAAGAAGTTGAGCGACGAGTCGAAGAAATTTTTTCTTCATGTCCTTCGATTGGCTACATGTTAATCTTGTCGCGAAATCCCAAGGTCAACGCTGTAACTTCGATTTTAGGCGCGGCCACTCACGTTTTAGCGACTGAAGACAGCGTCTCAATGGTTTCCGAAGCAGTTACGGCGGGTTTCAAAGTCGGCTTGTTACGTGTTCCAAGAATCACTGGCCCGATTAAAAAAGCTCTTGGCTATGGGACACGAAGATTTGATGAGATGTTCGAGCAGATGCAATCGCGAGGATTGATTGAAGATTTAGGGCTAGAGCCTGACCTCGATAAATTTTTGTTGCCTGACGAACAGAAGCATAATCAGGACTTCAACGAGGCCAAGCGCGCCGCCGAATGGATTTTAAACAGTTAGGAATGAGAAATTAGGAGTTAGGAATTTTTTTTGATAAATTTCTAAAGTTTTTTGAGCAATAATTTTTGCGCCAAAGTCTTTTGCTCTAGATAAGCTGGCGAAAACCCAACGCCGGCTTTTTGTTTTTTAAAACTCAATCGGAATTTGAATCGGCGTTATAGAAAGCGCAAGCCCGACGACATCATCAATTTCAAGCACGACGCCATTAAAAGCTGCTCCCTCTTCGCTGGCTTCAAACTTGCAGGGTAGGCCCGTTAAAAATTTTTGCATCACTGATTCATATTTCACGCCTAAAACTCCTTCGTGGCCTCCCGTCATTCCAACATCTGAAATATAAGCCGTCCCGTGTCGCAAAATTCTAGCGTCCGCCGTCTGAACATGTGTGTGAGTTCCAAGCAACGCGCTGACTTTGCCATCAAGATAATAAGCCATCGCCTGTTTTTCTGAAGTCGCTTCGGCGTGAAAGTCAACAAGAATCGGAAGATTGTCGCCATACTTAGTTTTAAGTTCGTCGATAAGACTATCCGCGCATTCAAACGGTGAATTAATCGGCGGCATAAAGACTTGTCCTTCTAAATTAAGAATGCCGAGTTTCTTCCCCTTACGTTCGATAACGCCACAGCCACGCCCCGGGCATAATCGCGAATAATTAGCAGGGCGAAAAACTCTTGTTTCAGAATCGAGCAATGGCAAGAAGTCGGACTTGTCCCAAATATGATTCCCCGAAGTCATTGCGTCAATCCCAAGCGCTATAAACTCCTCAAAAATTCGGCTTGTCATTCCTTTACCGTGCGCAGCGTTTTCGCAATTTATTATCGTGAAGTCAAACGCGCCGAACTCTTTTTTAATTTCAGGAAGAGCAGCAGCAAGAGCCGCCCTTCCCGTGTTCCATGCAACATCACCGGAAAATAAAATTTTCATTTTGCAAACTCCGTTGCTCTAGTTTCGCGTGTAACATTAATTTTAATTTGGCCAGGATACTTTAATTCTGCTTCGACGCGCTTGGCAATGTCATACGCAAGTTTATGAACGCTTCCTTCGTCAGTTCTTGAAGAATTCAAAATCACTCGAACTTCACGGCCGGCTTGAATCGCGAACGCCTGACTTACGCCTTCAAAGCTGCGCGCGATTTCTTCGAGATTCTCAAGACGTTTTATATAAGCGTCGAGGCTTTCACGTCGTGCACCGGGTCTAGCTGCGCTTATGGCGTCAGCGACGGAAACAATTACTTCATAAATCGAATGAATTTCAAGATTATCGTGATGAGAGGCTATGCAGCTTACGATTTCGGGACGTTCTCCAAGGCGTTTCGCTAAGTCTGCACCGATTTCGGCATGAGGGCCTTCGATTTGACGATCAATAGCTTTGCCGATGTCGTGAAGCAGTCCGCCGCGTCGTGCTGTTTCTTCGTCAAGTCCGAGTTCTGCTGCGATAATCCCGGCGATTTGTGCAACTTCCATACTATGAGCCAAGACGTTTTGCCCGTAACTAAATCTAAATTTAAGTTGTCCGAGAGTGCGCATGAGTTCGTTATTCATGTTCTTTATTCCCATTTCTAAAATAGCGTTCTCGCCTTCAGTTATCATTTCGTTGTCAATATCGCGGGCGGCTTTCTCGATTAAGTCTTCGATTCGGGCCGGGTGGATTCGACCATCAACGACAAGACGCTCCATAGCGCGGCGGGCAATTTCGCGACGAATCGGATCGAAGCAACTGAGCATTACGGCTTCGGGAGTGTCATCAATAATTAAATCTACGCCTGTCAGACTTTCAAAAGTTCTAATGTTTCGACCTTCGCGGCCAATGATTCGGCCTTTAATTTCTTCAGAGGGCAATGGCACGACGCTGATACTAGATTCGCCGGCACTCTCTACGGCGCAACGCTGCATAGCACCGAGTATAATATCGCGGGCTTTTTTTTCTGCTTCACGTTGGGCGCGTTCTTCGAGTTCTTTTAATTTTAAGCCGAGCATGTGAGAAGCGTCTTGTTCGACTTTATTTAATAAAATCTCCTGAGCTTGTTCTTTTGTCATTTCTGCTATTTCTTGAAGTTTTGTTTCTTGTAGCTGAATAGTCTCTTCGAGTTTGGCGCGACGTTTCTCGATTTCTTCATGCTTGACACGTAGCTCGTCTTCTTTGCGTGAGACTTTGTCGAGTTTTTTGTCGAGATTTTCTTCTTTTTGCTCGATCTTTCGTTCGCTTCGTTGAAGTTCGTTGCGTCGTTCTTTGATTTCTTTTTGAGCTTCTTGGCGGAGGGTGCTGACTTCTTCGCGAGTTTCTGAAATTTTTGTGCGTTTGATGTTTTCTTCGCGCTCTTCCGCGTCTTTTAATTTCTGGGCTATCTGATTATTCACGCCGTTGACGCGCGAGTTGTCCCACATTTTCAAAGCTGCCCAGCCCACGCCGATTCCGACAATGAAAAATATAAATGCTAAAATAAATTGCATAATAAAATTTATGTCCTTTCTAATCTATTCCCAAAACGAGGGGGTGCTGAAAAATTTTTATCTTTTATCGCTTATCCCGAAATTTTGGCAGTCTGTGCAATTCTACATTTTTAAGGAAAGTTTAACAAGCGAAAATTTTTTGTAAGTAAAAATGAAAAGTTTTTTGTGATACAATAGGGACAACGTTGAGGGGTGTTGTACCCTATAAAGATGATTGAGACTAGCTCAGACCATCTTTACCAGCTTGCGAGAATAATATAAATTTGAAGAATTATGAGGATAAAACTCGCAATCCAGTATATAGCAACGGCGAATTTCTTCAGGCTACGAAGAAAACCTCGCCGTTGTTTACGTCTGGCTTTATGCTTTTTTGCCAAGATTATTCACCAGATTTCTGCACGGAGGTCTTCCCCGTTTCATGAGCCGTGCCCCCACGCGGGGCCCCTCGTGAGGATTATTATATCAGACTATCGTTTTATAAAATTCCTCCGTGCGCTTGGCCGTTTCGCTAAACGACGTCAATTTTTCAACAGATAGCGGGCTCGCCGCTCCGCCTCTTATGACTTTTAAGATCGCCGAACGCCATGCTCCGACGTTATCAACTTCAACAAGTTCGCCTGAAGCATAAGCCCTAAGCGGTTCGAGGTCCGACGCAAGCACAGGTAATCCTACAGCTAACGCTTCAAGGACGACCAAACCTACGCCTTCAGAACGCGAAGGGAAAAGCAAGCACGCCGACTCGCTCATGAATTTTTCTACGTCGTCGCGATCCCCCCAAAATTTAACACGGTCATTAATTCCAAGTTCGACCGTGAGCTTTTCAAGTTCTTCGCGGTGCGAACCGTCGCCCAAAATATCAAGTGTCCATTCGTGATTTCTAAGAAGGCCAAGCGCATTTAAGACAACGTCAATAGCCTTATTCTTCGATAAACGACCGACACACAAAAATTTTTTGTTCTCAGGGAAATATTTCCCTTGCCATTTATACGCGGGAGCCTCAGTGCCGTTAGGAATCGTTATAACATTTTCGGGCAAATAATTTTTAAGAGCTTCCCTAACCGCTTCAGAGACGCATATAACTCCGTCTGCGTGTTTAAAAACTTTTATTCCAAAATTTAGCGAATAAACCGCGTGCGCTGTCATGACCCATTTTATTTTTGTCTTTGACGACAGCCACCATGCTATCCAAGCAGGGACCCTCGAATGCGCGTGTATTATGTCCCAGCCGCCAATCTTAGCAAGCGTTCTGACACAATAAAACCCCGTGAATAAATTTTTTTTCTGAACAGGCAAGTGCAAAATTTTCACGGACTCCGGCAAAATTTTTTCTAATTTCCCGCCGGCCGTCGCGAGCGTGATTTCATGGCCGTTATTTATTTGTTCGTGGCATAATTGAACAGCATATCGTTCCACGCCGCCTTCTTCAAATTCCGGAACTATGTGAAGAATTTTCATTTTTATTTTCATTGCCTTTCTCAAGAGTTCACGTATAATAAATCAAAAAATTAATCGGGATGTAGATTTTTATCATGCACATAGAAAAATTATCCTTGTATATTATCACGTTTAATGAAGAAAAGAGATTGCGTAAGACTCTTGAGTCTACAAAAAATCTCGTCGATGAAATTATTATTGTTGACTCTGGCAGCACCGACAAAACTGAAGAGATCGCTCGCGAATACGGCGCAAAATTTATTTTTCATAAATGGGATAATGTCGGCTATCAAGTTAAATTTGCTGAAGACCAATGCACTTATAGATGGGTCTTGAGACTCGACGCTGATGAAGTTGTTTCGCCGGAATTATTTGACGAGATTGCAAAAATTAAAATCTCAGCCAACAAAGACGCGTATATAATTCCTAGAGGCGAAGTATACCCCGGAATGAAGCACGCGAACAAATGGGTAAATCATTATAAAGAAATTCGCCTTTATAATCGCGACGCTTGGTCAAACAGCGGAAGATTTGAGCACGATGATGTTATCAAAGTTCGTCCTGATGCAACTTACGGAAAATGTAAAAATTTCATCGATCATTATTCTTTCTTATCTATTCATCACGTTATAGAAAAAAGCAACAATTATTCAGATTTAATTGCAAAGCGCGCTTTCGTTCAAAAGAAAAATTACTCCCCGTGGCGAATGGTCTTTGCAGGCACGCTTGAGTTTTTGAAATATTACATTCTCGGTCGTTTCTTTTTGCTAGGCTGGTGGGGATTTATTCATTGCGTCAATCTTAGCTATTTGAGATTTTCAAAATTTGCCAAGTTCTACGAGTTACAACATACCGACGATGAATAATTTAATAAGCGTTATCGTTCCAACTTACAACGGCGAAAAATTTATAGCGCAAACTCTTGAGTCAATTATTAATCAGGATTATGAAAATCTTGAAATACTTGTCGTTGATGATGTTTCAACAGATAACACTGTTAGCCTTGCGCGCGGAATTTTAGAGAATAGCGGAAGAAAATTTCAGATTATCCAGCGCACTGTCAACGGCCACCAGTCGGCATCACGAAATACGGGACTTGAAGCTTCAAACGGTGAGTACGTGATTTTTTTTGACCACGATGATTTAGCCGAAAAAAATTTCGTTTCGAGTTTGGTTCGCGAAGCTGAAGAGAAAAATGCTGATCTAGTTTTTTGCGGTTTCAGATATTTTTATAAAAACGAGAACAGATATGAAAATGATCTTACGCTGCCTGAATACCCTTTAGGTTCACCCGAAAATTATTTGAGAGCGTGGGCTGATAAAAAAATAAATTTATGGAGTGTTTGGAATTTCATCTTTAGAAAGAACTTTATTATTGAAAATCATTTAAAATTTCCTGAAGACATCTATATCGGGGAAGATGTCGAATTTATTCATAAAGCTGTTAGTCGTAGTTCTAATATTTCACATATAAATAAAGCACTTTATATTCATGTCTATCATGCTTCACAGCAAAGTAAAGCTGACTTAATAAATAGAATGAATTATAAGAATCTTGCTCAACAATATTTTCTTGCTTATCGACGTGCTTTGTGTTGCATAATAAAACACACTAGTGATAAATTTATTAGAAATTATGTTATATCGCACTGCTTTGCAGAACAATTTGTGAATCAATGTACGTTAGCGGCGCAAGCTGGAGATCGTGTTTTTTACGATAGCAAAACAAAATATTTTAAGCACAAAAAAGTTCGGAAAATCATGTTGTCAACAGTAAAATTTATTTTCAAAGAACCAGAATTGTTTTTCAAATCTTTAATGATAGTATACGTACCAAATCTCTATTACTTAATGAGGAAAAAGAGAAAATGAAAAGAGAATCCGTGCGCACGAGATTTCATTACGGATTTTATGCGGCT
>JAFSUP010000132.1 GCA_017445205.1 Synergistaceae bacterium
AAGTTTATTGTCGCTCGAAGAATTTTTAGAAGGACTATAGGAGTAAGAGGTATATAAAAATGTGGCAAGTTGAACTAGGTAACAGTGTTAAACGCAAACTAAAACAAATTCCTGAGCCCGACAAAGAAAGATTGAAAGAAGCAATCCGCCTACTTAGATACACACCCGAAACATTGGACATCAAAAAATTAGTAGGTCGTGATGATTATCGCTTAAGGGTAGGAAAATGGCGCTTTTTGATGGATATTGATGAAAAAGAGAAGAAAATAATCGTTAACACATTGGCTTCTCGTGGCGAAGTCTATAAAAATAAAAAATAAAAATTAATGAAACACAAATTCAAAATCACACCCACAAAAATTTTTATTGTTGCGCTCTTCATTGGTATTATTATTCTTGCTCAATATGCCATGCGCGATATGAATTTAGATATAGATTTACTTCGCGAAAGTTTAATGAAAATGCCCGGCCTCGTCATGGAAAATATTCAATTTAGCCGCGAAGTCTCCGGCGATATGTGGCGCGTAAAAATTCCTTATCTCGACAGGGACGGAAATTTATTTAATATCAAATCTCTTGATGTAATTCGCGAAATTTCCGGCGACAATGGCGAATGGAGATTTTTTGGCAAAGAAGGCATTTATTCAATCGATCAAAGCGTCGCTAGCGTTTATGGCCTTTATGGCACTCTTGGGACTAAAAAACAAACTTGGACTCTCGAAAGCGCACAACTCGATTGGACACAAAAAAATAATACTTTCGTTTTTCCTGACGGACTTGTAATTTACGATTCTGAATTTCTTTTACGGACTCCTTTGGCAAGCATGGATAATTCCGGCGTGATATTATTAGAGCAGGGAGGCGTAATCCAATGGGTAAAGCCAATAACAAAATAATAATTTTCACTTTGATTTTTATGTCTGCTGTTTCGCCACTTAACGCGGCGGACGTTGACGAATATTATATAAATGAATATCAAGAACTCGACAAGGAGGCAGCACCGGAAGACAGAGTTACGCTGAACGCCGACAGAGTTTCTTTTAACGACGAGACCGGACATGCGCTCGCCGAGGGCAACGCCATTTTAACTTATAACGATATTTCTATAATGGCCGAACGTCTTGACTATGACGCAGACACTCAAAAAGTTCAGGCAATGCCGCTACCGGGTCAGCAAGTCTTAATCACGAACGGCGAGAAAACTCTCAAAGGCGACAATCTGAATTACGACCTCAATACTCGCGAGGGAATTTTAACAGGGGCTAATAGCGTTGTCCCAATCGGCGATGAAGGTGGCGTTCTTTATATTTATGGCGAAGAAATTGACGTCATGCCGTGGGAACTTGCTCAAGAAAGAAAACTTGTCGGTGGTTCTCCCGAAGATTATTTGCTCGAGTGGCATAACGTCATCTTGACGACTTGCGCACTTGATCACCCGCATTATAGACTCGAAGCTAAAAAAATTACTTTCATTCCCGGAAAAAAAATTGTCGCGAAAAGGCCGCGAGTTTTTTTAGGTAATAGATATTTATTTACGTCTCCTCTTGATTATGTCGTTCAACTTAACAGACGCGCCGTAACTTATTCTTTCTTGCCATACTTTCAGCGCAGCAGCACCCGCGGCACAGGTCTTGGGATAACAGGCTCAATCGGTTGGGACACTGGTAACGCTTCAATCGGAGTCGCTTGGGCAAGTAAAACAGGTTGGGAAACGATGTTTGAAATCGAGCAAGACCTCGGCAACAATTTTTCAATCATGGCCGGCGTAGAGCATTCTTGGGACGACGAATGGAACGAAAGAGTATGGCGGCCTTATGCGTCTTTGACTTACAAATATAAAGGCTGGACTTCTGTTTTACGTTGGGCCAAAAATGAATACATCTCTGACCAGAAGGACAGCACTACGGAATTCAAAGGGCGCCTCGAACGTGCACCGGAATTTATTTTATCGACGCCATATTTCAGAAGCTCCAAATATTCTTGGATGGTAATCTCTGCCGCTTATGGAAGATTCCGCGAAACGATTTATGGCGAAGGCGAGGGCCCTTCAATAATTCGCTACGGGCTTGGATTCAGAAATTATTTTGAACATGTTATCCACGAACACAACAACGTAGAAT
>JAFSUP010000019.1 GCA_017445205.1 Synergistaceae bacterium
AAAATTCAAGAGAAGGCGCAGGCTAAACATGAATGCAGCGTGATTGACGGCGTTAGAATTTTATATCCTGATGGCTGGGGATTAATCCGCGCGTCTAACACACAGCCGGTTATGGTCGTTCGCTGCGAAGGCAAAACTGAAGAGGCTCTCGAAAAAATCATGAGTGAAATTAAAGATTTATTACTTTCGGAAGGACTGCCGGATTTTACATGGGCATTCTAAAAAGCGACGAGGAATCAGGAATCAAAAACTGCGTTCCTCAATATAAAATCATAATTTCGCCGACTGATTATTTGCCTCTTGATGTCTATGAGCACACGCAGCTTGAAATCGGATTTGGCAACGGCGAATTTACTGTGCAATATGCAAAATTAAATCCCGAAATTTTTTTATACGGTGTCGAAATCTCTCAATCATGCGTACTTCGTTGCGCTCGTCGTGCCGCAGGTCTTGACAATCTCAAAATCATTAACACTGACGCGCGATATATGTTGCGTGAATTATTTGCCGATGAATCACTTGAGAAAATCATAATGCAGTTTCCTTGCCCTTGGCCGGGTAACGGCAATGCTCATAGACGAGTTACAGCGCGGGATTTTTCTAACGGACTCGCGGCGGTTTTGAAAGTCGGAGGAGTTTTCGAGATGGTTTCAGATGACGAAGATTATTCGCGTGAAGTCTGGCGCGTCCTTGGAAGTCACGAAGCAGTAATACCCGAAAATTTTTTCACGAATCCCGAGCGAGCAATCACGACTAAATATGAAAGAAAATGGCTTGAGCAAGGTAAAAATATTTTCTCATTGACATTCAGAAAGACAAAAGAATTTACAGTTCCACGGAGGACATCACAGGAAATGCACATAAAAATTAAAAATCAGATAACGCAAGACGACGTAGCCGCATTAAAAAATATTTCAGGCAAGGACGAGAATAAAAAATCATTTTGGCGCTTCGGGAAAAATTTCACGGACGGGGAAAGATTTTTATTAGAAACTCTTACGAGCGACGACGAATTTGAACAAAAATTTTATATTAATATCTCGCCACGCGACGAAGGATTTTTGATTCGCCTTGATAAAACTTCCAGCGCGTTTTTAACTCCCGCGGTACGTTCGGCACTTAATGACGCGGCTAATAAACTCATTAAATAAAACATGAAAGACGTTAGGCCGACTTCGGGAAAAGTTTTGCAAGCGCTGTTTAATATTTTGGGCGATATTAGCGGCGCAAAATTTTTGGATTTATTTGCCGGCACAGGACGCGTAGGACTCGAAGCCTTAAATCGTGGCGCGGAGTCCTGCGTGTTCGTTGAGAGCGTGAGGCCAAGAGCAGACGCAATAAAAAAAATTTCTCCTGAGTCTTTAGTTTTGTCGCTTGAAGTCCGACGTGCTATAACGTGGCTGACGAAGCGCGAAATGAAATTTAATATAATTTTTGCTGATCCGCCTTATAATTCCGGTTGGTGCGAAGAAATTTTTAAGTTGCCGGGACTTGAAAAACTTTTTGAAGATGACTGTATTTTTATAATCGAACACTCGAGCCGGGAAATCATGAACGTGAACGAAGATTTTGAAATTATCTCCCGGCGTGATTATGGCGAGACGTGCTTGAGTTTTTTCAATTTGACATAAAAATTTTATCTTGTTATATTCGCCCTTAATTATAATATTTTGAGAGGGCGATTTATTTTGCGCAAAGCTTCAAGTTCGATACATAGACAAGTAATTTCAAATATAATTCCGGCGATCATCGTCGAAATTATGATTTTAATTTATAACTTAGCCGACACGTTTTTTATTTCCCAGACTGATGATCCTTATCAAATCGCGGCGGTCTCATTAGCTTCGCCGGTGTTTATGATGTTAATCACGGTCGGAATTATTTTCATGGCTGGCGGAATGTCATGTATATCGCGAGCACTTGGTTCAGGAGATAAAAAACGCGCTGACAGTTTAGCTTCATTCTGCGTTTGGACAGGGATTGCCGTGGGCGTTTTGTTGACTTTGATATTCATGATTTTCATCGGGGATATTTTAAGAGCGATCGGCGCAAGCATATATACAATCGTGCCAGCGTATTCGTATCTTTCAATCGTAATGACTTCTGCGCCTTTTGTATTATTCAGTATGGCGTGTTCAGGAATTTTGCGAGCCGACAATCACCCCCGCGAGGCTATGAACGGTCAAATTATTGGCAACGTGTTAAACATAATTCTTGACCCGATTATGATTTTATATTTAGATTGGGGCATCACGGGCGCGGCAATAGCCACGGTGTTAGGAATGGTTGCGGGCGCGGCGTATTACATTGGATACTTTTTAGCGGGACAATCGTCATTAAGCATTCACGTTAAAAATTTTAGATTCAACAAAGCGATCTCTTTGAGCATCTTAGCAATAGGGATCCCGGCGTGTTTAGATCCGTTCTTGATGAGTATCTCGCAAATGATAATGAACTCTTTAATGTCAGCATTCGGCGATATGCCTGTAGCGGCAGCGGGCGTCTCAATGCGAATTGAACAGATAGCGACGTTAATCGCGATGGGCTGCGGTCAAGGCGTTCAGCCGTTATTAGGCTTCTGCGTCGGTGCTAAAGATTGGGACAGATACAGAGGAATTTTAAAATTCGCTCTTCAGATTGCTATTTCGATAAGTTTATTCATGGTTGCGCTGTGCTATGTCTTTACGGGCAGAATCGTTCGCATGTTCCTTGCTAATGAAGAGGCATTCGGTTACGCCGTGAACTTCTTGAGAATTAAATTAACGAGCAGCGTTTTGTTCGCGATATTTTTCATCTTTATAAACGCATTGCAGGCTATGGGTGCGGCGAAGGCTTCGTTTATATTGAGCGTCTGCCGTCAATGTGCGCTTTATGTTCCGTTGTTGTTCATAATGAATTATTTAATGGGCGCTTATGGAATTGTGTGGGCGTTGCCAATAGCGGAACTTCTTTCACTGCTTCAGACTGTTATAATTTACGGGAAAATAGTATTCACTCCCAAAATTTTTGTCGAGGGGAAAAAATAATTAAATTATGAAAGTCAGGGCGATATATCCCGGTTCATTTGACCCGATAACGAACGGTCATATTTATATAGCTGAACGAGCAGCGGCAATCTTTGATGAAGTAATCGTGAGTGTCCTTGTGAACGAACGCAAGAGCGCGGCTTTCACTGTCAAAGAACGCTGCGAAATGGCGCGAGATTCATTAAAGCACGTCGCAAATATCAAAGTCGATAGCTTTAACGGACTTTTAGTCGATTACGTAAAACAAAAAGAAGCTGCCGTGATAATTCGAGGACTTCGGGCTATGTCAGATTTTGAATACGAATTTCAAATGGCTTTAATGAATCGTCAGTTAGCTCCAGAGATTGAAACTTTTTTTATCGTAACGGATCCTAAATATTCTTATGTATCAAGCTCAAGCGTGAGAGAGATTTTTCATTTTGGCGGAACGGTAAAAGACGTTGTGCCGCGAGTTGTGTTTGAAAAATTGAAGACCCTTCATAAAGGTAAATAAAAAACTCCCCGAAGTAATTTCAGGGAATTGCGAAAAGGCGATGGCGATTAAAATTTTCGAAATTTCGTTGAAAGTTCTTCGGCTTTGCGCTTGGCCTCACTCACATAGCCAATCATCTCATCGAGATTTTTTGCTTCGGGTGACGTCCACGCGTTCAAAGTTTCTTCAATTAATGAAGCAATGTCCGTAAATAAAATTT
>JAFSUP010000020.1 GCA_017445205.1 Synergistaceae bacterium
CGATGATATTGTTACAAAGACAACGATAATAATTTCCGAATCAACGGCTGATGACGGCAGCACTGTTTATAATGTCGAAACTACAACGGCCGTTACTCAAATGACGGATTTTGTTTACGGTAAAGATTTCACGTACTCGGACGGCAAAATCACATGGCTTGAAGCTGAAGAAGAAACAACGACTTCAAGCGAGCCAGCGTCTTATACTGTGAGTTATGATAAGAAGACTTCGACCAATTATTCTGTTACAGGAAGCAAGGCCAGCGAGACCAGCTCCACGACTTCGACTAAAGAGCCGGATAGTTACAGCGTAAAAATAGTAAATACAAATTCGTGGAATTATTCTGCAGAGAAAGTAACAAAAACTGCCGATACACAAAGCGGAGCCAGTGATTTTATAACGATAGATTTTGACGCATTGAGTGCAGAATATGCCAAGGCGACTGGCCACGCATTAAAAACTCATACAATCAGCGGAAGTGGTACGTTTATTGATCCTGATGACGCTTATCTTGAAAATTTTACAATTAACGCGGGCGGTACGACATATCATTACGGTACTGATTTTGTCATCAGAGAAGAAGATACTAGCAACAATCTTTATAGAATTACTTGGGGAAATACAAGCGCAAATGATACTATCGACCTCGCCAACACTATGGGAGCGGTGAAAAATTACTCCGTAACTTATAAGGGTTTGACGGGCAACGTACAACAATATCCTTCAAACGGAACACAACTTGAATTTTCTTTTGATTATAGTTACGAAGAAACACTTTCCGGTAAAGTCAATAAGGCCGACAATGACAAGCGGCTCGAAACAATTTTCGGCAAAGAAATAGATGCAGCTTCTTATTCAAAGCTCGAGATTTATGGCTACAATTACGGCACTGACTACACCGTCAACAGCAACGGTGAAATAGAATGGCTAGAGACAACGACTTCAAGCACAATCAAGACTGATAACGACGCTACTGTTTTTGATGTTACTGACTTTAACACAAAGTATGAAGAAGCTACGGGCTCGGAGCTTTCAACAATCACATTAACGGGCTCGGACGGCGTTATTAGGACTTATCTTGACCCTGAAGACCGCTCTTTATTCAAACTCACGGACGCAAACGGCACTGAATACGAGTATGGCCGCGATTATGTGATTCGAGTAAAAGATGATGGCGACGGCTACGTTCTTTCATGGTTCGCAGCTGATGACAAGACAGGCGACGGCACAATCGACGCTAACGATGCAAACGTTGCTGTGGCTGCCTATGCACAAGAGAAGAACATCAGCACTTTGAACTTCAAGAAAGGCCCCGATGCTGCTACGAGTTACACTTTCAGCTTCTCCGGCGAAAATACAGAAACATTCTCATCAAGCGTTACAGCTTCGGCCGAGGACAAAGATTTAAGCCTTACTGCGCTTCTTGACGGCGTAAGTCTTTCTGCGAGCGATTACGGAGATATAGTAATCACAGATTCTGACGGCAAAGAATACAGCTATGTTGCAACAGAAGCAGAATTAACTGACGACACTTTCACAGTAACTGACGGCAAAATCGTTTGGAAGACAACAACAACGGCAGCTTCTGCTTACACTCCGAACGCTCCAGACGAGGACACAAAATACACAATTTCATATGAAAGTTTCGCGCCGATGTTATCTTCAGGAACAATAAACAATGAGGATACCGGCGAAATTAAACTGCTCAACGACGAAGGCAAACTCAAGGACACGTCGGGAAATTCTTATTTGAGCTACGAACAAATTTTGAAAGACGCAAGCTCGAAACTCACGGCGGATTCTTCGCAAAGCGACGTTGACGAAGCTCTAAAGGATTATTTTTCAATCACGGACGAGAACGGCAACAGCTACACTTACGGAACTGATTTTAGAATTGTGAAAGGCGATGAAGATTCAGAATCCGAACAGCATAAAGCCAAATTAGAATGGATAGCAACGGGAGCTTCGCCTCTTATAAACTTTGATTACACTGTTTCTTACACTGGACGGGGCGAAGGCGGCGGCGAAGTTTTCGAGATTGAAGACGCGATAAAACGCACAAACTCTGACGCTGTTTACTCGAACACAAGCGACTCACCTGTCTACAGCGAATTTGAAGCTGGAACTACAACAATTACGCAAGGCTCAAAAACTTTCTTTGAAGGCTACGATTTTGAAGTAGCGAAGGACGATGACGGAGGCGTTTTAATAAACTGGAAGACCGGCACAGATTGGGAATGGTATTATCCAACATCAGGGCAGTATACGGTAAACTTGACGACCGCAGACGGCACAGAGAAAACATTTTCAGGCTATCGCGACTCGCGAGACACGTTAGACCTTAGAGATTTTGGCTTCTCGACAGTTTCAGACAACGGGACGTTAAATTCGATAACTTACGGCGAAACAACTTACGATTTAACAAGCACGTCAACAACCAGCGACGGCAAAACCGACTCCGACTTAGTCAAAGAAGAACTCGGAATTAATCTTGCTACAAGCACAAACGGAGTCTCAAGAATTTATAATTTCGATTGGGTAACGCCTCTGCAAACGACACGCGAAGGCTTGCCGGGCTACGGCGATGAAATTGAAATCGAATACGAATACAACACCAATACATTCACACTTAGTGATGACGGCGATGGCGTTGTAGATTTGCTCGGTCTTAGCGATGACGTAACGGAAGCTCAAAACGCAATTTTAGTTCTTGACGGCGAAGAAGTTCAGCGCGACTCGAACAACATCGGCGAAAGTTACGACAACGAATTAATCAAAGGCATGACGATTAACTTGAAGGGAGTCGGTGAAGTCTCGTTGGACGTTTCACATGACGCAGAGAAGGCCGTTACTTCGATACAAACTTTCGTTGATAATTACAACAGCTTAATGTCATGGATGAACACAAGAATGACTGAAAGCCAAGTTGACGAAGACACCGCTGCCACGATTGATTCAGACGATTTTAGAATGCGTTGGGGACTTTTGCACGGAAACTCGCTGCTTCGCAACACAAAAAGTCAAATGCGCGATACAGTTGCTCAAAATTTTACTTTCTCGTTCACGTCGCGAACAAGTTCCGAAGAAGTTTACGGCTCAATGTCATTCAACGGGCTCAGAAACGACTCCACTTTACGACTTAGAATTAACTCGACTTACGTTGATGTTTCGATTTTGACGACGGACACGATTCAGGACATTGCTGACAAAATCAACGACAGTTCTAACCCTGCGATGAGAAATATTTTCTATGGCGACGACGGTCAACTGCTTCAAGAACCGTTAATCAAAGCTAAAGTCGAAGGCGACAAGCTCGTAATATCATCAACATCAAACAGCGAAGTAACAATGTCGGGCACGGCTGCTATGAACGCTCTAAAAATGAATTACACTTACAAGGGCATTTATCAGCTTGGTATAGCAACAACTTCTGACGACTACGGCAAGAGCGGAGAACTTGAATTTGACACAGAAAAATTCATGGAAGCTCTTGAAGATAACCCCGACGAGGTTCAAGACTTAATGTTGAAATTTGCTTCGACTATGGACACTTGGACAAAGTCGATGTTGAACTCCTCAGCTTCGGGAGAGACTTCAGGAACATTGACGCGGCAAATTTCGGACTTAGAAACTCAAATTAGCAGCATTGATGAATATCTTGAAAAATATCAGGATAGGCTCGACCGAATGGAAGAGAATTTAAGAACTAAGTATGCCGCCGCCGAACAACAGATTTCAAAATTGTCTCAACAGGCGAGCGCGATTTCTGCAATCCTTCAACAGCTTAGTGGAAATTCCAGCAGTAGCAGCAGTAGCTCAAGCTCTTAAATAAAGTAAAAAAAATTCCCCGGTGATGAGCCGGGGTTTTAATTTCAAATTTTCAAGTTTCTTTTCTTATTTTATAAACGGCGTTAATAAACCTTCGTCCCAGCCTACAGGTCTGAAGAAGCCACCATAAAGTTTTGAAAGATGAGCTTTCATTACTTCGCTTTGATAAGCGTCAACGACTTTGATATAAGTCTCGAGCTTAGCAGGGTCTTCGAGGTCGGCTGTGCGTGCGGCGATTAAGTTCCAGTATTCCTGCTCGCGTGCTTGGTCAGCGTAAACAGCGTCGCTTGCTTTCAAACCGTAATCAAGAGCGTAAGTATCATTGATGACTCCGGCGGCAATGTCAGGCAATGCTGAAGGAATTGTGTTAGCAGCAAGTTCTTGAATCGTGATTTTCTTTGCATAAGACACGATGTCTTCTTTAGTGGGATTGAAGCCTGCGTCGTCTTTCAGTGTGATAAGTCCCGAAGTCGCGAGAACTTTAATAGCGCGTCCGCCGTTTGTTGGGTCATTGGGAATTGCGATAACGTCGCCGTCTTTAATTTCGTCGAGCGTCTTGATTTTAATCGAATATAAATTCAGCGGCACAACGAAAGTGTTAGCGATGTTCGTGATTTTATAACCGCGGCTTGCGATCTCGTCGTTCAAATAAATTCTATGCTGGAAGCCGTTGAGGTCAATATCTCCGTCAGCGAGTGCTCTGTTCGGGGTTACGTAGTCCGTAAACTGAATCACTTCGAGCGTGATGCCCTGCTTAGCTAATGCCTCTTTAACGGGCTGCCACATTTCGTCATAAACGCTTCCGGTAACTCCGAGACGAACGGTAACGTCTGCTGACGCGCTGAACGCAAGCGCAAGAACTAAAACGAACGCGATTAAAAATTTCTTTGTCATAAAATAAAACTCCTTTCAAGTTTATTTAGCGAAAAATTATAACATAAACCTACTTAATGAGTATTCTTTCTTGCTAGAGTTTCGCCGAGCCACTGAACGACACTGACTCCAAGCACAAGCACTATTACAACTACCCAAGTAATATCAATCATGTTACGGTCATGACCGTAGCGAATCGCAAAATCGCCAAGTCCTCCTGCGCCGACTGCACCCGCCATTGCCGTTAAGCCAAGCAAGCTGATTATCGTTATCGTGATTGCTCGAATTATCGGAGCTAAACTTTCACGCAGATAAACCCGGAAGATTACTTCAAAGGGACTTGACCCCATTGAGAGCGCTGCTTCGACGAGTCCCTTGTCGGTTTGAGCTAACGCGCTTTCAACCTGACGCGAGAAGAACGGAGTCGCTCCGAACACTAACGGCACTATAACGCCGCGAACATAAATCGCCGTCCCCATTATCCAGCGCGACAACGGCATCAAAGCTGTAAGCAAAATTATGAACGGTATCGAACGGAATAAATTTATAATCTTATCTAAAACTTGATAAATCGGCCTGTTCTCCATAATGCCGCCGGGCTTCGTTACTGTCAAAATAATTCCAAACACTAGCCCGAAAACAAAAATTATTGCGCCCGACCACACTTCCATTAATAAAGTATCGCCGCAAGCCTTCCAGAACTCCGGCAGACGCTTCATTAAATTCGGCAATAAAACATTAAGCTCCGGCATCTTGAATTACCTCCACTCTTATATCTTTGCTCTTGTAATATTCGATAGCCTGATTAATTCGTTCGCGCGGGCCATTAAATATAACGACCGTTCCGCCGACCATTGCTCCCGCGACTATCTCAACATCAGCAAGGATTATATTTATCTCAATGTCAAATGCTCTTGACGCGTAAGAAATTAACGGCTCTGAAACATCAGCGTGAATATAAACTAGCCGCGCCATTAATTCGCCGGGCTTTAATTTCACCATCGGGGACTCGTCTTTTAATAACGTCTCGATTTTTGATAAATTTGAAGTCGTTCGGACAAAGTTGCGAGTTATAGGGTGCTGCGGGTCAGAAAAAATTGTGAACACGTCGCCCTGTTCGATAATTTTCCCTGCGTCCATGACGGCTGCTTTACGACAAATATTTTTCACTACTTCCATTTCGTGAGTTATTACGACCATAGTAAGACCGAGTTTTTTATTCAAGTCCTTCAATAATTGAAGAATTGAGCCGGTTGTCTGTGGATCTAATGCGCTAGTGGCTTCGTCGCATAATAAAATTGTCGGGTCGTTAGCAAGCGCACGGGCAATCGCGACTCTTTGTTTTTGACCGCCGGACAATTCCGAAGGATAAGCGTTTTCTTTGTCCCCAATCTCAACAAGATTTAATAATTCACGAACGCGATTTTTAATTTCGTCCTTAGTCATGCCCTTGAGAGGATACGCTACATTTTGAAAGACCGTTCGCGAAGGCATCAAATTAAATTGCTGGAAAATCATTCCGATTTTAGTTCGAGCTTTGTAGAGTTCGCGAGGCTTTAATTTTGTCATCTCTACGCCGTCGATTTTTACGCTGCCAGAGTCAGGACGTTCAAGTAAATTAATGCAGCGCACAAGCGTAGATTTTCCTGCGCCGGAGAAGCCAATAATCCCGAATATATCGCCGTCGTTGATTTTTAATGAAACGTCATTGACGGCGTGAATAGCTTTATCTTTGTCGCGCTTATCAGCGTGAAAATTTTTTACTACGTGTTCAAGTTCGATCAATATACTTCCTACTTTCTACTTCCTAACTCCTACTTGGTTCTTCTAACTGCTTCCTTCATGATGACATCATGCGCTCCGCCTTCGATTAATGTTACCGGCGACACAAGAGTTAATTTTGCTTTTTCTCTCATTTCGGCGAGATTCAAAGCGCCGCAGTTACAGAACGTCGATTTAATTTTGCTTAACGTCTCGTTTACATTGTCGCGCAAACTTCCGGCGTAAGGGACGTAACTGTCGACTCCTTCTTCAAATGAAAGTTTCGATTGCGAAGAGTCGCCGCTGTCGTAGCGCTGCCAGTTACGGGCGCGTGAAGAGCCTTCGCCCCAATATTCTTTAACGTAATTGACGTTGACCATTACGCGATTAGTCGGGCTCTCGTCGAATCGAGCGAAATATCTTCCTAACATGCAAAAATCTGCTCCCATTGCGAGTGCTAATGTAATGTGATAATCCATGACGATCCCGCCGTCGGAACAAATCGGAACATAAACGCCGGTTTCTTTGAAATATTCGTCGCGAGCTTTTGCAACTTCAATAACTGAAGTCGCTTGACCGCGTCCGATGCCCTTGGCCTCGCGAGTGATACAGATTGAACCGCCGCCGATTCCGATTTTTACAAAGTCTGCGCCTGCTTCAGCTAAGAATCTGAATCCTTCAGCGTCAACAACATTTCCGCCGCCGACTTTGACTTCATCGCCGTAATTTTTGCGAATCCATTGTAAAGTTCGTCTTTGCCATTCCGTGAATCCTTCTGATGAATCTATGCAAAGGACATCTGCGCCAGCGTTGACTAAGGCCGGGACTCTCTGTTCATAATCGCGGGTATTAATTCCTGCGCCAGTCATGTAACGCTTTTGAGCGTCCAAAAGTTCCAAAGGATTTTCTTTGTGCATGTCGTAATCTTTTCTGAATACGAACGCGACCATATGGCCATCATTATCAACGACGGGCAAGGCGTTTAATTTATGTTCCCATAATAAATCATTGGCTTCGCTTAAACTCAAACCGTCATTAGCTAAGATAACCTTGTCGATCGGCGTCATGAAGTCCCGGACTTTTTCATCAAGTGCCGTTCTGCTGACTCGATAGTCGCGGCTCGTAACGATGCCTAACAATTTTCCTGTTAAACTTCCGTCTTCAGTAACTGCTACGGTGGTGTGGCCGGTCTGCTCTTTTAATTTCAAAATGTCTTCGAGAGTCTGCTCGGGACTTATCGCGGAGTCATTAGCTACAAAGCCGGCTTTATATTTTTTCACTCGCGCTACCATTTCGGCTTGCTTTTCGATTGGCTGCGAGCAAAATATAAAAGCTATTCCGCCTTCACGAGCAAGAGCTATAGCCATGTTGTCATTTGAAACAGACTGCATACACGCAGAAATTAAAGGAATGTTTATTGATAAAGGAGCTTCTTCGCCGTTTCGGAATTTGCAAAGCGGAGTTCTAAGAGAGACGTTTGAAGGCACGCAATTTTCTGATGAGTACGTCGGAACGAGTAGATACTCGGAGAACGTATGCGAAGGTTCGTTGTAATAATAGGCCATGAAAAATTTCTCCTTTCAAAAAATTTTTGCCCCTAATAATAGCATGAAAAAAAATCCTGTTATAATTATTCAAATTTCATGGGAGCTTGTTAAACAGGCTGAGAGGGAATTTAATTCCGACCATCATAACCTGATTCGGGTAATGCCGACGTAGGGAATCAAAAATCACTTTTCAGTTAAAAGTTTTTCGCCTCATGAAAAAAATTTTTACAGGAGGAAGAACTTTTGAAGACAGCTTTAACGATAGCCGGCAGTGACTCGTCCGGCGGCGCAGGGATTCAGGCAGATATTAAGACGATGACAATGAACGGTGTTTACGCTATGAGCGCAATAACGGCTCTGACGGCACAAAACACCACAGGCGTTACGGGGATTTTAGAATCTTCGCCGGAATTTTTGAAAAAACAACTTGACGCGATATTCACTGATATTTTTCCGGACGCTGTAAAAATCGGAATGGTTTCAAGTTCCGAACTTATAAAAACGATAGCGGCGGCTCTGAAATTTTATGACGCAAAAAATATTGTCGTCGATCCCGTCATGGTCGCAACGAGTGGAGCAAGATTGATTAATGAAAATGCAATCGCAACTCTTGCAAATGAACTTTTGCCGCTTGCCTCCGTCGTTACGCCCAACATTCCCGAAGCTGAAATTTTATCCGGCATTAAAATTCACGACGAAGCAGGAATGATTGAGGCCGCGAAAATCATAAACTCGAAATATAAATCGGCCGTTCTCGTCAAGGGCGGGCATATGGTCAACGACGCTAGCGATTTTTTATGCCTCGATGAAAATCATTCGGCGTGGTTCCGTGGCAAAAGAATCGAAACAAGCAATACTCACGGAACGGGCTGCACGCTCTCAAGCGCAATCGCCGCGAATTTGGCCAAGGGCTTCTCGCTTGAAAAATCCGTCGAACGAGCAAAAGAATATATTTCAGGAGCTTTAGCCGCGGGGTTAAATCTTGGCAAGGGCTGCGGACCTATGAAGCACGCGTTTAATCTCAAGGGAAAATTTTCGCACAGTCAGGGACTTATTGAACGTCTTATGGCGTCAGTCAGCGACGTATGGCCCAAATATAACGATCACCCGTTTGTCAAAGGCATTGAAACAGGCACGCTCGATAAAAACAAGTTCAAGCGCTATATAATTCAAGATTATTTGTATCTCAATGAATATTCAAAAGTTTTTGCTCTCGGCGCTGCGAAGTCAAAAAATCTCGAAACGATGAAATTATTTGCGTCAGTCATCAGCGCGATTGCAAACGTCGAAATGGATATTCACAAGGGCTATATGGGACGGCTTGGCGTTTCTGAAGAAGACATCGCGAACGCTAAACGAGAACTTGAAAATCTTTCTTATACGTCCTACATGTTGAGAATTGCTTACGAAGAAGGCGAAGCGGAAATTTTGGCGGCAATTCTTTCGTGCGCTTTGAGCTATGAGGACATCGCTAAGACGATGCTGAAAAATAATCCCGACGCCGATAAAGATGAATTTTATGGAGCTTGGGTGAGCTGCTATTCAGGCAAAGAATATTGCGACTTAAATAAAATTTTCGTTGCTGCTCTCGAAGAAACGACAAAGGACTACAACGAAGCACAATTAAATCACATCGCTGAAATTTTTCGAGAATGTTCGCTCTACGAGATGGGCTTCTGGGATATGGGGAACAAAGACGCAAGTAGGAATTAGGAAGTAGGAATCAGGAAGTGAAAAAAAATTTCTTACGAAAAAATCGTTGTGTGATAATCGGCGGAGCTGAAATAAAAAATTATGATTTAATCAAAAATTATTTTCGCCCCGAAGATTTTTTTATTTTTTGCGACTGCGGACTAAAACACGAAAAATTTTTGAGCGTCAAGCCTGATTTAATAATCGGTGATTTTGATTCACACGCTAAACCGGAAAATCTTGAAAACGTTATCGTGTTGCCAGTCGAGAAAGACGACACAGATACGATTTTCGCCGTTAAAGAAGCGATTAAACGAGGCTTTGAAAATTTTCTTTTAGTCGGTGTTACAGGCGGACGACAAGATCATAATTTAGGAAATCTCTACGCGCTCTTGATGCTCGCGAACAAAAATAAAAATGCGCTCATCATAGATGACATTTCGGAAATAAAAATTATTAAGCCTGGAGAAAAAATTAAAATCAAACGCGGCTGGAAATTTTTTTCTTTGATTAACATCGCGGGAGTGGCTCGCGGAATTAATATTACGGGCGCAAAATTTAATTTGAACAACGCCGAAATCACACCGGAGTTTCAATATGGAATAAGCAACGAAGTTTTAGATGACTGCGCAGAGGTTTCTTTGAACGAAGGATTTTTGTTGTTAATCTGCATTCGATAAAATTAAAAGGGCTCGTGAAAATTGAAATCACAAGCCCTAAATTATTTCGAAGTTATGAAAATCTGCTGCTGTTGATTCTGGTTACGAGGTTGGGCAGGAGACTTACTTAAACTACGCCTTGGCTACGTTAGCAGCCTGCGGACCTTTCTCGCCGTTGACGATGTCGAAGGAAACTTTCTGACCCTCGTTGAGAGTCTTGAATCCGTCGCCCTGAATTGCGCTGTAATGAACAAAGACGTCTTTGCCGTCGTCAACTGTGATGAAGCCGTAGCCTTTGCTTTCGTTAAACCACTTTACGGTACCCTGTGCCATAAAAAAAGCCTCCTGATAAATTAAAAAAAATATTTCTTTGTAGCCGCACATTGCAGCTAACATTATGTTAAAGATACATTTTAATTTCTCGAATGTCAAGCTAAAAAAGATTCTGAAAACTTTAACATTTAATCGCAAGAACTTTCCCGCTAAATTTTAAATTTATCTTAAAAATGTTAGCAGATAAAATTGCTTATTACTGAGCTTGTTTTATGGCGCGAATACGCTGATACATTCCGGGGTGATCGTAATCCAGAAATTCTATAACTGGGTGCGGATTCACGTTTATTAATTCGTCGCTGCCCATTCGTTTGAATGTCGCGATGAGCGCATCTCCGTAGCCATTCTTGACGGCTTCGCGGTCTGCTTCGTGTTCTTCTTGTCGCGAACGATAATTATTAAAAATTTCGCTAATGTCAAAAAACGGTGTGAACATGCTCGACACAACAGCGACCCACACCAAATAATTATTCACGGTGATGTTAAACGAGTCGCGAATCCATTTATTAATTTGAAAAATTATCCCGGGGCGCGAGATTACAGACACTATAACGGCGGCTAATAATATAATTTGAAGATAGTTGATGTAATTTAATAAATTTTTTTTGTGTTTCAAATGCCCCATTTCGTGGCTGATGACGGCTAATAATTCGTCTTCAGAATTTTCATTTACAAAATTATCCGCGATAAAAAATGCACGATACCAAAATATTCGTAATAGAGAGGCATTTTTGCTTGTTGTCTTTTTTGATTCATCATAGACGTAAAGATGTTTTACTTTCTTTTTTGAACCTTCCTGCAACGCCATAATTTTATCTTTAAGTTGTCCATCTGGGAGCGGCGTAAATTTGTATTGTAATCTTAAAACTACAAGCGACAGCAGCGCACCAGCAAACACTACACATAGAAGAGAAAATATAATTGTTACCCCCAACAAGAGCGCTTTCCAAAATGAAATTGTAAAATCTTTTGTCCAAGTTGGAATGCGTTCGCCTACAAACGTAATAAACAAACCGAAGCAGATTAATAATAAAAGCGACTGTGCAATATCGAGAATTGTATCTTTAGCAAAATCTTTTTTGCTTTGCTTGTTTAATCCATACTTCTCTTCTATAAAAAATGTGTCGTAATAATCTTCCACGATGCTTATAAAAATTTCGATACCATAAAAAATTAAAAGTGTAATTATAAAAATATAGTATGGATTATGGCCGGCAAAGTTTTCAACGGCGTTAAAGATTTCAGAAAAGATTAACAGCGTCATGATCGGCAAACTGATCCCAGTGAAAAATAAACCGCATTTTCGATTATCCATTCTATAATTTAAATACTCTTGATAACGTTCTGGCTCATAAATATCAGCAACTTCCGCGGGCAACGGCTTTTTAACTTGAAGATCAGATAAATAAGTTTTTACAAGTTGTATAACAAAATCGAGCAACGCTATCAAAAAAATCAAAACTCTTGCGGACATTCAAAAATCACTTCTCCTTAAATTTTTCGCGATATTTTAACACATGAATTTAGCGGCTTATGTTAATTTCAAATTTTTTTTACTCGCCTGGCGCGGGCTTCCTCCAAAGATGATAAAATCTAGGCAGCTATTAGAGAGGAGACAAAAATTTTTTATGCCTGAAAAAAGTTTTAACGAGAGTGAGGGACGTATATTAACCCTGCCACTCGTAGGAGAAATCAAAACCAGTTACCTCAATTACGCTATGAGCGTCATCGTCGGACGCGCTTTACCTGACGCACGAGACGGACTCAAACCCGTTCAGCGTCGTGTGCTCTTCGCAATGTCCGAACTAGGTTTGAAACACAACACTGCTTACAAAAAATCCGCGCGTATCGTTGGTGAAACGATGGGTAAGTATCACCCGCACGGCGACAGCGCGATTTATGACACGATGGTCAGGCTTGCGCAAAATTGGAATCTTCGTTACCCGCTTGTTGACGGTCAAGGCAACTTCGGCTCCGTTGACGGCGACAGCGCGGCGGCTATGCGTTACACGGAAGCGCGATTAAGTTGGCTCGGCGAGCTTATGCTCTCGAACATTGACGAAGACACAATCGACTGGGCAATGAATTTCGATGAATCTTTAAAAGAGCCAATGACATTGCCTTGCATAATGCCGAACTTGCTTGTGAACGGCTCAACGGGAATCGCCGTCGGCATGGCTACGAACATTCCTCCGCATAATTTAAGAGAAGTTGTCAATGTCTTATGCTGGCTGATTGAAAACGAAATCGAACCTGAGCAAGCCGAATTAAAAGATATAATGTCGCACTTGCCCGGTCCTGACTTCCCGACGGGAGGCGAAATCGCAGGACGCTCCGGAATTATCGAGGCATATTCAACGGGACGCGGGAAAATTATCGTGCGCGGAAAAACTCACATCGAAGAATCAAAGCGCGGCCGTCAAAGCATAATCATCACTGAAATTCCTTATGCCGTTAATAAAACGATGTTGCTTGAAGCCATGGTTCAGGCTGTTCAGAATAAAGAAATCGAAGGCGTTTCAGAAATCCGCGACGAGTCAGACCGCGACGGCCTTAGAATCGTGATTGAACTTCAGCGGGACGCGGACGCAGATTTTATTACTCGACAACTTTATAAACGAACGCAACTTCAATCTACGTTCGGCGTGATTAATCTAGCACTTGTCGATAAGCACCCGGTGATTTTGAATATTAATCAGATGTTGGGATTGTATTTGAATTATCGCCGCGAAGTCGTTCGGCGCAGAACTGAATACAGATTAAAACAGGCTCAAGCACGTGAACACATAATCGAAGGTTTAAAAAAGGCTCTTGAAAATATCGAAGCCGTTATAAAAATTATTCGCGCAAATAATTCAGCTCCCGAAGCGAAAGCCGCTTTGCAGGTTGATTTAGGTTTTTCGGACGGCCAAGCGCAGGCGATTTTAGACATGCGCCTACAGCGTCTTACCGGTCTTGAACGCGGACGCCTCGATGAAGAACAGAAAAAATTACTCGCCGACATTGCTTCTTATAAAAATATTTTGGCCGATAAAAAAGTTCTCGACGGTGTAATCAGGGACGAATTAAAAGAACTCGCCTCGCGTTTCGGCGACAAACGACGAACAGAAATCACCGAAGAACTTGAAGACATGCCCGACGAAGCTTTTATTCAAGAAGAAGACATCGTAATCACAATTTCCAAGGACGGATTTATAAAACGTCTTCCGCTAGAGCTTTACAAAACTCAATCGCGCGGCGGCAAGGGACGAAAAGGTTCGGGCGTCCGCGAAGATGACAGCATCGAATTACTTTGCGTAACTCACACTCACCGACAAATTTTCTTTTTCACGAATCTTGGCCGCATGATGTCCGTGAAAGGCTACGAAATCACAGAAACGAAATCAGGCAAGGGCAAACCTGTTTCAAAATTTTTGCCGCTGCTTGAAAATGAAAAAATCGTGAACATTGCCGGCGAAGATCAAGGCGGTTGGAAATTTGCATTCTTCATTACGCGCCTTGGAATTGCCAAACGCGTTGCAATGGAAACTCTTGACTCTTCAAACAGGCCGCGCCGAATTATGAGCCTTGATGAAGGCGACGAGATAGCGCAGATATGTCTGACGACGGGCGAGAGCGATTTATTATTAATTAGTAAGGAAGCGCAGGCCCTTCGAGTTTCAGAGACGGAGTTCAGGCCGTTAAGCAGAAGCGCGAGAGGCGTCAACGCCATGAGATTAAAGAAAGGCGATCGCGTTTTAAGCTGCGATGTCGTCGATGACAGTCGAAAAATTTTTGTTTTAAGCGAAAACGGAATCGGCAAGCGAACAGACTTCTCCGAATTTTCAACGCACCACCGCGCAGGGCTCGGAGTCTTCATAATGGACTTGAGCGACAAGACCGGAAGTCTTTCAGCGAGTTTGGCATTACACGAGAATGATGACATAATCGTAATAACGTCAAAGGGCCGCACGATTCGAGTTTCTGCTTCAGAAATTTCGACTTTAAGACGACAAGCGCAGGGCAGCAAAGTCCTTCGTCTTGATGACGGCGACACCGTAGCAGATTGCAGCGTCGTTCGCGGCAGCGATGACACCGGCGAAACCGGTGACATTCCATTTGAAGATTTTGAAGAAGAAAATGAAAATGAAAATAGCTAAAGACGGAGTAGCAACTATAGCTTATATGGCTCTCGCAACGGGGGCCTTTGTGTTCATTGCATGGATACCGGCGGCAATAATGCTCGCTCTGACATTATTGGTCGTTTGGTTCTTCCGTGACCCCGAACGAAAGATCGAATATAAAGACGGATATTTTTATTCGCCGGCTGATGGAAAAGTCGTAGAGATTTCTACAGCGTCGCACCCGTTCACGGGAAGATGTATAAAAGTCGGGATTTTTATGAATGTCTTCAGCGTTCACGTTAATCGCGCACCATGCACGGGGCGAGTAGATTTTCTTGAATACATTCCCGGAAAAAAATTAGCGGCGTTTGCTCCGAAGGCTTCGGAAATTAACGAAAGAAATTTCATCGGACTTTCGACTCAATGGGGCGCGGTCATGATGACGCAAATAGCCGGACTTGTAGCGCGTCGAATCGTTTGCAGGCTTCATCGCGGGGACGTTCTCGAAGCTGGCGAGCGCTGCGGAATGATAAAACTTGGTTCAAGGGTTGATTTATATCTGCCAGATGTTACAGTATTAAAGGTTGAACTTGGCGACAATGTTAAAGCCGGACTTTCATGTATAGGAGTGATTAGAGATTGAGAAATTTTTTGAGGATTCGTAGGAAAATGGGAAAGACAGGAGGGAAAACGCCCTTGCAGTTTCGCCACATTGCCCCCAACATGGTAACAAGCGGAAATTTATTATGCGGTTTGTTTTCTTTGATGATGGTTCTGAACGAAAAATATGTTTTCGCGGCATGGTTAATTTTCTTTGCGGTTTTATTCGATGGCTTTGATGGCAAAGTCGCGAGAATGCTCGGCGGCGGCTCGCAGTTCGGACTTGAGTTCGATAGCCTTGCTGACCTCGTGAGCTTCGGAGTAGCGCCGGCGATTTTGCTTTATGAAGTTTCGGTTCGCAGTTTGAATCTTGTCGGCGCGTTTTCAGCGTGCTTCTTTGCACTGTGCGTAGCGCTGCGGCTTGCGAGATTTAATATTGTTCACGTCCCCGGACCGTTTCAGGGCTTGCCATGTCCTGCGGGCGGATTGTTCGTTGCGTCGTTCGTGATTGCAAGATTAGATTCAAAAATTTCGCCGGTTATAATGGCAGCGATTTTGTTGAGCGTCGGCGGCCTCATGATTTCGAGCATTCCGTATGCGAACATGAAAAAATTAACGAAGAAGACCGCTGACCCGGCCAAGTGCCTCGCTCTGTTCTCATTATTTGCGCTGTCATTTATCTTTTTGAAAAATACCGCGCCGCTGTTCTTGTTTGCGATGTATATCGTAAGCGGATTGATTCATTTCGATTGGGGACAGTGGATTTTGAAAAAAGAGATTGAAGCGCACAACGAAGAATAAAAAGGGGCTAAAGGCCCCAATTTTTTTAGCGTAAATTTTTTGCCATTTCGATAGCTTTCAAATTTTCTTCGATGTCATGAACGCGCAAAATATTCGCCCGTCCGTACAGCAACCCCGATAGCGCGACCGTAGCGAACAAATTTTTCCTTGTGAATCTTTTTCGCGAATGTCCAACTAAAATTGGAAGTCCAAAAATTTTCAGAGCTTCGAGATTTTTCAAAATTGTAAAATTGTCTTCAAGTGTTTTTCCAAAGCCTAAGCCCGGATCCAAAATTAAATTTTCGCGTTTGACACCAACTTCGCAAAGAGTTGTAATTTTTGCATCGAAGTATTGAAGCATAGAGCTTAAAATATTTTCGCAAGGCTCTTTTTGGAAATGAGACAACACATACGGCACACTAATTTTTGAAATTAACTCAAGCATTTTTGTATCGAGCTCAAAGCCGCTGATGTCGTTTATGATGTCGGCTCCTGCGTCAACGGCCGCGCGCGCTGTTTCAGATTTATAAGTGTCAACAGAAATTACAACTTTTGGAAATTCACGACGCAAAATTTTTAAAGCTGGAACTAGTCGCGAGAGTTCTTCATTTAACTCAACAGGCTCAAAGCCCGGGCGGGTGGATTCTGCGCCAATATCCAAAATTTGCGCGCCTTGTTCTAAAAATTTTTCGGCAGTTGATAAAACGTCATTCTCTTTTACGCGGCTTGCCTCATGAAAAGAATCGGGCGTTAGATTTATGATTGCCATCAATTTTGTATCATTATCCAATTTTAATTTTTCACCGACGCTCCAACTTGTAACAAAAAAATTAGCGAATGCTCGCGAAAGTTCTTCACGCAACTGCTTTAAGCCCCAACAGTCCATAGATTTTAATTTTTCAATGAGGCTTTTTAATTGCGAAGGTGTACCC
>JAFSUP010000133.1 GCA_017445205.1 Synergistaceae bacterium
TGGATTGTCGAAAGAACTTTTGGTTGGCTTGACAAATATCACAGATTTTGGAAAAACTGTGAGCGTCATCTTTATAATACGCTTCAATTGATAAATTTAGTGTTCATACGTCTCATGTTAAGGAGATACTGAACAGGCTCTTAGTGATCGGCAAATTCAAAATAAGCGGTCATTTCAGTATTTATCACATTTAGTAAAATTGTGAAGACAAGCTCTAAGACACTCTTCCGCCGCTACCACTTCCCATGTTCCTCTTTGTTTCTGCTGTATCTTCCCACCGTATTTCAACTTTAGCAGCACACGATCGAGCTGCTTTCCTGTAATTGCGAAGTGCTCCAGGAGCGTCTTGCGTTGAACACATCCGTTACTGGACAGATATTCCAGCACTTCTTTTTCGCGTTCGTCTGTACTCTCATAGCTCCGATCTTCCAGCAGCCCTATTCGCTTAAGCCTTCTCACACTGGCTTTTTCCTGTGTGATGGTAATTTCTAACCTGTCTGCAATCTCTCTTCCGGACCATCCGTCCTGAACCATGTCGAGAACCATCTGATCCATTTCCTTTGCTGCCGCTTTGTCTTCATATGGCCGATACTTCGCCTTCTGCTCCGCAAGCTTCCTCTGTGCCCTATTCCAGACAGTTCTGTCAATAATCCCTTCATGATGGTCGGTGATATACTTGCTGATCTGCACTTCATCCAGCATCTTTGTAATCACATTTCTGGATGGATTCTTTTGGATTCGTAAGTCGCCCACATAGACCTCGTTGCTTAAGATATAGCGGATAGTATCCCTCTGCCATGAATTGCCCCATACATTGTGAATTCCGAGGAAATTCAATGCTTCGGCAATCGCAGTCATGGATTCCCCAGCCAGGAAGCTGTTATAGATCATGGAGACGTATTGTGCATCTTCGTTGGGATGGAACTTCCCATCGTCTGTGTTGTATCCGAAGTACTTTCCTCTATGGGCAACAAAGATGCCTGCCTCCGCCCTGTGCCGATAAAGCCATTTCAGGTTCTCGCTGATACCCTCGCTCTCGGTCTGGGCGACCGCCATCGATATGTTCATGATACCGACGCTACCCGGATACCTGGTGTCGATTCCTTCTTGCTCAAAGATGATGTGTACACTGTTGCCTGTAAGGGTTCTCACAGCATCCAGGCCATCGACGATGTTTCGCGCCCAGCGGCTTGCGCTCTTACAGATGATGAGGTCGATCTTCCGATCCAGAGCGTCCTTGATCATTCGCTGGAACTCCGGCCGGTTATCTGAGCGGGTGCCGGACTGCTTATCGCCATACACACCTACAAAGTCCCATTCCGGATTCGCGCAGATCAGGTTCTCGTAGTATGTTGCCTGAGCCTCGTAGCTTTCGTCCTGACTGCCCTTTTTGCTCGATACCCGGATGTATGCCGCCACATAGAGATTTCGCGTGTGGCGTTCTGCCGGGATCTTCCGGACAGTTCGAACTCTTTTTTCTTCCATGTTCCCTTATCCTGTGTTCACTGTATGCCTTTCCTTTATGGCTATTCCGTGGGTGCTTCAAAATAATGGATAATCTCTACCAGTGTGTTTAGAAATTGATATCCACGCTTGTAGGCAACAATCGTTCTTTTTCCCTTTTCAATCATACTGATAGCGGGGCTGATGTGACATTTGGGGCATATAACTTCTGTTGAACCCTGCTATGGATTTCCGTCTTGGCCTTCATCGCTAACAAATACAGGGTATTCGATTTTCCCTGAAAACTACGTTCGCTCTTTCCATATCCGTAAACTGCTTTGCTCGAAAAATCGCGTCCAGGACAAGGTCTCTTCGATCAAAATCCGGTTAACCCTGGCATTGTTTGAGCTGCTAGCAGACTTGCCCTACATTCGTCCTCCCAGATTGACGTTGTGTGATAGATAGTCGTGCCCTTTCCCCCAATCTGAAAGATACTCTTGTCGATTAGGCCTATGTCCATAATACTCATGTGCAAGAACCGCACCCATGGTATCTCTTGGGTGTGACGAACCATAAATGGTGTCCGGGAAGACATTTCTTGTGACAAAAACCTTATCCACCTCAAAGTTATAGCATGTACTATCTGATAAATGATATGGGTTATTGAATACGAAAACCGATTCGTCCGCTTCAATTCTATGGATTGCTCTCTTCACGAATTCAATTTCATCTTCTGTAAATGGCGTCCTGGACATATTCAGCATCCCATTCGCCATGTTCTTGTCATCCAAATCCGCAATGGCATAGCGCTTGAATAATTCCCTTTCCCCGTTCATTGTATGATGTTTCCCTTCATGTACTCTTATCTTCGCTCATATTGCTGCCGTCTTTTCACCGGGCAGTCATATCAACGGAAATCAATTCCCCGTTTTTTAGAGCTTGTCTTCACAATCTTAGTGAATGCTATGCTCACTGTAGTCACAGCTCATATTGAAATTGCTAATTACTCAGGACTTTTGTAACACCAAGAACTTTGTGAAGACTAGTTCTAACAGGTTTATCACATATTTGCTCGTAACGGCTCAATTTATACGCTCTATGACTATAGTCCTACCGTGGTTTCACTCCCATTATTCCAATGGACAGTGAGCACCGACTGATTTCTTCTGAAAGTAATTTTGTCAACAGTACAAGAAAGCCACCAGTAATCCACTTTTTTCATAATTGGATACTGATTCTTGAGCTTCTGTAGAATTTCATTGTCAGATCCCTTTATCTGTTCATAAGCTCTAAGAACTGCTTCTTCGAGGTTTTCTTGTTCAACAGAAAAATTATCTTCGGGACAGTACCAGCAGGATTTTTTCTTAATACTTTTCTTTATTAAGTACTTTCCGCAGCAGGGACAAGTCAATAAGCCCATAAACGGATATTGCGCCTTGCGCTTCATTTCATGAATCTTTTGCACCCGTTGAAACTGCTCCTTCGATATAATGCCGTTATGATGGTTTACAAGATGAATTCTCTCAACCTCTCCTTTGTTTTTTACCAGCTTGTGGGTCATATGATCGACAATATAATTTGCGTTTGTCAAAATTTCTCCGGCATATTTCAAATTTTTGAGAACGTTTTCGATATTCGCACGATTCCAGTTTTTTCCACCTGGCGAAAGGTGTCCTTCCTCATTCAACTGCATTGCAATATCAGTAGGACTTACGCCATGTTCATATTCGTCGAAAATTCTACGAACAACTTTCGCTTCTTCTTCAACAATGATGTACTCTACACCATCTTTCTTTATAAAACCATAAAGTCTCGTCCAGTTCACATATCCATTTCGTGCCCGCATACGAATTCCTCGCTTGACTCGTTCAGAGATATTTCGGCTTTCTTCTTGGGCAAAAGCACTCATGATAGTTAGAAACATTTCCGAATACGGTGCGCCGGTGTCAATTTGCTCTTTTTCAAATTGAACGCTGATTCCCAATTCTTTTAATTTCTTCAGAGTTTCTATAACTAGCACCGTGTTTCTTGCAAATCTTGAAATACTCTTCACCAGAATAATATCAAATTTGTGTTTTCTGGCATCTCTCATCATTTTCTTAAACGCTGGTCTATTTGCATTTGTGCCTGTAGCTTCAGAATCTGCATAAATTCCTGCAAAAATCCATTCGGAATTTTTCATAATTTTTTCCGTTGCAAGCTCAATCTGATTATCCTGGCTTTCTTGCTGGCTATCAAACCCCGTAGAAACGCGACAGTAAGCACAAACTCGCTTCTTCATTTTAACGCGCACTTCGTAGTTCCAGGAGTCTAATATATCGACCTGGCATTCTTGGAATATATTTTTTTACAGCAAACAGCAGCGGATCTTCATTTGCAATAGCCTGAACCATATTCACACCGTCGAAGCACTCTTGGCCAGCAAGCTGTTTATCTCGTATCATTTGCGTGATGATTTTCCAGAGTTCGCGACTTATCATTGGCTCGTGATGATTTTCAATATAATATTGGTCTTCTATTTTATTATTAGGAACACATCTTCGGCCTTTTCCCTCTATATTCATTACGACGGTTTTATTAGTAAGAATATCTCCGACATAGACTTCAGAGAGTAGCAACGACTTAACCATATGAGAGTTCCATTTTCGTTTTGTGCTATCTATCTGCTCAAATTGGTTTAAACGCCTAGCAATCTCAGTAAAAGAATATCCATTCGCTGCCATAAGATAAGCTAGCTTAACGCGTATAGCCTGAACCGAAACAATTACCCATTCTTTTTCATCTCGCTTGTAACCATAGGCGGACTTCTGTAAAGGAGTTCCCTTCTGATTCATTGCCCTCAAAATCATCTTCACGTTAGTAGAGAGATTGGCACTTTCCATTTCTGCAATCGTCGCAAGCGTCGTAAGAATAACATCTCCATATCCACTTAAAGAATCAAGACTTTGTTCAAGAAAATAGACTCCAACGCCTAGACTTGTAAGCTTTCGCAAATATTCCAGGGTATCTGAAGCAGAACGTGAAAATCGGGCAATAGATTTTGTTAGAATGTAATCAATTTGTCCGTCCTGCGCACGTTTCATTAATTGCTGAAATCCATAACGCCCATCTGTTTGCCTACCTGATTTAGCGTAATCGCCGTAAGCCCCAGCAAAAATCCAACCTTCATGATTTTCGATCTCTTTTATAAAAAAAGCTCGTTGGTTCGCATAAGAGCCTTCTTCTCTGTTTTCCTCTTCTTCGATTGAGATTCGACAATACGCTGCAACACGGAGATTATTTTTGTTCTTAAAACCGAATTTGTCGCCTAAAATAATCATGAGTTCTCTTTATTGCGTGCTGATTTTTCTTTCAGAGCGGCCCTTCTCCTTTTCCATTTTTCTTCATGGGCAGGAGTTCTGAACGCCGTATTGCCTTCCAGTTTTTTATACAGAATATTGCGAGACTTTTTATATAAAGGTCCGTTCATGTCGAGCCTGATTAACCAACTTCGGAACCCGAATTTTTCATTGTCTCCTTCTGTTCGTTTCGCGTGAACATGTCCTTGCTTAATTGCAGTTTGATTAATTAGTGCAGCTAAGTCCGTCCACGCTTTGATAACGTCAGAGTCATTAGTCTCTGAGAATCCACTGAAAATCACATCTTCGTCATCAAAACGCAAGCCAATTAGGCCTTTACCCTCAGCTCGCCTTAGTATATCCAATACATCGTTCATGAAAATCGGACTATCGAAAAGTAATCTTTCAACAAGTTCATCAGACACCTCAAAACGACCGCCTGTCGCCTTGGAGATCAGACTCCCTTTAGAGTAAATCGTAAAAACTAAATTCTGAAGCGAAGCTGCTCTGTGTTCATTCAGCGGGAAACGAATTTCTGGCCTGATTATTTTAGGAGGCGACTCGATCAACTCATCATAACGTTCAAAATCCGATTCATGTTCTTGTTCTTCTATATCTGTTGTTTCTGCCTGAAAATAACCTTCTGACAACAGCAATTCCAGGAGCTGTTCGTCCGCATCGTCTTCGAAGCTTACTGTTCCGTCCCTCTCAAGAACAATCCCGCGGATGATATAAGCACATCTGGGCAGCTTTGTATATAGCGCACGCTCACCGGTTACGCCTTCTATATATTCGACAATGCTTTTTCTCGTTTTCTTTTGAAAAATTTGATTCATATCCATCTAAAGAATTTCGCCACGAATTATAAAAAACGCCCCTGTATTATTATTCCCGACTTTTTATTTACAACAACGCCATTCATTTTTTATTTTCTCCTTTCGAGTATATAAATTTTTCTTAATGATAACTTAAAAGGAGTTTGAAATAAAGACATTGCAGGCGTTTATAAGCTATCTTTTTCCGCAGAGAACCTGCGCTTTAAAAATGTATCTATGATTTTACTTGGAGTTTCTTCAACTTAAATTTTATTTCTTGTCTTATAGTTCCGTCTTCGGCTTCGTCGTCTTCTATGTCGTAATCCACAAGTTCAAATTGTCCTTGACAATAATATTCATCAGACGATAATTTTATAAACAGCGTGATTGTTTTCCCTTTTTGCTCGGCTTCTAAGACGGCTCTGTTTCCTCTTATGAGTTCCTGATCTCCGCTTTTGCCCTCTCCAGAATAAATAAACATTCCGTCATCTGTCCAAGTATCATGATAAACATAATTTTTGCGTTTAGATTCGGCTGAAGATATTAAAATTACAGATTCGTCGGTGGAATTAATGCCGCGGCCGAACCCCGCTCTTCTGATGTTAAACTGGTCCTCAATTTCTCGATAATCTTGCCTTCTGCTTGTATCAACGAAGTTGGCTTTGTCGCCAAAAATTTCTTCTAATCTTTCTTTCAGACTTTTCACTTTTTTTCACCCCCACACTGACTTTAATTTCTTAAACTTAAAGAAGCAACTTACTAATTATCTATTTATTTTACCCCCCCCCAAGAAAAAGTATCTCAAAATCGTATCAAATTTTTTAGAGATTCGTCGGCGTTACGCTCATGGTCTTATCGATTCCGATCATCTTGAAAATATCCATGACTTCATCGGGAACATTTATAATTTTTACACGCGAAGGATATTGTTTCGCAAGTTTGAATAAAATTCTAAGTCCAAGGCTCGAAATATAAAGCAAGTCTTTGAAATCTAAGATTACATTTTCAAGTTCGGAGTTTTGTTTTGCGAGCGCGTTGTTAATTTTTTCTTCAGCAACTGGACACGTAAGATTATCAAGGCTCCCGGCAACGTAAATTAGACAATCATTATTTTCCCTTGCCGTTGTAATTTTAAATTTCAAATTCAACACCTGCACTTTATAAAATTTTTATCGAGATTATAACATTAAAAAGAGAGCTCGTTATCTCACTGATATAATAGCGGCAAAAAATTTTTTAAGGAGACGAGTTATTTTGAGCAGAGTTTTCAATTTCAGCGCAGGGCCAGCAGTTTTGCCCGAAGAAGTTTTGAAGACAGCGCAGGCGGAAATGCTTGAATATAAAAATTCTGGTATGTCCGTCATGGAGATGAGCCACAGGTCGAAAGACTTTGAAGAAATTTTAGAGACAGCAGAAAAAGACCTTCGCACTTTAATGAACATTCCCGAAAATTATAAAGTTCTCTTTCTTCAGGGCGGAGGCTGCACACAATTCGCTATGGTTCCGATGAACTTGATGAAAAATAAAGTCGCTGATTATATCGTTACTGGTCAATGGTCAAAGAAAGCCGCGGCCGAAGCAAAAATTTTTGGCACGGTCAACGAAGTCGCAAGCTCAGCAGACAAAAATTTTTCTTACATTCCTGACTTAAGCGATTTGAACATTAGCGACAACGCTGATTACGTTTATATTTGCCAGAATGAAACCGTTCACGGCACCACAATTCGCGAACTTCCTAACACAAAAGGGAAAATTTTGGTCGCGGACGTGTCCTCAATGTTTTTGAGCGAACCTGTCGATGTCAGCAAGTACGGAATAATTTGGGGTGGCGTTCAGAAAAATGTCGGGCCAGCCGGCGTTACGATTGTCATAATTCGCGAAGATTTGATTCGCGAGGAGGTCTTGCCGTTTACGCCCACAATGATGAAATATAAAACTCATGCGGATAATAATTCGCTTTACAACACGCCTCCATGCTACAACATTTATATTTGCGGGCTAGTCTTCAAATGGCTTCTGAAACTCGGCGGGACTTCAGAAATGAAGAAAATTAACGAAGCTAAGGCAAAAATTCTTTACGATTATCTCGACGGCTCAAAAATTTTTCATGGGACTGTTGAGAAAAAAAACCGCTCGCTCATGAACGTCCCGTTTGTAACAGGAAGCAAAGAGCTTGATGCTGAATTCGTTGCCGCTGCTACTAAGGCCGGATTAAAAAATATCAAAGGTCATCGTTCAGTCGGAGGCATGAGAGCTTCTCTTTATAATGCGATGCCGATCGAAGGCGTTAAAGCGCTCGTGGATTTCATGGCCGAGTTTGAGAAAGGACATGCGAAATAATGATTGAGCCAAAAGAAAGAAAAATTTTGTGCCTCAATAATATCGCGAAGGTCGGACTTGAAAAATTTCGCGCCGGGTATTCTGTAACAGAAGATATTAATGAGGCTTCAGGGATTTTAGTTCGTTCGGCGGACATGTTAAATATGAATTTCCCTGACGGACTTCGTGCAATCGCTCGCGCGGGAGCCGGTGTCAATAATATTCCGATTGATAAATGTTCAGAAGCTGGAATTGTGGTCTTCAATACGCCTGGAGCTAACGCTAATTCAGTTAAAGAACTTGTGATAGCGGGGCTGCTCTTGGCCTCACGGGATATTTACGGCGGCATTAAATGGGTCAAAGAAAATTCCGGCGATTCAAATATCACAAAGTCTGCAGAGAAAGCAAAGAAAAATTTTGCGGGTCATGAGATAGCGAGCAAGACGCTTGGCGTTATTGGACTTGGCGCTATCGGCGTAAGAGTTGCTAATGCGGCTGTAGCGTTAGGAATGAATGTTCTTGGCTACGATCCTTATTTGTCGTTGCGTTCGGCATGGATGTTAAGCCCAGCGATTAAACATGCGGATACGGTTGAAGAGATTTACGCGGCTAGCGATTTCATTACTATTCACGTGCCAGCCATGGATAGCACGAAGAAGATGATTAACACCGAAGCAATTTCAAAAATGAAACAAGGAATTAAAATTTTGAACTTCGCGCGCGATATTCTTGTTGACGAAGCTGCACTTAAAGACGCTTTGACCTCGGGGCAAGTCGCAAAGTACGTTTCTGATTTTCCGAACTCGTTAAGCGCAAATATGCCGAACGCTATTGTCTTGCCGCACTTAGGAGCTTCCACCGAAGAAGCCGAAGATAATTGCGCAATTATGGCGGCCGTTCAGTTACAAGACTATCTCGACAACGGAAATATTACAAACTCCGTGAACTTCCCGGAGCTTAATGCAGGAATTTGCGGGGCTGAAGCACGCGTCGAAATTCTTCATCGAAATATCCCGAACATGCTTTCACAAATTACTTCGTTCTTCGGGAGCAACAATCTTAATATTGAAAACTTAATAAACAAAGCGAAGGGTCAATATGCGTGTACGCTCTTAGACATTTCGCACAAGATGCCTGACGACACGACGGAGCGATTAAAAGAGATTGGCGGAGTTTTGAGGGTCAGGCGCGTGAAGGAGCGCAGTTAAAGCCGACTGATTTTAGACAGAGCCGCGCGGGTGGGTGGGAGCGCGGCAATCATTTGCCCCGTATGAATAGGGCATGTAACCCTCGTAACTCGTCATTAAATTTCAAATTCTTTCAAAATCATATTTATTTTTGCCTTTGGTAGAATATCACAGAAATAAAATTATTTTATGAAGAAGGTAAAAATTTTGGCACCGAAAAAAAATATCGTGCACGAAATGACACGAAGCGGTTATGAAAGATTGAGCGAAGAACTTACAAATCTTAGAACACAAGGCCGGCAGGAAGTTGCCCGAAAACTCGAAGAGGCTCGCGCATTTGGCGACTTGAGCGAAAACGCAGAGTATGCTGCCGCAAAAGAAGAACAAGCGAAACTCGAAGACCGAATCGCCGATCTAGAAGTTACTTTGAGCAAAGTTACCGTTATCGACGAAACAAAACTCGACACTACACGAGCGGGCGTGGGCTTGCGAATTACTCTCGAAGATTTAGACCACGATGGCAAACAACATACTTACGACTTAGTCGGCTCGGAAGAATTATCTGGCGCGGCGTTCTCTGAAGGCGGCATTCAAAGAATTTCTCAAAAGAGTCCCGTCGGTCAAGCTATCTCTGGTCATCTCGTCGGCGACATCGTGCTTGTAAAAATTCCGCGCGGCACTCGAAAATTAAAAATCGCAGCAATCGAAAAATATTAATTAAACATGATTAATTATCCAGAACTCCCGGCTCGTAAACGCTGGCTTGTAACCGGCGCGGCCGGGTTCATTGGTTCGCACTTGGCCGAAGTCCTTTTATCTAAAAATCAAATTGTCGTTGGGCTTGATAATTTCTCTACTGGCAAAATCGAAAACGTAAACGCCGTTGTTAATAACGCGCAAGAAAATTTTAATTTAATCACTGGCTCGATAACTGACCTTGACACGTGCCGTCGTGCTTGCGAGGGAGTCGATTATGTTCTTCATCACGCCGCTTTAGCTTCCGTGCCCGCGTCAATGAAAGACCCCGTGAATTATAACGAAGTCAACGTCTCCGGATTTGTGAACATCTTGCAGGCCGCAAAAGAAAATAACGTCAAGCGCGTAGTCTTTGCTTCGTCAAGCGCGGTGTATGGTGATGATGACGCGACCGAAAAAATTGAAAGTCGAATCGGGAAATTTTTATCGCCTTACGCTATGACGAAATATCTTAATGAAGTTTACGCAGAATTTTATACCCGCGTTTACGGTCTTGAATGCGTCGGTTTGCGATACTTCAACGTCTTCGGAAAACGTCAAGACCCTAACGGAGCTTATGCCGCCGTTATTCCCAAGTGGATCAGCGCAATTAAGGCCGGAGAACTACCGATTATATATGGCGATGGCACAGCAACAAGAGATTTCTGCGCCGTTCAAAATATCGTGAAGGCAAATTTGCTTGCGGCTCTCGAACCTGAAGCCCCGGGGAAAGTTTTTAATATCGGCTGCGGAGTCTCAACGAGTCTTAACGAATTAATGGAAGTGATTTATGAAGTCGTTGCGCCGGGACAAGAAATTAAATTCAAGCGCGAAGCACCACGCGACGGAGATATTTTGCATTCGTCAGCGTCGATCGAACAAGCAAAAAAGATTTTGAAGTTTGAACCCGTTTTATATTTGAAAGAAGGCTTGAAATTTTTATTATGATTAAACGCCCACGAAGATTAAGAAAATCACAGGCAATTCGCGACATGGTCAGCGAGACTCGTTTATCGCCGTCAATGTTCGTGTATCCTGTTTTCATTCGCGAGGGGAAAAATATAATCGAGGACATTCCCTCAATGCCGGGACAAAAACGTTACAGTCCCGACAAACTCCCGTTAATCCTCGAACGCGCTGCTAAAAGTAAAATCGGCGGAGTTTTATTCTTTGGAATCCCCGAGCACAAAGACGAAACAGCTTCATCAGCTTGGGACGATAACGGCGTAATCCAACAAGCAATCAGAATTTCAAAAAAAGAATTTCCGGACTTGACCGTAATAGGCGACGTATGTTTATGTGAATATACTTCGCACGGACATTGCGGAATTATTAATCACGGAATAATAGAGAACGATCCGACTTTAGAAATTTTATCGCGCGTTGCTGTGTCTCAAGCACGAGCCGGAGCCGATATAGTCGCGCCGTCGGATATGATGGACGGACACACCGCCGCGATTAGAAACGCTCTTGACGCTGAAAACTTTCAAGATACTTTGATAATGTCATACGCAGTCAAATACGCTTCGGCTTTCTATGGCCCGTTTAGAGAGGCCGCCGGGTCTGCTCCTGCGTTCGGGGATCGAAAAACTTATCAAATGGATTCGCGCAACGTCCGAGAAGCTCTTAAAGAAGCCGCGCTCGATATTGACGAAGGAGCGGATATTATAATTGTGAAACCGAGCTTGCCTTATCTTGATGTCTTGCGAGCTGTGAAAGAGTCTTGTAACTTCCCTGTAGCGTCGTATTCTGTCAGCGGTGAGTATGCAATGATGAAAGCCGCCGCAGCTAATGGCTGGCTGAACGAAAAAAATATCGCTCTCGAAGCGGCGTATTCGATCGCTCGCGCTGGAGCCGATATTATAATTTCGTATTACGCTCTTGATTTAGCCGAGTGGCTTTCATAAAGGAGATTTTTAATGCGCTTTACAAAAATGCAAGGCTGCGGGAATGATTACATATACGTAAATTGCTTTGAAGAAAAAATTTCTGCTCCTGAAGAACTCGCGATTAAAATTTCAGACAGACACTTTGGGATCGGTGCGGACGGTTTAATTTTAATTTTGCCGCCGGTTAATGATAAGTCCGATGCTTTCATGCAACTTTATAATGCTGACGGCTCTAAAGCTTCAATGTGCGGAAACGGGATTCGCTGCGTCGCTAAATATATTTACGCCCCCGTAATAATATCACCGCCCACGCGCGAAACTTAAATCGACACTCCCGCAGGTATAAAAAAAATTTCGCTTGAAGTCAATGATAATAAAGTCATCGCCGCCACCGTAAACATGGGACAAGCAAAAATCACAAGCGAAATCCACGAAGAAATTAAAATCGACGACATGAAATTAAAATTTGTCGGTGTTAATGTCGGAAATCCTCACGCGGTTTATTTTCTTGAAGACAATCCCGAAATCAAAAATATTTTTTCGTGGCCAGAGTCAAAATTTAATATCGAGGGACCAAAATTTGAAACTCACAAACGCTTCCCCGAACGTGTTAATTCAGAATTTATTGAAATAATCTCACGCGATGAAATTAAAATGCGAGTTTTTGAACGTGGCAGCGGTGAAACGATGGCTTGTGGGACAGGAGCGACCGCGGCAGCCTTCGCGGGATTCAAAGCCGGCAAATTAAATTCAAAAGTTCTCGTTCATCTTCGCGGAGGAGATTTGAAAATTGAAATTCAAAATTATCAATGCTTCATGACCGGCCCGGCCGTCGAAATCTTTTCAGGCGAAATTTAATTTTTACTTCCTAACTCCTACTTTCTAATTCCTACTTGCCTCTCTTTGTGCTATCATACGTGGAAATTTTCAAGGAGGCTAAAGTTTGTCAGCAGTTACAATAGTAGGTTCATTGAATATTGACCTCGTTATACGCGCACCACATTGTCCACAAAAAGGCGAAACAATAGTAGGCGGCCCGTTCGGTATGGCCGGAGGCGGCAAAGGTTCTAATCAAGCCCTCGAAGTCGCAAGACTTAACGCACGTTCACATATGATCGGCTGCGTAGGAGATGACGATTTCGGGCGGCGGCTTCGCTCCGTCCTAACTGAAAACGGCGTTGACTGTTCTCACTTACAGACCCGCCGAGAACTTGCTACAGGTACGGCCGTTATAACCGTAACTGACGAAGGCGAAAACTCGATCGTGATAGCACAGGGCGCTAATGCCTTGCTCGACGAAAAAGACATCTACGACGCTAAAAAAATTTTTGAGTCTTCAGATTCGGCTCTGTTTCAAATGGAAAGTCCAACCGGAACAGTAGTAGCAGGTTTGAAACTCGCAAGGCAGACAGGCTGCAAGACTTTTTTATCGGCCGAGCCTCCTTTCTCACTTCCTGATGACGCATGGAAAAATATTGATTACTTGATATTAAATGAAAAAGCTTTGAGCTTCTACGCCGGAAATAAAAATTCAAAAGGCAAAATAGAATCAATGTCGCATGAAATTCTTACGCGTGGCGTTGGTTGTCTTGTCGTAACGAGAAGCGCGAAAGGCGGAATGATTTTTGAAAATGGCGGCGAGTCGTTCTCGTTTGACGCTTTCAATATTCGTGCCGTCGATAACACTGGCGCTAGGGACGCTTTCTGTGCGGGGTTCTGCGTAGCGTTAGGCGAAGGACGACCGTTAAGACGCGCGGCGCGATTCGGTTCGGCGTGTGGTGCTCTTGCATGTACGAAAATCGGAGCTCACCCGTCATTGCCTTGGCGACATCAAGTCGGTGCCCTGCTCGGCGAGGCGTCCGGAGATGACTACGAGAATTAAAAAATTGAAAGGAAGTAAATTATAAATTGGAAGGCTACAATTATTTACTTAGCCTGTGCGTAATCTTAATGTCAACAAAAATTTTCAGCATAATCTCACGTCGTGCGCAGCTTCCTCAAGTTGTAGGCGCTTTGATGGCGGGATTATTTTTTGGGCCGGCTGTGCTTGGAGCATTAACGACAAAATTTTTAGGTTTTCAATTTTGTCTGATGCCTTCGCAGCTTCTTAGCCGACTTGCTGAACTTGGCGTTATAGTGATTATGTTCAGCGCGGGAATGGAAACGAACCTCGAAGAATTAAAGGCCGCGGGTAAATCTGGCTTTGCCGTAGCGCTCTCTGGCGTTATCGTTCCCTTAGGAATGGGAGCGGCGTTGATGTACATTTTCGACAAGAACGCGACGTTTGAATCCGCAATTTTTGTCGGCGCTGTTTTAACGGCTACTTCAGTGTCGATCACTGTCGAGACGTTGAAAGAACTCGGCAAAATGTCAACGAAGGTTGGCAACACGATATTAGCAGCGGCGTTGATCGACGATATTTTAGGCTTAGTCTGTCTGACTTTAATAACGGGAATGGCCGGCGAAGAAGTTAATTTGATGCTAGTGCTAGCGAAAATTATCGGCTTCTTTGTATTCGTGGCTGTGTCAGGATTTATTTATTATCATTATATGGTCTTGTCGGATCGTATTCAGGCAGCTAGAAATCTGCGACGTTATCCAGTCATGGGCTTCGCGTTTTGCTTGTTCATGGCGTGGGCAGCGGAAGTTCTCTTCGGGGTCGCGGACATAATCGGCGCTTTCGCGGCGGGAATGATAATTTCAATTTCGCCTAAGGGCCAATATATCGCGAGCAAGTTCGATACGATAGCTTATCTTTTATTAACGCCGATCTTCTTTGCAAATATCGGACTCGAAGTAACGCTTCCGGCAATGAGTTATAATCTCGTGTTCTTCACAGTCGCGCTTGTAATCGTCAGTGTAATTTCAAAACTCGGCGGCTGCGGACTTGGGGCCAAAATTTCAGGCTTCAAAAATCGACAGAGCTATCAAATAGGCTTGGGCATGGTATGTCGTGGAGAGGTTGCGCTAATCGTTGCGGGCAAAGGCGTAACTATGAACTTGATCAGCGAAGATTATCTCGGGCCGATTATTATAATGATAATCGTTTGTACAATCATAACGCCGATAGTATTAAAGACCGCGTTCAAAGGTCAAGAAGACGACGCGGGCGATTCAGTCTTTGAAGATAAATTCATGGTCGAAGAACAGGCCGACGAAATCGAAGAAGATCTTTATTTCCGCAGAAGAATGCTTTTATCAAATCGTTCAATGGAGTGATATAACGTGAAAAAAATTTTTTTATTATTAGTGTGCTTCTTTGCATTATCATGCGCAGCGAGTGCGGCTGAAGTCGAAGTGTGGCAAGACCCGGCATTAAATTTTTCGGGGATTAAAAAAATTTTCATCATGCCTTTTGATTCAAAACTTGAGGCCAAGAGCTCTCTAATGCCAGAAAAGCAACAGAACGCTCAAATAATTTCGTGGGCCGCTGACGGTATAGCCGCGTCAATGGGTAAAGGGAAAATCACGGTGAAGAGCCTTGAAGATTTGAAAGAGGACATGAAATTTATTTACGGCGAAAAAATTCCCGACGGTGCAGAATTTTTTAAAGCTGCTTCGGAAATGGGCTACAGTGTTTTCGTAAAGGCGAGCTTGACGCAAAATTTTGTTACACAGCATGTGCCAGAGTCGACCCGCACTTACACGGAATATAAAGAAATTGAGAAGCGTGACAAGAACGGCAGAATCATTGAGACGCTACGAATCCCGGAAGAAAAAACTGAAATTATCCCGGCTCATGACGTTACATATTTAAGTACGAACGTTGAGCCCAAAATTTTCTTGACGTCCGACCCCGAAGGCGATCACGTCGCGGCGGCTAAAGGTTCGATTTATCGCGAGTATCAAGGCGGGCCGGTTATGAAAGTCGTAGAAAATCTCGTGAAAGCGTCAATGAAAGAAATTTTTAAGCACGACGATAAAATTAAAACTCCAAAAAACAAAAGCAAGTTAAAAAACAGGAGTTAGGTTAAAAATTAATCCTCGTGTTCTTCATGCTCGATAATGCTCATAGTTTTTTCGTCGATTTGACCGTCAAAAAATTTTTCAAGAACTCGACAAAAGACCGAATCTTTATCACCTGAAGCATAAGCGAACAACGTCATGCAAGATTTTAATTTTGTAGCGTCGGTTTGTCCGTTCATGAGGGACACGGGATTATTTTTTGAAAGTTTCAAAATTGCTTCTGAAATTTCAATTAATCTTTTGCTAAGAACAGGGTGAGCTAAATATTCTTTTGCTTCGTCAAGATTTTCGATGCCGTAATACTTAGCTTTGTCACTTCGTCCTAAATCTTTAAGTTGCGGAAAGATATACCAAATCCAATGGCTCTGTTTTTTACCGGCGCGCATCTCGCTCAAAGCTCGCTCATAATTTTCATATGGACTTTCATTTTGCGCTTTTATAAAACGTTCCAACTTATACATTAATAAATTCCCTTCTATCGCTTCATAAATAAAGAGGAGCCAGAAAAATTAATTCCTAACTCCTCAGTCCTAATTCCTAATTAACTATAAAGTCTTTCGACCGCGCCGTGAACTTCTTCGAGCTTTGGAACATACTGCTGACGATAGCGCCCGAAGCACACGTCCATTTGTTCATAGAAGGCAACTGTTTCGAGGCCTACAAATCTCTGCGCGATTGCTTCGGATGTCGGCATGTAACGAATCTTGCCATCGTACATCTTAACGACAGTAACGCCGCTGATGCCTTCGTCAAGAAGAATGACCGCCGCCGCGCCGATCTGTTTTCCGAAGTTGACATCATAGGCCGCTGTTGCTCCGCTTCGAACGATATGGCTCGGAATGACTTCGCGGATTTCCGGAATTTCAAACACGCCGGGGACATACATTCCGGAAGTTTTCATAAATTGTTTAATTTCCGGGTCTTGCTTCATCATATTCTCAAGAGTTTCTTTGACGAAGCGTCCTGCTCCTGCGAGTTTCGGGTGTCCGAACGAATCGTTAGCCTTGCCGCCGCCGTCGGAGAATAACTGACCGTCCTCGCCTCTAACGCCTTCGGCTACAACAATTGTGTAAGTTCCGGCGTGCACGTCAGAATTTAAGATTCTTCTAATATAATAATGTTTCAAGTGAGCGTAAACTGCGTTGAAGTCAACGGGGACTTCAGGAATTAAAATGCAGTCCGCGTCAGCCGCAATTCCGCCTCTGAAGGCAGTGTGTCCGGCATAGCGTCCGAAAACCTCAATGACCATGATTCGGTTGTGGGTCGTGCCCGTAGTTTTGAGGTCGTCAACGATTGTCGCGATTTTGTTGATGGCCGAGTCGCCGCCGACTGAATAAGTCTGAAGGTCAAGGTCCATCGTCTTAGGAGCATGAACACAGGGGATTCCGTGCTCTGAAAGGTCAACGACTACGCTGCCTGTGTCGTCACCGCCGGAGATTACAAGCCCGTCGAGATTGTGCTTGCGAAGTCCCATCATAATACGATCGTATTTATCAGGGTCATCGATTTTTGAAATTTTTACGCGGCTGTGTCCTGCGTCGCTTCCTGCAAACTGTGAATTAACATGGTCAGTGCGTTCTTCGTCAAGTTCGACAAGATGATCGAAGTTCACGAGGTTATAGAGTCCTGCGTAACCGTTTGGGATTGTGAAAGTTCTCATACCGCGCATTAAAGCCGTCTTGGCCGCACCACGAATAACAGCGTTAAGTCCGCCGCAATCGCCACCGGAAGTAATAATGCCGATGTTCTTCATTTTTTTTCTTTCTTCCAAAATAAAAAACTCCCTTTTAATAAAATTTTTGGTAAATAAGATAATTATAATTAATTTGAAAGAATTTTAGCATAAAAAATCTCTCCTCTTAAATCAAAAGGAGAGATTAGAGAGAAAAAAGACTATTACATTAATGAAGCGTACCAGTTTTCTTTGCCAATTAGTTTGATGAGTTCAAGCTGCTGCTCGCCCCAATACATGTCGCCTTCCTCGTCCTTGTAATAATCGCTAAGGATGGCAAACGTCGAAAGGTCTTCTTTGGCGCATTCGACAAGTTCCGCAAGCCACGCAAGCCCGTCTTTTGAAACCTGAAGGTCGTACTTCACGAACTCAAGGGCGTCTTTGCAAATGGGGCCTTCTTGCTTAGCTTGAAGTTTCACTTCGCCGCCAAGGTCAATGATTCTGTCGATGCACTTCTTGACATAGCCACGTTCGTCGCTTGCATGTTCGGCATATTTGTCCGCGAGTTTATTGAGACCCTGCGACGCGAAAACTCTTGACTGAATCTCATGGCCGTCTGCCTGCTGAGCGAGGTTAGTTACGATTGTTTGAAGTCCCTCAATGATTTTTGTTTTGTCTGACATAAAAAATTCCTCCTTAAAAATTTAGAATAATAATTCCGGCTCTAAACGAGTTGTCGGCATATCCGTAATGCTTTTCATTTAAACGTTCATCATTTAGTCAAGCTTCATAGTGATTTTTTCTTCAAGATTCTTATAACCTTCGGGCGTGTGCGTCGAAAGGTAGATCGTCGGGTTATTTTTGATGAACTCGCGAACTCGATTGAGGGTATCCCTTGCGGCCTCTATGTCCTCGAAAATAATCGAGAGCTTGTTTCTCTTTAATGCTGTGTCGTTGTACGTAACGTCGCCGTGCATCATGTAAAAAACTCCGTCATCACCTTCAGCTATTACAATGCTGTTGCCTTTCGTATGGCCGCGTGCCTTAATGAAATAAATTCCGTCGGCGATTTTCTGAGAGTGTTCAAAATTTTTATAAGCTCCGTCGGTGTATTCGCAACGAATAATATTTTCGCCAGTGAGTTTCAAAGCGTCAGCGTCTTCAGGGCCGATATAAACTTTTGCGTTTGGAAATTCTTTAAGTTCGCCCGTGTGGTCAGGGTGCTTATGAGTTACGAGAATTTTTGTAACTTGTTCAGGCTTATAGCCGAGCGCCTTGAAAGCGTCCATGTAGTCATTGACTTTTCTATAACCTTTGAACGGCGTTTCGGGTGATAGTCCGGTGTCAACGAGAATCACTTCGCCGTTTTCCATGTCGATTAAAAAATTCTGAAGGCTCGCTGGATATTTAACATCTGCGCGACCGTCGCTCTTGTTCTCGCCGCCGAAAAGAAAATCTTCAGCGAATTCGCCATCGTCATAAAGTTTTACAACTTTAATTTTCATGATTTTATCCTCCTCAAAAATTTTTTATGATTTTCAAATTATATTTTCGTGATAAGATTTTTACAATAACTAAGTTTTTTCGTACCATAAAAAACAAACTCACGAGGTGAAATTTTTTCATGCCTGATAACGAAGCTGTCTGTCCTCTGAAATATTTATCGAAAACTTTTGGCGGGAAATGGAAATTATCTATAATCTGTGTGCTTGCGAGTAAAAATTCCCAGCGTTACACTACAATTAAACGAAGACTCAGAACAATAACTAATACAATGTTAGCTCAATCGCTTAGAGAACTTGAAGCTGACGGCATAATTAACAGACAAGAATTTTTTGAGAAGCTCCCTCACGTCGAGTATTCCTTAACTGAACGCGGCGAGCGAGCTTTACCAATGTTGACTGCGGCGGCTGAATGGGCAATAAAAGAAATGGCTTTCGAGAATGTTAATGTTAATTGTACGAAATGTCAGTCAATTTAATCTTTTTAAATCTCGCAAAAATTTCTAATGACAGAAAAAAAAATTGCTATAAAATATTAAATAATTCAAAATCATTTCAGAATTTTTATTAAAAATTTTAAGGAGGCTTTTTTATAATGTCATTCTTAACACCGGGCCCCGTATGGGGAGAATTGTTCGGAACGCTTGTCCTCGTGGTTTTCGGAGACGGCAACGTCGCAGCAGCTTCGCTCAAAGATTCAAAAGGTAGCGGCGCAGGCTGGGTTCATATTTGCTGGGGCTGGGCGTGGGCAGTCGTGCTTGGAATTTTCGCGGCTAACGCAATGGGCTCCGCACAGGCTGACATCAACCCCGCTGTAACTGTCGCGAAATTGCTCGCGGGAGTTTACACGACAGACCTTGCCATTCAGATTATCATCGCTCAGTTCGTCGGCGGTATTCTTGGCGGCGTTCTCGTATGGCTCGTTTATCTTAATCACTGGGAAGGCACGGATCCTGCTTCACAGCTTGGCGTATTCTCAACGGCACCGGCACGCAGAAACTTATTCTGCAACTTCATCACTGAAGCCAGTGCTACGTTCTTCCTTGTAACGGTCATCAACTGCATCTTCTCGAAGGGCGCAGGGATCACAACGGCCGGACTTGGCGCATTTATGGTCGGTGGCTTAATCTACGGCTGCGGCGCAGCACTCGGCGGACCGACTGGTTATGCTATGAACCCTGCAAGAGACCTTGGTCCTCGTATCGCACACTTCATTCTTCCGATCCCTGGCAAAGGCAGCTCCGATTGGGGTTACGCTTTAGTTCCTGTACTTGGCCCTGTAGCAGGCGCGGTCGTTGCGTTCTTCTTCTGCAGAGCATTCGGAATTATGTAAATTCAGTTAGGAATTAGAAGTGAGGAGTTAGGAATTAAGCTTTCTAATTCCTCACGTTTTATGAAAGGGAGCTGACACTATGTCATTTTTCTCAAAACTTTTTGGCACAGCGGCTTCATCACCAACAACCACACCACAAACTTCAGAACCTGAAATTAACACACAGACAAATTTAATTATTAAGGAGGAACAATTTTCTATGGCAGACAAGAAATATGTAGCAGCTATTGACCAAGGCACAACCAGCACCCGTTGCATGTTGTTCACAAAGGACGGCCGTCCCGCAGCGTCGTATCAAATGGAACACGAACAGATTTTCCCGCAGCCCGGTTGGGTCGAACATAACGCGATGGAAATTTGGAGCAGAACTCAGGACGTTATCCGCGGAGCTTTAGCTCAAGCGAAGGCTGACCCGTCAGAAATCGCCGCAGTTGGAATCACGAATCAGCGCGAGACGACAGTAGTTTGGGACAAAGCTACAGGCAAACCGATTTATAACGCTATCGTGTGGCAGTGTACGAGAACGCAGGACTTTTGCGCAGAATGGCTCAAGAAGCCCGGCTGGGGACAAAATGAAAAAGGCGAAGGCAAAGTCAAAGACATCACCGGACTTTTAATCAACCCTTATTTCTCGGGAACTAAAATCCGTTGGATTCTTGACCACGTCGAAGGCGCAAGAGCAAAGGCCGAGCGCGGCGAATTATTATTCGGCAACACTGACACTTGGCTCATCTGGAACTTAACCGGCGGCGTTAATGGCGGCGTTCATGTTACGGACGTTTCCAACGCTTCACGAACTCTCTTAATGAACATCAAGACTTGCCAGTGGGACGAAGAAATGATGAAAGAGCTTCAGATCCCGGCATCAATGCTTCCTAAAATCATGCCGTCAAGCTACGTTTACGGAAAGACCGCCAAAGACGGCCCGTTCGGTGCTGAGATCCCTGTAGCAGGTGACTTAGGCGACCAGCAAGCGGCTTTGTTCGGTCAGGCGTGTTTGAGTGAAGGCGAGGCCAAGAACACCTACGGCACAGGCTGTTTCATGCTTATGAACATCGGCGACAAACCGATACCTTCAAAGAACGGACTTTTAACAACGGCGTTCTATTCACGCGAGCCGGGCAAATGCTATTACGCTCTCGAAGGCTCAATCGCAATCGCAGGCGCGGCTATCCAGTGGCTTCGCGACAACCTGAAGATGATCGATGATGCTCCTGTCAGCGAGTACTACGCGGGTAAAGTCAAAGACTCCGGCGGAATGTATTTCGTCCCGGCGTTCTCTGGACTTTTCGCTCCGTATTGGGACATGACCGCACGCGGAGCAATCGTAGGAATGACACGCTACATTCGCAAAGAGCATTTCATTCGCGCAACTCTCGAATCGCTTTGCTATCAGACACGCGACGTTATCGAAGCTATGGAGAAAGACTCCGGCAAGAAACTTGCGGCTTTGAAAGTTGACGGCGGCGCAGTCGTTAATAATCTTCTTATGCAAATTCAAGCTGACATTCTCGGAGCTGACGTTGTCCGACCTGTCGTGAACGAAACGACGGCACTCGGTGCTTCTTACGCGGCAGGACTTGCTGTGGGCTTCTGGAAAGACGAAGGCGACATTCGCGCAAATTGGGCACAGGATCACAAATTCACGCCCGAAAATGACGAAGCCGACCGCGAGAAAGCCTACGCGGGCTGGAAGAAAGCTATCGAAAAGTGCCGCAACTGGACAGACTAATTTGAATTAGAAATTAAGAAGTAGGAGTTAGGAAGTGAAAGCCTGACTCCTCTTTCTTTTATTCAAGATACAGAGGGGGAATCGATTTTCATGAACTACGATGTAATTATTATCGGTTCGGGCGTAACGGGAGCAGGTATAGCACGCGAACTTTCAAAATATAAATTAAAAATCGCTGTGCTTGACAAAGCCTCTGAGCTTCCGTCAGGAGCTAGCCGTGCTAATAGCTCAATGATCCACGGCGGCTTCGATGACAAACCCGGAACTATGAAAGCAAAATTCTGTGTACCAGGCAACAAAATGTGGCACAGTCTCGTGAAAGAGCTTGACATTGATTTTAATCATTGCGGCTCTTACGTCTGTGCTTTCAATGATGACGAGGTTAAACATCTTGAAAAATTATTAGAGCAAGGCAAAATTAACGGCGTTCCCGGGATCGAAATCGTTTCGGGCGACAAAATGCGCGAGAAAGAGCCTAATGTTTCAAAAGACATCGTCGCGGCTTTGTGGTCTCCTGAAGCAGGAATTATTAACAACTTCGAGGCCGTCAACGCTTTAATTGAAAGTGCAAAAATTAACGGCGCGGAATTATTTTTAGAGACTCTCGTTACGGGCTTGCTGTTCGATGAGAAAAATAACATTCGCGGCGTAACGACAAACAAAGGCGAGTTTCTTGCTCCCGTTGTCATCAACGCGGGCGGAACTCATTCGGGCGAAATTTCAAAATGGGCCGGCGATACGAGCTTCAAAATCATTCCGACTAAAGGCGAGTATTTACTGCTTGACCGAACGACGCAGGGATTTATTCACAGCTTTTTGTTCTCGTGCCCGTCGAAGGCAGGCAAAGGCATAACAGTTTTACAGACCGCCGAAGGGAATTTGATGTCAGGCCCGACAGCCACCGAGCAGGAAGACCCCGAAGACAGAGCTACGACTCCAGAGGGACTCGCCGAAGTTTTGAAAGGCGCACGGCGTTTAGTTCCGGACTTCCCGGTTAGGCTCAACATAACGACATTCGCGGGCGTTCGTGCTAACACAGAGTCAGGCGACTTTGAAATTAAAGCGTTAAAGACTCCTCGCGGCTTCGTTAACGTCGCTGGAATTAAATCGCCGGGCTTCACGTCTTCACCAGCAATCGCGGCTTATGTTGCGGATTTATTAAAAGAAGAACTTGCCGACAGAATCACATTAACGCCGAACGAGAAATTTATTCCAGAGCGAAAAGGCATTCCGAGATTCTTATACTTAAATATGGAAGAACGAGAAGAACTCGTGAAGAAAGATCCGGCCTACGCTCAAATAGTCTGCCGCTGTGAAACTGTAACAGAAGGCCAAGTGCTTGAAGCTATCAGACGCGGCGCGAGAACTATCACAGCCGTTAAGATGATGACTCGCGCAGGCACAGGGCGTTGTCAAGGCGGATTCTGCTGTCCTAGAGTTGCGGAAATTTTGTCGCGTGAGTTAAACATTCCGCTTGACGAAATCACAAGACACGGCGGCGAATCAAAATTGCTCGTCGGAAAAACAAAAGAATTTTTATTGAACAAAGGGGCTGAATAACATGAATAACAACATTGACGTTTTAATCATTGGCGCAGGCCCCGCAGGAGTCGCCGCTGGAATCGGTGCTAAGAAAGAAGGCGCGGAGCGAGTCGTAGTGCTTGAGCGCGATTGGGATTTAGGCGGAATTTTACAGCAGTGCATTCACCCGGGCTTCGGTCTTAGGACATTCAGAGAAGAATTAACAGGTCCGGAATACATGCACAGATTCATTCAGCAGGCTCACGAAGCCGGCGTAGAGTTCAGAACTAACACGATGGTGTTTCAGATTGACAAAGACACTAACGCAGTCTGGACGATGAACAAAGAGCGCGGCATCGAATGTCTTAATCCAAAATCCATAGTCTTAACTATGGGCTGCCGTGAACGTCCCGCCGGCGCGATTAGGATCCCCGGAACTCGTCCCGCCGGAATTTACACGGCTGGAACGGCTCAAAGATTCGTGAACATGGAAGGCTACATGCCCGGCAAGCGCGCTGTAATTCTTGGCTCGGGCGACATCGGCTTAATCATGGCTCGCCGAATGATATGGGAAGGCGCAGAAGTCGAAGGCGTTTACGAAGTAATGTCTTGGCCGGGCGGTTTGCGTCGTAACATTGCACAATGCCTTGACGATTACGGAATTCCTTTCCATCTTCAAACTACAGTTATGAAAATTCACGGTGCTGATAGACTTGAGGGTGTTACAGTTGCAAAAGTTGATGACAAAATGACGCCGATTAAAGGCACAGAGCGATACGTCCCGTGCGATACGCTATTATTAGCTATCGGCTTAATTCCCGAAAACGAACTTTCACGAATGGCCGGTATCGACATTCACCCGGTAACGGGCGGCCCTGTTGTCAACGATTTACTTCAGACTTCTAACCCGGCAGTCTTCGCGGCTGGCAACGTCGTTATAGTCTACGATTTAGTTGACAACGTGAGCGACGAGGGATTAATCGCGGGAGCTAACGCGGCAAAATTCGCGGCTGGGAAAATTTCTCCTAACGTCAAGCGAATTCCCGTCAAGGGCGGCGAGAACGTGAGATTATATTCTCCGCAGTTCGTTACGGGCGAAGCAGATACGATTATTTACATGCGAGTAACTCACCCGATCGAACAGGCTTGCAAAGTCATTGCCGAACCGGGACTTTATACTCAAAGACTTCGTTATGCGCGACCGGGAGAGATGAACGAAGTAAGAATCAAAGCCGCTGACATTCAAGCAAAGCCGGATTTGAAAGAAATCACCGTTGACATTCAGCCGCTATAAAGGAGTGTGAAAAATCATGAGCGAAGAAAGAAAATTTATTTGCGTTTCGTGTCCTTTAGGCTGCGGCCTTAATGTTACGCTTGAAAACGGCGAGGTCGTCAACGTTACCGGCAACACTTGCCCACGAGGAGCAGCTTACGCCAAGACCGAAGTCAGCGACCCGCGTCGAGTTTTTGCTTCGACAGTGAGAGTTTCGGGAGGCAAGCTTCCAGTTTGTCCGATACGAAGCAAGACGCCCGCGCCGAAGGCGAAATTAAAAGAAATTGCCCGAGCCGTCGCAGAATTAAACGTGAAAGCTCCGATTAAAATCGGCCAAGTTTTGATTCATAATGTCTGCGGCACTGACGTTGACATCGTAGCGAGCAGAGACCTGAATTAACAATTAGGAAGTAGGAATGAGGAGTTAGGAATTAAAACGCCTGACTCCTTTTTTGTGATAAAGTATTATAGTTTTGTTGTACATGGCCACACACTAAAAAATTCTCCCTCGCTCTGACTAAGCAGGGAGTTCTTATAAAAAAGAGGAGAGAAAAATTTTGCAGGACTTCACTAACCCGGCGCTCGAAAATTTGATTCAATTAGCAATCGACAGCGGCGCAAGCGACATTCATTTAAGTTCAGGAACGTTGCCGGCCCTTCGTGTTCACGGCGAATTAAATTACGTAAAGACGTCGGCAATCTTTTCGCGCGAGTCGCTTGAGAAATTCATCGGCGAGATTTTGACATCAGCGCAGCTTGAACGCTTCAATCGTACGGGCGATTTAGATTTTGCTTTCACGTATGGCACACAGAGATTTAGAGGCAGCTTGTATCGCGAGATGCGCGGCGTGTCGTTGACGTTCAGACTTGTCCCTACTGTGATCCGTTCGCTCGACGAGCTAGGACTTCCAGAAATTTTGAAAACGATGGCTTACAAACACCGTGGCTTATTCTTAACGACAGGTCCCACCGGTCACGGAAAAAGCTCAACGCTCGCGGCCATAATCAGCGAAATCAATCATCAAATTAAATCTCACATTGTTACAATCGAAGACCCGATCGAATATGTTCACAGCCCGGCACTTTCTGTAATTCATCAAAGAGAAATCGGAGCTGACACAGAAAATTTTGCTTCGGGCATTCGCCACGTCTTGCGACAAGACCCCGATGTAATAATGATCGGAGAAATGCGCGACTTAGAAACTATCTCGGCGGCAATTACAGCGGCTGAAACTGGCCACTTAGTCTTCGGGACTTTGCACACTCAGGACGCTTCGCAGTCTATTGAAAGAATCGTTGACGTTTTCCCGCCTCATCAACAAAATCAAATTAGATTGCAACTTTCTTACACGCTGCTTGGAATTTGCTCGCAGCAATTAATCCCGACGCAAGGAGTTAAAGGCCGAGTCTGCGCTACGGAAATGTTAATAGCGACGCCGGCTATTCGTGCTTCGATTCGCGAAGGCAAAGTCAGCGGGATTAGAAACTCAATGCTAACGGGAATGTCCGCAGGTATGCACACGATGGAACAGGATTTAGCGCGGCTCGTTCGTGAAGGAAAAATTTCACAAGAGACGGCCCAAAATTTTGCGTATGACCGCGCAGAAATTGAAAGACTTTTAGGCATGGGCGGCATGGCCGGAATGAACTTCGCGGGCGCGAGTGGCCTAGCAGGATTTAAAAGATAAATTTTTTGACAAAAATTCTTGATTTTGATACCCCCCCCATAAATTATAATTTCGACGCGTCGCCGCTGTAGTTGCACAGTGAGTCGCTAGTTTTATAATCAAAGGGGGATTTTTAATGTTCAAAAAATTTTTCGTAAGCTTCCTTTTTCTTCTATTGTTAGTTTCGTCTGCGTGTGCTGAAGTCGAGCTGTGGGTATCTCACGATTCAATCGCAAGTATCACGGACGGACACGCGGATTTTTCTGATGCACGTTTTTCTAATTTGTTTTTCACCGTCATTCACAACGATACACCCGTAACGAAAGAAAACGCCGCTCTTACAGGCACGATAAATCTTTCTGGTGGCAATTACTCATTCTGGGACGGAAAAAAGATTCAAAAAAAATCACCGGGACTGCACAGACTTTCAAATTAGGGCTTGAGACGTGGCTAGCGTCAGGTGGTGATGAAGCGGCCTATCAACTCTTCACGGACGCGGGCGGCGAATTTAGAGCTGCAATCGAAGCCGACGGCGGTCTTAATGGCGTAACTGCAACTTGGAATTTTCCTGACGATCCGTCGCTGAACGGTAGTTTTACATTCCCGAACTACAAGACCACGCAATATCAGCTTGAAAATTTTGTGCCGTACTTCGAGTTTATTCGTTCAGGTTCAAACGTAACTGGAATTAATTGGCGAATCGTAAAAGCTTCTGACACTTCGACAGCAGTCGCTCAAGATTTCGGAATGCGTCTTAACACTTTTGAAGTTTGGAACTACGACGAAGACAAAATTCACAACGGCCGCCCCAGAGCCGATATTAACGCCAACGAAGCTGGACAAGGCACATATACTTTCGATGAGCCGATCGCAGAAGCCGATATATATCGCGTCAGAATAAGATTGAAAGCTTACGATGAAGCAACAGAAAAAATTTATTCTTGGAACTTCTACGTAGCCGAACAGCCTGAGCTTTATTTATGGCCTTATCACGCGTCAGAAACGTCGCTCGTCAATGGCAAGTCCGATTACAGCAACGCGAAATTTTCATACGTCGCCTTCTTGATTGAAAATAAAAATCCCGCGATATGTGAAGAAAAACATTTCACGGACGCAGGACGTGTTACAATCCCGGGCGGCGGCTACACATTGAAAAATTTTGAAACAGGCGAAACGCTCAACACCGTAGCGGGTGACACAACTTTCAAATTAAAATTTGATGATGAAGGCGCGATCGGCGATGAGTATATCGAATATTGGCCCGTCGATGACAGCGGAACAGATTTAGTTTTCGCAGGCGGTGCAGAAACCGGTCTCAACGGAAAAACCATAACTTGGACTTTACCCGCCGAATTAAACTTAAATGGAAACGGCGTAATCCCGACTCACAAAACCACAGCGGCGCAACTTGAAACAGGCGTCCCTTATATCGAACTCGTGAGCGCAGACGGATATATCACAGCTGTGAATTATAAAATCGTGAAGTCGTCGGACACTTCGACCGCAATAACGCCTTCTTACGATACGGACTTCAGAATTTATCTTGACCGTGCAACCGGTCGGGACGTTTGGGCAAATACTTATCGCTCAAGCTGGTTAAGAAAAACCGCTTCGGGAACTTATACATTGGACATTCCGCAGCCCGTTGACAACGTGAAAAGAATGCGCGTGAGATTGCGTTCCTATGAAGACGCTTCAAGCCCTGCTGTTCATCAATGGAGCTTCTATCCTGCCGCAGCTGACACTGAAGAATCGCCCTCAAACGACAACAACACTAACCCCGGTTCATCGAGCGGAGGCTGCAACGCGGGCGTGACTCTCTTTAGTTTGGCAGCACTTGCAATTTTGAAAAAGAAATCATAAAACAAAAGCAGTAATATTTTTTTTCATAACTGTGTTATTATTACCTCCATCGAAAAAAAATTTTCTTTGGAGGTAATTTTTTTTATGTTCAAACGTATTATAACAGCCGCGCTTCTCGTTTCATTGTTTGCGGTCCCGGCTTCCTCTCACGAACTCACGATTAAGAACGTCAAGGGCGACGCTCCAAAAGCTGGCGAGCCATTCGAACTTACTGTTCAATCTGCTCACAAGTTCATAGTCCCAGAAGAAGTCGAAATTCTTTCACGCGTCAAAGCCGGAATCATTGAGGACGGAAAATTAATCGAGGCCGAACTTAAGGGCAATGACCCAAAACTCTGGATCGACTTCACCGTAACGCCGAAGGATTTATCAGGCTCATTTATCGTAACAGCAATTAAAGACGGCGAGTCGTGGTGCCTAACTAACGAGGGCGGAAAATCAGGAGCAAGAAAAGATTTAGAAGCTCAAGGTCTGAAAGTCTTATCGGCGAACAAATATGACAAATACGCGAAGGCAATCTTCAATGCGTCAACCGAAGATAAAAATTTTGCGCAAGTTTTAGGACAGCCGCTTGAAATTATTCCAGTTACAAATCCTGCGGACGCTAAAGTCGGCGAATACTTCGACGTAAAAATTTTATTGAACGGTCAGCCTTACACCGGGCCTGTATGGGCGAGCTACGACGGTTTTGTAACTGAATACGAAAACACTTACGCTTATTACACCGAAGCCGAAAACGGTGAAGCTCACGTGAAAATCACCGCGCCAGGTTGGTGGGGAATCAGAGCGGCTCAATCAGGCTTGCCCGGCGTCGAAGGCGATTATGACAATTTGAACTTACGCGCGTTCTTGTTATTTGAAGTTAAATGAAAAAAAATTTTCTTAGCCGCACCCTCAACTCTCCCCCCCACCCACCCGAGTTTCGGGCGCGGCTCTTCTTGTTCATCGCGATGTTATTTTTTATAAGCGAAAATCCCGGTTTTGCTCACGGAGTGGGCTACCGGGAAATTTCATTAAAGGCCGTGCCGCTGGAATTTTTTTATTCGACGGGCGAGAAGATGAGCTATTGCGAAACAAAAATTTTTTCACCGAGTGATTCAAAATTCGCAGCACAATCCGGACGCACCGACGAGCAGGGGAGATTCTCTTTCATTCCTGACGCGTCTGGTGAATGGCGGGCGATCGTTCGCGATAATGAAGGCCATCAATGCGAAGCAAAAATTAACATCACCGAAGAATTTTTGAAATCAGAAAACGAAATCGAAAACGTTGAACAAAATCACGAAAACGACGCGCCCGAAGGTTTTGAATTATTCATTCGCGCATTGCTCGGCGTGAGTTTGATTTTTAATTTTGCATTATTAATAAAAAGCCATGCACATAAGTGAAGGAATTTTATCGACGCAAATTTTAATCACAGGCTGGGCAGGGACTTGCGCGGGGGTTGCTCTTGGCCTAAAAAAAACTTCAGATTATAAAATCGTCCGTACTGCGTTGCTTGCGTCAACGTTTTTTCTTGCGTCGCTCGTGAATGTCCGAATCGGCCCCGGCTCGACTCATTTGTCTTTCATTGCGCCGATGGGATTAATTTTAGGCTGGGGAGCTTTCCCGGCGATTTTCGTTGCGTTATTGCTTCAAGCAATTTTATTTCACTTCGGCGGCTTGCTAGTTCTTGGCGCTAACACGTTCGCAATGGCTTCGCCGGCGCTTGTCGTTTATTTAATTTTTGGAAAATCAATTCGCGAGTCTCAAAATAAAATTTCAGTGATGACTCTCTCATTCATAGCCGGAGCTTTGGCCGTGATTATGGGAGCGTCAATCGCGGGAGCGTTTTTAGGCTTGACGGATAAAAATTTCTTAACTGCCATAAAATTATTATTAGCCGCTCATATTCCGTTGGCTCTGATTGAAGGAGCCGCGACAGCATTTTTAATTACGTGGCTGAAAAAGGCCGCACCGGAGTTTTTAAAATGAAAAAATTTTTGCTATCTAATTTAATTGTCATAATCACAATAACTTTAACTTGGCCGAACATGTACGAGGGATTTATCACCGGGCTTTCAATAGCTCTCAAGTGCAGCGTGATTTATTTATTCTGTGCCGCATTCATATTCCCGAAAGGACTCGCGGGGATTTATAAAGCTCTCGTGTTCTTGCACGTTCCAGAGAAATTAAAAATTTTAATTCTGTTGACGTTGCGCGGAATTTTTATATTGAAAGAAAGATTTGAATCGGCGTTAATCTCTTTAAGACTTCGTGCACCGGCTCAAAAAAATTTTGCAAAATTAAAATCGTTCACTTATATAACCGGCTCGGTGTTGTTGCAAGCGGCTGAACGTTCAGAACGAATGGAACGCGCTATAAAATGTCGCGGCGGCTTCGCGGGCTTTAATTCAATTAGGAGTGAGGAAGTAGGAGTTAGGAATGAAAAAACTTTTAGCGGTGCAGAATCTCTGTTACAAATATCCTGACGGCCACGAAGCATTAAAAAAATTAAATTTTGAAATTAATCACGGCGAAAAAGTTGCGCTCGTCGGTGCGAACGGCTCGGGAAAATCTACGCTCTTATTATTAATCGCCGGTGCTATGGAACAAACTGACGGAAAAATTTTTTTCAGTGGCTCCGAAGTTTCAGAATCGCGCCGCCGTAAAACAGGATTAATTTTTCAAGATGCCGATGATCAAATTTTAATGCCGAGCGTAATTGAAGATGTTGCTTTCTCACCCGTGGCCGACGGAATGAAAGTTGAAGAAGCTCATGCGCTCGCTATGAAAATTTTAGAATCTCTTGGAATATCGCACTTGGCTGACAGAGTGCCGCATAAATTATCAGGTGGTGAAAAACGAATGGTAACTTTCGCAGGGACTTTGGCCGCCGAGCCTGAATTACTTTTGCTTGATGAACCGACTGCGGCTCTTGACCCGGCAGGAAGACGGCGCGTAATAAAATTTCTTAAAGATACAAACACGGCAATGCTTCTCGCGACTCACGATTTAGATATGGCTATCGAAATTTGCGAACACGCTTTAATAATGTCGCACGGAGAAATCGCTGCACAAGGTGCACTGCCGGGAATTTTCGATGACGAAAAACTTTTAGCCCGTTATAATCTTGCTGCCTTTGATTAAATAATCCATTCCTGACCACACTGTTAAAATCATTGCGATCCACATTACGATCATTCCGCCGGGAATATTTAATATAAGCATTGTGAGGGCGATAATCTGAGTTACGGTTTTCAATTTGCCGCCTTTTGAGGCCGCTATTACGATCCCTTCAGCTGCTGCCACAAGTCGCAAACCCGTAACAATAAATTCACGCGTGATTATCACCATGACGATCCACGCCGGCAATCTTTGAAACTCAATCAAAGCTAACATTGCCGCAATGACGAGAACTTTATCGGCGAGCGGATCAATAAATTTTCCAAGGTTAGTAACAAGTTTGTACTTTCGCGCTATAAGTCCGTCGAACATGTCCGTCAACGCGGCAATTATAAACACGACAGCCGCAAGCGCATCTCCCCAACTGACATCAGGAAGGGACGGAATTAATTTGTTATCAATCCTCAATGATAAAAATAATAAAACTAGCGGAGCAAGAAACACACGGATTAAACTAAGCGTGTTAGGAACATTAAAAATTTTTGAGCGCAAAATTATTCACCTCCGAAGTTGGATAGAAAAAATTATATACTCTCACGCAAAAATTTCTAACCTAATTTCGCAAGCTCTTGCCATAAATCTTTTTGCTTTGTCGTTAAGCGCTTCGGGATTTCAATTTTTATTCTCACATATAAATCTCCGTTCGTGCCGTCGCGCTTCGGCATTCCTTTACCGCGGACTCTTAATTTCTGACCGTCTTGAAGTCCCGCAGGCATTTTTATCATGACTTCGCCGTCAAGAGTTTTTATAGCTAAGTCTTTACCGAGTACGGCGTCCCACACAGGCACTTTTATTTCGCAAGTTAAATCGTGGTCATTGACTTCAAAAATTTTATGCGGTGCTACGTGAATATTTATGTAAATGTCGCCACCGCCGTCGGCCTTTCCAGGGAGTCGAATCTGCGAGCCTTCGGTCATGCCTTTTGGAAGATTAACGTTAAGCGTGCGTTTGCCTTTGGCACCGTTGAGAACGAAATTATGATTCCCGCCTCTTACAACGTCTTCAAGCGATAATGTTACGGCGACTTCACTGTCGCGTTTTATCGACTGTCCTTGATTAGTAAAGTTCACACCGCTGAAGATGTCTTGAAAGCCGCCAAAATTTCTAGCGCCATGTCCGAAGAGGCTTTCAAAGAAATCGCTGAAGGCTTCGCCATCTCCTCCACTGCTGCCGAAGTCAACATGTTGCCACCCCGGAGGCGGTGTGAAGTCTTGGCCGTTTTGCCAGTTCATTCCTAACGTGTCATACTTTTTTCTTTTATCCGGGTCTTTAAGAACTTCATAGGCTTCGTTAATCTCTTTATATTTTTCTTCGGCGTTTTTTTCTTTCGATACGTCAGGGTGATATTGCTTCGCGAGTTTTCTGTAAGCCTTGCGAATGTCATCGGCGCTAGCCTCGCGCGACACTCCTAAAATTTGATAATAATCTTTATATTGAACTCCCATTGAGCACATCTCCTTAAAAATTTTCGTTGACTAATTTTAACCTTAAATATTCGCAAGTCAAATTTTTATGTTATATTAAAAAATATTGAGAAGGGAGAAAATTTTTTTTGGAAGCCTGTACGCTCGACGAAATTAATAACTTGAAAATCATTCAGCCTTCGACAGGCCCGCGCGTCAACATGGATACGATTTTGCTTGCGTCATGGGTGAAAAAACTTCGCGGCGATTCAAAATTTTTAGAAGCGGGCTGTGCTGCGGGAGCTGTGTCGCTGATACTGGCGTCAAAATTCAAAAAAAATTTTCACATAACCGGCCTTGATATTCAAAGCGAGCTTATCGAAATTGCAAACACAAATGCAAAGAATAATAATCTCGATGAACGTGCAAATTTCATCGCGGGCGATCTTCGTGATAAAAATCTTTTCGCGCGAGAGAGTTTTGACGGACTTGTCATAAATCCTCCTTACTCTTCAATATCGGCAGGGCGTGAGAGTGATAACGCTTCACGTTCCACAGCGCGACTTGAAACGACTTGCACGCCGGACGACGTTAGCGAATTTGCTTTCAGAGTTTTGAAAAGTCGCGGGCGATTATTCGCAGTGTTCACGAGTTCGCGGCTCGACGTTTTCATGAACGCGATGACAAAACATAAAATCATTCCTAAGAGACTAAAACTCGTTTATCCAAAATTAAATTTTAATTCTGGAATTTTTTTAATCGAATGCGTCAAGAATGGCGGCGCGGGTCTTATCGTTATGCCTCCGCTGATAGTCCGTGATGAAAATGACGATTACACGGCCGATTTATTAGACGCGTATAAATTTTAAGGAGATTAATTTATGTTTGAAATTCTTTCAATCGGAACACAATATTTTATTTATAAGAAACTCAAGGCCGCGGGCGTTTCTAAAATCGTTCGGGCAATTTTTATATTTTGGGCAGCGTTTTGGATTTTAGCTGGCGCAGTGTGCGGTTATGATTTAATTCACGTTGAGTATGATTGGTTTTCAATGCGCACTAATGAAATTTTCCGTGCCGTGTCTTTAACTTGGACAATAATAACGCTCTTGGCCTTCTTCTCGTTCTTTATGATTGACGCCTTGACACGTTTCAGCGCGTTCACAAAGAAAAAATTATTTTTTGCGACGTTAATCACGATTTTAATATCGTTATATTCAATCGGCGAAGCGTTTTTTGTCCGTGAACGTCATGTTGTAATCCTGACAAACAAAATCAGCGTTGACAAAATCCGACTGACTTATATCACTGACGCCCATATAGGCGGACTTTCGACACATTGGCACTTTGAACGCGCCATGAAAATTGTAAATGATTCAAGCCCGGATATTTTTATTTTGACTGGCGACATCATAGACGGCGATATGAATTTCAGAGACGCGGAAAAAAATTTATTGCGAGAAGCCGCCGCGCGTGCTCCGTTAGGTGCGTTCGCAGTCAATGGGAACCACGAACATTATTTTATTCTTGATGAAGACGTCGAAGGCATAATCAGGGACTGCGGTTTTAATTTATTGATAAACGAGCGAATCGAAATCCCCAACACTAATATCACAATACTTGGTCTCGACGATACCAAGAACGGTTGGATAAAAATTTTTCTTGCCCCAGAAGACAAAGATAAATTTGTATTAATCTTAAAACACCGGCCCGGACTTCCATTTGACGCAGATAATAATTTCGATTTACAGCTCTCCGGCCATACTCACGGCGGACAATTTTGGCCACTCGGATTTTTCAAGAGCATCGCCGCGGGAGTTCCGCAAGGATTGTCGCACAAGAACGGCGGTTTAGTTTATGTCAGCAACGGTTCGGGATTTAATGGCGCGATGATGAGATTGTTTGTGCCGCCGGAAGTTACTGTGATTGACATTGTGAAGGAGAAATAAATCATGCCGCTATATCTTGTGCCGACCCCGATCGGAAATTTAGAGGACATAACGCTAAGGGCCTTGCGCGTTTTGCGAGAAGCGGATTTAATCGCCTGTGAAGACACTCGGACTTCGGGAATTTTGTTGCGACATTATGAAATTAATAAGCCGCTCACGTCTTTTCATATTCACAACGAGAACGAAAAATTAAATTTTTTGTTGGACAAGTTGCGCGACGCTAAAAAAATTGCGGTGATCTCTGACGCGGGCACGCCGGGAGTATCTGACCCGGGTTGGATTTTGTTGAAGCACGCCATCGATGAAGGAATTGAAGTTGACGTTTTGCCGGGGCCAAGTGCAATTTTGCCTGCGGTGTTGATGTCAGGAATTTCGCCGCAGCCGTTTGTATTTTTGGGATTCCCTCCTGAGAAGCCGGGCGAGCGTGAAAAATTGTTGAACGAAATTAAAAATTTTCCTTTTACAATTTGTTTTTACATGTCGCCGCACAAGATTGAAAGACAAATTTCAGACATCTTAAAAATTTTAGGCAACCGGCGAGCGGCTCTTGTGCGTGAAATTTCTAAAATTTATCAGGAGGCCATACGCGGCGCATTATCCGAAGTGCTTGAGCGATTGAAAGACGGCGTGAAGGGCGAGCTAGTTTTGATTATCGAAGGTCAATCGCAAAATGAAATTAATGAATTGTGGCGCGAAGAAGCAAAAAAAATTTTCGCCGACGGTGCGAGTGTCAAGGACGTCGTAAACATCATCAGCGAAAAATATAAAATTTCAAAAAATGAA
>JAFSUP010000021.1 GCA_017445205.1 Synergistaceae bacterium
ATCAGGGCAATTAACGAAGGAGTCGAGAAAGTTATAATCATGGACGGAAGAATCTCGCATTCAATTTTAATGGAACTCTTCACGGACGAAGGAGCCGGAACGATGTTTTTAAAAGGAGAAAATTTGTAAATGAATATTTTTGAAGAAGACAAAGAATTTATAGCGGGGACTTATAACAGATTTCCTGTAGCTATTGTATCGGGCAAAGGCTCGCTATTGACGGACATTGACGGCAAGAATTATATCGACATGGGAGCCGGCATAGCTGTTAATTCGTTCGGAGCGGCTGATGAAAAATGGCAAGAGGCTGTTATTCAACAAATTAAAAAAGTTCAACATACCTCGAATCTTTATTACTCTGAACCGCCCGCGCGGCTTGCTCACATGCTGTGCGACAGAACGGGAATGAAAAAAGTGTTTTTCTCTAATTCCGGCGCGGAAGCTAACGAATGTGCTTTCAAAGTCGCTCGTAAATATGCCGCCGATAGGAAAGGCCCGGAGTACTTCAACATAATCACGTTAAAAAATAGTTTTCACGGAAGAACTTTAACATGTCTTTCAGCAACAGGCCAAGAGCATTATCATGAACTCTTTCAGCCATTGACGCCGGGATTTTTACACGCTGAAGCTAATAATCTTGATGACGTCAAAAATTTAATCGCGAACAACAAAACTGCCGCAGTGATGATTGAGTGTGTTCAAGGCGAAGGCGGCGTCGTTGCGCTTGATGCCGATTACGTGAAAGCACTCGCCGATTTTGTGAAGGCAAATGATATTTTGTTGGTCGTCGATGAAGTTCAGACCGGCAACGGACGTTCAGGAAAGTTATACAGCTACATGAATTTTGATATTCAGCCTGATGTAGTTTCAACTGCGAAGGGACTTGCGGGCGGTCTTCCGATCGGAGCTACACTGCTCGGTGAAAAAGTTCAAAACGTATTAGGCGCTGGCGATAATGGCTCAACGTTCGGAGGCAATCTCGTTAGCTGCGCAGCGGGCGTGAGCATTCTCGAACGAATCGACGAAAATTTATTATCCGAAGTCAGAGCTAAAAGCAAATTTTTATTTGACGAGTTCTCGAACTCTGAAGGCATTGAAGCGGTTACGGGCATGGGTTTAATGATTGGCCTCAAGACCACGAAGCCGGCTTCCGAAGTCGTGAAAAAGTGTATCGAAAAGGGAGTCTTATGTCTCACAGCTAAAGACAGAATCAGACTTCTTCCGGCCCTGAATATCCCGATGGAATTATTAGAGAAGGCCGCGAAAATTATTAAAGAATGTTGCAAATAAAATAATCCCCCTGCATTATCAAGGGGGAAATTTTAATATGATTATTAACTTTTATTTGCCATATCGTATACTACGTTAATAAAAATCCACGCAAAAAACAAAGCTATCATTTCAGAAATTATTATTGAAAACATAAATGACAGTCCGAGCCACGAAAGTAAACCGAAAACTAAAGATCCGATACTGAATGCAAGTAGCAAAGAGCAAAAAGCACCGCTTGCCGTTTTGAGAAAATTCCAGCGAATATAAGAAGTAAGCGCCCACGCTATGAATGACACAAAGCCAACGCCTACAGCTTTCAGAATAAAATAATTCGTGCTTACTATCTCTTCTGCGTGAGAATAAAAATAGCGAACAAACATAATTAGCAACACAGCGCAGACGGCCTTATTGAGCCACTGAGGAAGATTGAAAGTTTTAATTTGTTTTCCGGCTTTGATTGATTCAACATGCGAACGCGAAACAGTTCCGGCTTCAATCGCTTTCACTTGTGCTTTGCTTGATGACAATGCGCGAGTAAATTCGTTATATTTCGTTTGCGAATCTTTATCGAGATTGCCATTCTTCGACAAAATCGGCGTATCAATAACGGCTTTGACTGTCCCGGCAAGCGAAAACGCCACCGCCATTACGTCTTTGTCCTTTTCCGTGAATTTTTCCGCTGGGATTGGAGCCGAACTCATAGCGCCAAAGAAGCCGACGCGTTTAAAAATAATGTCTTCAAGTTTCGCCGTTGCCATTGCAAAATATTCGTTGCAATCCTGAAGCAATTTGTCGAACATCTCCGAACGTTCTTGAATGGCGTTGCAGAGAGTTTCTGACGTTCGCATCTTAGAGACGGCAGATTTAGCTTGAGAGTACATTTGTTGAGCTTTCTCTAAATTTTCATCGGCCTTTGTGCTTGCTGAAAACGCCGTGAACAACATCACAGGCCCGGCGATTGCGCTAAGTCCTGTGAATGATAACAGCCCTGCGCCTCCGAGTGTTGCCAGTCCCATTCCTGCCGCGACTCCCACAGTACCGCTTCCGAAATTGTCTTGAATGTCGGCCATATGTTGAAGTTGCAAAATGTCCGCAGGCTTTATCGAAAACTTTTTAATTTCTTCAAGTCCCGGAGTGTCGCCAAGCTGAATATGTTTCACGCGTTCAAACGATAGCAAAAATCGCGTCATTGAATTTTGCAAAACATTTTTCTTAGTTTCAGCAAATTCATTTAATGATTCTTCAGCGCAACTTTGAGCAATTTCAAGAGATTGCTTTGCGTCGTCATAAATCTCTTGAGCTTCGTTAGCGATTCGTTGTGCTTTCTCGTTCGTTTCTTTCGCTACGCTGTGCCCGGCCGCGCCTAATACCGCCGCACCGATCCCGATTAGTAATGGAAGTGCCATTCTTACAAAATCCTCCTATAAAATAATTGTGCCGATCGAATCATCAGCAAGAAAATCATCAAATTCTTTTCTGTTCTCGAAATAAACTTTTCCGCCAAGTTTGCGCGTGATTGTGTTCGCCGCGCTAATCATTCCGTCAGCGTCGCTATTCAAAAAAGCATGGTGCATTTGAGAGAGTGCGTCGTCAAAGCAAGTTCGATACTCGTGAAAATAATTTTGCAAATAATTTTCAAGTTCGGCTCTGAACGCGTCTTCTTGTTTGACGGCCTCGTTATATTCCGCGATTAATCTTTGTCGCTCGCGATGTTCAAGGTCTTTCCTGTTAAGCTCTTCGACAAATCCTTGAATTAATTCACTTGTAAGCATGGAGCCAACAAGAGCACCGACCGCGCCGCCGACAACCGGGATCGGGATAAGCGTTTGTCCTATTGCCATTCCGTAACCTGCTGAAGCAAAATTTAAGCCTCGTTCGCCGACTTCTAACATAAATTCTTCGGTGTTAATCTCACCGGACGCATAACGCTTCACAGCTCCGCCAACGGTCATGACGCCTGCGACGACGTAACCGGGAACATTCGATTTTGAAAGAGCTTGAAGAAATTGCGAAGATGAATTTGAAAACGTGTGCGATAAAGTCGCAAGTCCTCCGCTGACAACGTAACCAGTAGCGGCTCCTGTGCCTCCGGTTTTAATCGTATCAACGACGGCATCAGCCGGATCTTTTTCTCCTTTAATCACGGCGGTGATGTTCATGATGCCCGACATAGTGAGGGCCGTTGCACCTGCGTTGTAAGCTCCTTGAACTCCGGCCTTGTGGAAAGTAGTGAGAGCGTTCTTAGTTGTAGCCGAGCGCAGCTGACGTTTTACACTCTTTTCAGCTTCTTGGCCTCGTTTTATAGCGTCGCGCTTGGCCTCTGAAGAGAGTTCTATACCTTTGCTTTCTCTATAAGCCTCGTCTTCAACAAATTCTTGATTCGTTCGACTGCGTTTAGCATTGTTAAATTGTCGTGAAGTTACTTCGATATTGCCGGGATTATTAGCGGCTTCTCTGATGTCATCGTTAGTTAAAAATGGATTTGATTTTGCGTCGGCGTGAATTTTTTCGAGCGGTGTTATGTGGTCAGCTTCGGCGAGATGTTTCTGCCAGTCTGCTCCGTATTGAGCTTTAGCTTCGGCGACGGTTAATTTTAATTCTGCTCCTGTATATGGGTCTGTAACGGCGGGAGCCCCGCTGGCGGTGGAATTATTATTGAAGGCTTCGATTTTTGCGATTCTTTTTGCTTGTCCGCTGTCGTATAAAGTTCTGTTGCCAGTGTAGTCTTGAGGCTTTGAAAATTTTACTGCGGCTTGTTGCGCGGAGACGTTAGCGGACTCTGCGGCGGCTAAAATTGAAGTTGTATTTACGGGAGCCCCGCTGGCGGTCGCAGAATCGTTACCCCCCCCGAGTTATTTTTGTATTGCGCGGGGAGATTTTTCTTTTTGCGCTTTAAAAAGTCAAACACGTTCGCACCTCCGTTAAGTTAGAATTGATTTTGGATTTTTGAATTATAGCACGGATGGGATTTTTTATGACTGATATAATTTTTTGCGAGGTGAGATTTTATGAACGAAACTTTGACAAAAAATCCTGAGAATGATTACGAACTTGATTACATTGACGACGGGAGCCCCGCTGGCAACGGAGAACTAGAACCGTTATTTGACAAAGATGGCAACCCTACGCCCGAAACCTTACGCGCTTGTCGTGAACTTGAATTAGGATTAGGCGAAGAAATGACTCTTGACGAATTTTTCTCTGAACTCGATGAAATTTGTAGCCCAATCTAAAGATTTTAAGCGCGATCTTAAAAAGCTTGCGAGTAGCAAGTATCGCGGTATTGTCAATAATGAACTTCGTAATGTTGTTGGCGCTCTTGCGAATGATGAAGCGCTTGATTACTCGTATCACGATCACCCCCTCACCGGTAACTTGAAAGGATTTAGAGAATGTCATTTAGCTTTTGACTTAGTTCTTGTGTATCAAGTTGATGAAAATAAAATTAGACTTTCAAGAATTGGCAGTCATAGCGTAGTATTAGGACTTTGAATTTTGAAAAGGAGATTTTTATTATGAAAAAATTTTTTGCGACAATGATTTTTATTTTTGCATTTTGTGTTTCAGCTTCGGCTCAATCATTATGGGACGATAACGCGAGCTGGTACTCGGACTCACGCCCCGGGCGCGTCGGCGATATTATCACGGTCCTTGTGAACGAACGCACGGACGCTAAAGACGAAGCAACGATGGAAACTAAAAAAGAAACGACCAACACCGTAAACGAAGGCACGGGGATTTTGAGATTCATTCGTGCTCTGACATTTTCAGCTAACAACGAAGCAAAAGGCGACGGCTCGACCGAACGAAAACATCATGCGACGGCGACGCTTGCGTGTTTAGTTACGGAAGTTTTGCCCAACGGAAATCTTGTTATCGAAGGCACTCGCGACATCAGAACTAGCGAAGAAGTTTTACAATTTCAATTATTCGGAGTGATTCGCCCGCAAGACGTAAACGCCGATAATCAAATTCCAAGCTCTTTAATCGCGAATGCGGAGATCGCCGTTAAGGGACGCGGAATTATCTCACGTACTCAAAAAGTCGGAGTCATAACTCAAATTTTACAGACGGTCTTTTAATTCAAGTAAGAAGTAGGAGTTAGGAAGTAGAAAGTAAAAAAATGAAAAAAATTTTTGCCGTCGTGATTTTGTTTCTGACTTGCGCGGCGGCTTTTGGAATGTCAAAAGACGGACATAAAAGGGTTTGGAACGAAACTTTCGGCTTTGATATTTCTTCGAGCGGCAAAATTGACAAACTTTGGAACAAAGCTCAGGAAGTTATTGACTATTACGAGCGTGATTATCAAATTCTCAAAGAGAATTTCAAATGGTTCAAATTAAACGACTTGGGGCATAGATTGTTGTTTCATTGGAGATTTAATACCGTCCCTGATAAGTATGAGCCTCTAGTGAGTTTAGTTAAAGATCGTCTCCGCTCAAGTAATGTTCCCAATAAAAGCGAGGAATTGAAAAAATTTTGGGCCACGTTGAATGAGATAGACAAAAAGCGAAAGTCCGCTTTGAGATTGTCCGTGATTCAAACTCTCGGTATCTTTGATGATAATGTGGAAGTAATAGCTTCTATCATTTATGACCTTCATATACTGGCTGATTATTCCACGGAGAACGTGTCAGGATTGCCAAAGATTGATGACGTCAAGAATGGATTAATCAGAAGTTTCAGAAATCTCGCGGGATACCAGCCGCCGGAAAGAATAAAGAGTCTTGAGCTTGAGTTTTTAACTGACGTAAACTCAAACAGCGGAGCTAATGACACAATAAGAGCCGCGAATATTATCGAGGCTTCAAAAAGATATTTGCCCGCACTCATGAACGAACGCTTCAAAAGCAGATTTGACAAAAAAGGAATTTATATAAGAAGCGTAAGCCATTCAGTCGTCGTTACGCCACTATGGCCATCATCGCTTATGACTGCTACTTCGAATCTGGTTCCCCAGTCGCGAGTTTCTACGCCAAAGTGTTCACTATTAAAATTTGGCCAAAATTTACGTTCTATATTAAAATCGTTCCTAATAAATTCCTCACTCCTCCTTCCTAACGCCTAATTGTGTTAATCGAGGAGCAACAACATGGAAAGCAGATTTGAATTTATGAACCCACGATTTCCCAAAATAGCAGGCTACGGGGAACGTGCAGAGGAGGCTTTTAACCGGCCCACTGGCGCCGACAATAATATTTGCCTGCTTTATCTCGGACGGATAGCCGAGGCAATCACAAAATTTTTACGCAAAAATTATCACATTGACAAAAAATTATCTTTTACGGACGCCGTGAACGAACTCGTGCGGCTCAAGAATATCGACTCCGACATAGCAAGAAAATTAAACGCCATGGCGGAAGTCGCAAGCGAAGCCGTCGAAGAAGATTATAATTCCGCAATGTCCTGCGAACGACTTATGACAGCCGCGCAAGAGTTATGTGAATGGTTCATGCTGAAATTTGGCGAAAGTCAATTTAGTTTCCTCGCGGATTTATTTTTCCCCGGCCGATACGTTCCGCCACTTGCAAACCTCGCCGAAATCGGCCGCGAAGCTGAAGATAATCTTTATAAAAACACTCGATACTGTCTAATCTGCCTCGGCGACATGGGCGAAGCAATAGTTGATTATCTCTTGAGCACAAACAGCATCGAAACTCACGAACGCGATCAACTCTTTAGAATCGACGAGCTTTTTAAAAATTATGTCATCAATGACGAAATCAAAGATTCTCTTCATGCGTTGCGAATGGCTCGTAATAAAGCTGTCCACGAACGTTACGACAACACTTACACTTCCGAAGACGAAGCGCGCCGACTGCTTAACGAAGTTTTAGATTTATGCAAATGGCTCTTCAAATTAATTTTAAAACCTGGCTATATCGTTAAAGGCCGGATCGCCGAAATGAGCAAAGATTCAATTTTAGTTTCGATTGGCTCAATTACGGCTCATGTACCCGCGAATGAAATCCCATTTGAAGAAAACGGCTCCATAAAAAAATCTTACGTAAGAGGCCGCAAATATGTTTTCAAAGTTGTTGACAAAAACAGCAGCGACATAATTTTGAGTTTAAGTCAGGCCGACGAAGATTACGACTTAAAACTCGCACAGCAATATTCAAAATATAAGATTGGTCAAGACGTTCACGTTTTAATAAAACAGATTAGCAACTCGTCCGGCGCACTCGTCGAATTAAAAGACGGACTCCCCGCCAGAATCCCGCCTTCAGAAATTGGCCGCCGACTTTATGATTATGACAAAGAAAATCAAAAACAAATTCGTTACGAAATTACAGCGCGGGTTAAATGGTTCAGTCAAACACAATTCCCGCCTATGCTGCTCTCTGTGAAAGACATTGAAGAGGAACACACCGCCGAAATGAAAGAAGAGACGCCAACAAAATGGGAACGCGCAAGCACGCCGCCTCGAAAAAAAATTAGCGACCTCGATTTTCGGACTTTATGTAAGACAGCAACATTTGAAAAAATTCTCGAAGCTCTTAATAACGGCGCTAATCCGAACGCCAAGAATCGAAATAAAAACACTGCGCTTATGAGTGCGGCTCAATCGAACGCAGACCCGCGAGTTATTGAAGTTTTACTTGACGCAGGCGCAGAACTCGAAGCACGAAATCAACGAGGCAGCACAGCCTTACATTATGCCGCGATGGATAACGTCCCTGAAGTCGTTGAGCTTCTAATTAAAAAGGGCGCGGATATTGAAGCATTAAATCACGAGAAAAAAACGCCGCTCTATTACGCGAAACATAATAAAAATCTAAATGACACTCATATAATCGATCTCCTTACGAAAAAATCAGAAGAGCCTGAAACAGAACCGGCTCCCCAAGAAACGCCGACTCCAAGTCCCGCGCAAGAGAGGCAAGAAACTGAAACGCCTCCTAAAAATTTACTTGACGTTTGCGAAAAGGGATCGCCGGAAGAAATTTTAGAGTTTATTAATCACGGTGCGAACGTCAACGCCGCGAACAGAAACGGAACTACGCCGCTTATGAGTGCCGCGCAGCATAATAATTTTGAGGCCGTCAAAACGCTCATCGAAAACTCCGCCGACGTCAACGCCAAAAATAAAACTGGCAACACTCCTTTGCACTTCGCAGCGCAGTTTAATTCGCCTGAAACAGTTAGACTTCTTATTGAAAATCACGCCGACGTCAACACGACTAACAAAACTAATAACACTCCGCTTCACTTAGCAGTCGGTTTTAATTCGCCCGAGGTCGTTCTGGAACTTCTTAACGCAGGCGCGCGGTTCGATATTCAAAATAATAAAAATCAAACGCCGCTTGAAATCGCAAAAACGAAAACAAAATTACAAAATTCAGAGGCTTTGCGAAGAATGTTAAAACCAGAATTACAAAAGAATTTTTTAAAAATCTGTCGTTCAGGCACCGAAGCAGAAATTTCAGAAGCTTTAGCTGCCGGCGTCAGTCCGAACACAAAGAGCAAAGATTTATCAAGCGCCTTGATGTTTGCTGCGCGTTACAACACCGCCGAAGCCGTTGACATTTTGCTAAAGGCCGGAGCTTATATTGACGCTCAAAATATTTTTGGGAACACGGCTTTGATTTACGCAGCGTCGGACAACACCGAAGACGTCGTAGAAACTTTGCTTGACGCTGACGCAGATATCGAAATCACGAACATATCTGGCGAATCGGCTTACGCTTACGCAAAACATAATTACAAACTCACCGACACAGAAGCCTTGAAAAAGTTAGGAAGTAGGAGTTAGGAGTTAGGAAGTTTTTGTCGCGATTGTTGTTTTTACTTCCTACTTCCTCCTCTCTCCTTCCTAATTGCTTTTTTTGTGTTATTATGCAGATATTCCAAAAATAAATTTAGAAAGGAAAGATTTGCATGAAAAAATTTGCGTTTATTCTTGCTGTGTGCTTCGCGCTCACGGCCTCAATCGCTTGGGCTTTCACGCCCGGCACTTACGAAGGCGAAGGCAAAGGCTACAGCGAAACTAGCCCGGTTAAAGTCAAAGTTACAGTTGACGCCGACAAAATCACAGCCGTTGAGATCGACGCGCCCGAAGAAGTTCCGTTCGGCGTAATGAATTTCCCTACTTATATTAATGCTCTCATCGGACGCACCGACGGACAGATTGACGCCATCAGCAACGCCACAATGTCGCGCAACGGTATCGCCGAAGCCGTCGAGAAAGCATTAGCCGAAGCTCGTGGTGAAAAAGTCGAAACGTCTTCCGCGCCTGTGTCATTCACGCCCGGCGAGTACACTGCGACAGCTTACGGTTATAACGGCCCTGTCGAAGTCAAAGTTACGTTTGACGCGGATAAAATCAAAGGCATCGCGGTAACAAAGAATCCCGAGACCGGACACGTCGGTGATATTGCCTTCGATATTATGATCCCGGAAATGCTTCAGGCGAATGGTTCAGGAGTTGACGCGGTGTCGGGAGCAACTTTCTCAACTCGCGCTCTTCGTAACGCCGTAAACGCTGCCGCAGAAATGGCCAAGTGCACGAATCTTGACGCATTCAAGGCCGCAAAGGTTGAGCATAAAGCCGCCGATCCTATAACCGTTCACTATGATGTTGTTATTGTCGGAGCAGGCGGAGCAGGAGTCGCAGCAGCAGCACAGGCCGCGCAGTTAGGTTTGAAAGTTTTGATTATCGAGAAGAACGCCGAAATCGGAGGCAACACTCTTGTATCGGGCGGACAGTATCAAAGCGTCATGCCTTATCTCGTTTGGGACCCCAAAAATCCTGACGCTGAAACGGGCGTTTATGCTTTCACTGGCGCAGAGTATCCGAAAGTTAAATCTGTGCAGGGCTGTATCAATGAGTTAAAAATGATTCTTGCTTGGAACGAAGCGCCGTTTGACGCAGAATTTTATAAAACTCATGAGTATGTCGCAGGTGACGCTCTCGAACTTTCAAAGCACGGTGTTCACGCTGAATATTTGCCGGTCTTGAAAGCTCTCAAGGCCGAAATTAAAGCTTATCTTGACTGGGCACAGCCGAAACTTGACGCAGGCACACCCGAAAATCAGCTTGCTTTGTTCTCGACGCTTAATCTTCACATTTTCCAGACTTATTACGGCGGTTTAAGACAGAGTGCGGACAAGTCGCAATGGATTTATGGCGATGTCAATCTCGTGAAACAGTTTATCGAAGGCGCGCAGGGTCTCAAAGAATGGCTCGAAGCTATGGGCGCGACGTTCCATGAGGACACACAGCCGACTTTAATCGGCGCTCTTTGGTATCGTGAAAACGAGTTTATCGGTGCAAACGTTGACACTGACGGCGACGGAACTCCGGAAAATTATCCCGGACGTTGGGGAACTTACTTTGTAGCTCCCGTAAACGCTTTCTTGAAAGCTAATCAGGCTAACCAGATTATGCTTCGCACGACCGTGAACGAATTAATTCGCGAAAGCGGCAGAGTTGTCGGTGTAAAAGCAAAGCGCTATGACGGAACAGAAATCACAGCCTACGCTACAAAAGGTGTTATTCTCGCTACGGGCGGCTATGCGGCGAACTTAAAGAAAGTCGTTGATGAAAATGTTTACTGGTCATCAGAATATCTTTCAACTTCAACAAAAACCACAAACCGTTCTTCGTTACAGGGCGACGGCATCACAATGGCTCAAGCAGTCGGCGCGAACGTTACGGGAATGGGCTTCACGCAGTTAATGCCGATTTCATGGATCGACAACGGAAATTTAGCTTTCGGCGGCGGCAACTATGCTTGCTGGATTAATCCGAACACCGGAAAAAGATTTGTTGACGAAGGCTCCGAGCGCGACGTTCTCTCACTTGCTGAATTTAAAAACGGAATGGACTACAAAGGCAGCAAAGGTGTGTTCTTAGAGTTCTACAACGTCGAACAGAAGATGCCCGCACCGACGCAGCTACCTGTCGAAGGCGACTTTGAAGGACGCTATTACAGAAGAAAGATTAGCGAACTTCCAGAATTATTCGAGAAACTTGGCGTTAAAGCCGACCCGAAAGTCGTCGAGCAGACAATCAGAGAGTATGACAAAGCCGTTATGACCGGCGGAGGCTTCCCTGAAGTAGGCAAGGCGATTGCTTCAAGACCTGTCGGAAACGTTCAAAAGAATCCTGACGGAAGTTATAATCCTGACACTTACGACTTAGATAACACCGTCATGACGATTCGATTAATGGCGCCGAGCACTCACCACACAATGGGCGGGCTTGTCGTTGACAGTGAACGCCACGTTTTGACACCCGAAGGCAGAATTATTCCGGGACTTTACGCGGCCGGCGAAGTTACAGGCGGCATTCACGGCGGAAACAGACTCGGCGGCAACGCGATCACAGAAATTTTTGTTTCAGGCCGAATCGCGGCATCATCACTCGCGGCTGACAACAAGTAAATTAAATTAAGAATTAGAAATTAGGAGTCAGGAATAAAAAAACTGATTCCTAATTTTTTTATGTGATATTAACGGCTGAAATTTTCGCCTTGACATTAAATTGAAAAATATATTATCATTCTTTTATCCACAATTTTTATTTTTATAATTTAATTTGTCAGGAGGAGTCTTATTTTGAGAGACAATCAATTTAGGCTTATGCTCAACGAAGGCAAACCCACAGTAGGCACTCGTATTTGGAGCACGTGGCCTGTAATCACTGAAACTTGTGCAGCAACGGGAATTTTTGATTACGTCGAATTTGTGGCTGAGTACTCGCCATTCACGCAGCACGATCTCGAAGGTCTCGCAATGGCGTGCGAACTTCACGGGATTAGCTCGATGATTAAAGTCGATTTTCAAAATAGGTTTTATGTCGCTCAACGCGCGCTCGCGGCCGGCTTTCAAGCTATCATGTAGACGGACCACAAGACCGCAGCGGAAGTCAAAGAGAGCCTCTACGCAATTAATCCAGATTGTCCCGAATTTGCCGGTCGCTTCGGTTATCCCAACAACAGATTCCCCTATTTCCAGCCCTACTTAACCCAAATGGAACACGCAAAACTAGTCAAGCAAACTGTAAATTGCTTCATGATTGAAAAAGAAGAGACAATGAAAAATCTTGACGAAATTTGCTCCGTCCCCGGCGTCGATATGGTACAGTTCGGCCCGTCGGATTACTGCATGAGTAGAGGCTGGGACACAAAAGACCACATAGATGAAGTTCGCGAAGTCGAAGAAGAAATGATCCGCATCGCTCTCAAGCATGGAGTTTTGCCGCGCTGCGAACTCGACACACCCGAAAAGGCCGAATACTATAAAAAACTTGGCGTAAAACATTTCTGCGTATTCGATGAAATCAGAGATCATCAGGCTATCTGGAACGGCCCTTGCAAACAAGTCGCTGACATTGCACGAAGGTAATTTTACGATGAAGAAAATTTTATTTTCAAGTCCTGTTCCTGTCGGTGTTTTAGACGAGTACAAAGCAAATTTTGAACTTGCAATTCCGGAGAAGCCGCTTTCATATGATGAAGTTATAAAAGTCGTCGCTGATTATGATGCCTACATGGTAATTCAAAATAAGGGCGATAAAAATTTACTCGACGCTGCAAAAAATTTGAAAGCTATCGCAAATTTTGGCGTTGGGTATGACAACATCGACTGGAAGTACGCTACGGAGAAGGGCATAGCCGTTGTAAACACGCCGACTCAAGTTACAGACGCTACCGCAGAGCATACAGTTGCGCTTATCGTCGATACAATGCGCGGCATTGCAAGATTCGACCGCGAAGTAAGAAAAGGAATCTGGGACGCGCCTGTATTTCCAGATAGAAATCAAGCAATCACCGGCAGCGTTTTAGGAATTGTAGGCTTCGGAAGAATTGGAAAATTAGTTTGTCGTAAAGCACAAGGCCTCGGAATGACCGTGATTTATTACGACATGTTCAGAGCTAAACCCGAAGTTGAAAAAGAATTTGGTGTTGTTTACAAAGAACTTGATGATGTTGTCAAAGAAGCCGACTGCATAACGCTTCACGTGCCTTATATCCCCGAAAATCATCACTTGTTCAACGCTGAACGAATCGCAAAAATGAAAAAGACTGCGTATCTTGTAAATTGTTCTCGCGGCCCTATCGTCGATGAACACGCGCTCGCGGACGCCTTGAAGAACAACGTTATCAAAGGCGCGGGGCTTGATGTCTTTGAAAGCGAACCACACCCAATTCCTGAATTATTAACGCTTGAAAATATTGTATTAACTCCTCACGCAGCAAGCGGAACGATGAAAGCACGCATAGGCATGATTAAAGAGGCCGTCAGCGGTCTTGTTGGTGTTTTGAATGGCGAAGTTCCATACAACGTAGTAAACCCCGAAGTCCTCAAAAAGTAAGAAATTAAAAAACGAAAGGAGTTTTATTTTATGTCGCAGTTCCTTATCGCTATTGCAGTTTCCGTTATACTTTTGGTCTTCTTAATCGTCAAACTGAAAGTACATCCAGTTTTGTCGTTGTTTGTCTCGGGATTGATCGCCGGTTTATTGATGGGATATGCTCCACTGAAAATAATCGGTCTGTTCACAAACGGCTTCGGTGGCACCTTAACCGGCATCGGCTGTACGATTATTTTTGGCTCAATCATTGCTGAAGGTATTCGCGATACTGGCTCGGCAAAGTCCATGGTAAACTTCTTCATCAATCTCTACAGAGGCAAAAACCTTGAACTTTCAACAGGTATGGCCGCTTATATAATGTCGATTCCAGTTTTTGGCGATATTACGCAAGTTCTTATGGCACCGATCGCGGCTGTCATCGCAAAGCGCGACAAAAAATCTATGTCCACAATGGGCGGTTTTACAATGCTCGCTGCCGCTCTTACTCACTCAATGGTTCCGCCTACGCCGGGTATTTTGGCCGTAGCCGTTCTGTTGGGTGCAAATTTAGGTCTTGTAATACTTTGGGGCATCATAATTTCAATAATTGGCTTCCTGCTTACTTGGATTTTATTTAGAGGTTGGGTAGCAAAAGAAAAAATTGCTCCTCGCGAAGATTATATCGTAGGCGTTGAAGAAGTAGATAACACAGACTATCGCAATCTTTTAATCAAAGAAAACGGCCTGCCTTCAGTCCTTGCAGCTATGTCGCCGATTTTAGTACCCGTTATTTTAATCACCGGTGCAGCGTTTGCAGATATGTATCTCGAAAAAGAAGCCACGGCCCGCATAGTCCTTGATACACTCGGCGAAAGAAATATCGCTTTGTTCATTGGCGTTATTTTGACGTTCTTGCTTGGCATGGCGCACAAAGAAAAAGTCGTTGAGAACTTCAACAGCTACAGCACAGAGAAAGAATCAAGCATTTTTACAATCATGGCTAGCAAGTGGATCACCGAAGCTCTTCAGGTTGCTTTAATTCCGTTGCTCGTTACAGCGATGGGTGGCGGCTTCAGCAGCGTTATCAAGAGTTACGAAGGTGTTTCAGAACTTGGTAATGTAATCACGTCGATGAATGTCCCCGGAATGCTTGTTCCGTTCTTAATTGGTGCGTTATTGATGGTTGCAGTCGGTTCAAGAACTACAGCAGGAATGACAGCGGCTGGAATTTGCGCCGGAATGGTTGCAACGCTTGGCCTTACGCCCGTGCAGTGTGCCGTTCTCATTGGTGCCGGTACTATGATCGGTTCACACGTCAGCGACTCTGGATTCTGGGTCGGAACGTCGCTCTTCAATCTTGATACCAAACAGGGACTTAAATATATTACAGTCCTTGGTTCGATAACTGGAATTATCTGCCTTGCAATCACAGCAGCGTTTATGGCGGGCGGAATGCTCTAAACACTGAATAATTTTTAGAGAGAGTCAACGCGGCTCTCTCTTTTTCAAATTACAAGGGAGAAGATTTTTTAATGAGAGAGTTATTTTTAACAGAAGAAGAAAAAGGCGTATCACGTGAACAACTTGAAAAAATTATTGATGAGCTCCTTGAACAATATTCAGGATTAAAAAAAGTTTTAATCATTCCGCCTGATTACACTCGCTGCTACTCATACGCCGGAATAATCACGCAAATTTTATACAAGAAGCTCGGCCCTGATGTTCATGTTGACGTTATGCCCGCCGTAGGAACTCACATGGCGATGAGTGAAGAAGAACTTTATAAATTTTTCGCCGATGTCGTTCCGCGAGACAGAATTATAAATCACCACTGGCAAACTGACACGACGCGACTTGGATATATCCCCGCCGAAGTCTGCGCTGAAATCAGCGAAGGACTTTTCCCCGAAAAAATCGACGTCGAAGTCAATCATCTTTTAGTTGATGGCGGCTATGATGTAATTTTCTCAGTCGGTCAGGTCGTCCCGCACGAAGTCGTAGGTATGGCGAATTATTCAAAAAATATTTTCGTCGGAACCGGTGGCCGCGAAATGATTAACAAGTCCCACTTTGTCGCAGCTATTTGCGGAATGGAAAAAGCTCTTGGCGTCATTGACAGCCCCGCGCGAAAATTATATGACTACGCGCAGCAGCATTTCATTGACGGCAAAATCCCGATGCTTTATATTCAAACCGTAACGACAGCCGAAGGCGAAGACATTACGTTACGCGGAATTTATATCGGGACTTCGCGAAAACCGTTTGAACACGCCGCAGCGCTCTCGCAAAAATTAAATATCGTTCACGTTGAGAAGCGCGCTAAAAAAGTCGTCGCGTATCTTGACCCTGACGAACTCAAAACAACTTGGGTCGGCAACAAAGGCGTATATCGTTCACGAATGATGATTGCCGATGACGGCGATTTATTAATTCTTGGCCCGGGCGTTCGCGCTTTCGGTGAAAACGATGAAACCGACGGAATGATTCGCAAATATGGCTACAAGGGCACGCCTTACGTTTTAGATTTGTATCACAAAGGTGTCTTTGAAGGTAAAATCATGTGCGCGGCTCATCTAATTCACGGCTCCAGCGAAGGAAGATTCAGAGTTACTTACGCCACAAAGCCAGAATTATTAACTAAAGAAGAAGTTGAGAGCGTCGGCTATCAATGGATAGACTACGACGAGGCGACAAAGCGTTATGACCCGTCGAAACTTAACGAAGGCTGGAACACGATGCCCGACGGTGAAGAAATTTATTTCATCGGAAAGCCCGCTATCGGTCTTTGGAAGTGCGACGATTAATTTAATTTTTTAATTTTAATTCTTAAGGAGGAATTTTTTACAATGAAAATGACATTTCGCTGGTATGGCAGCAAAGCGGATCCGATCCCTTTGAAGTACGTGAAGCAGATTCCTGGCATGACCGGCTTAATGGGCTTGCTTGACAAGGCCGCCGGAGTTACTTGGGAAGAAGACGAGATTAAAGCGCTCGTTGATGAGGTTCACGCCGCCGGACTTGAATTTGAAGTTGTCGAAAGCGTCAACGTTCACGAGGACATCAAAATGGGTTTGCCTTCGCGCGAAGAGTACATCGAGAATTACATCAAATCCATTCGCAACCTCGCAAAATATGGCGTCAAAGTCATAATTTACAATTTCATGCCCGTGTTTGACTGGTTGAGAACGGACTTGGCCCGCGTAATCCCTGAAGACGGTTCTAACAGTCTTTACTTTGACGAAAAAGAACTCGGCGAAATGGGCCCGGTTGAAATCGTTCGCAAGACCGCAGAAGACTCTCACGGCTTCACGCTCCCCGGCTGGGAACCTGAAAGACTTGCTCTGCTCGAAAAGACTTTGAAGCAGTATGAAGGCATGACCCCGGACATGTTACGCAAAAATTACAAATACTTCCTCGATGCGATTATCCCGGTCTGCGAAGAAGTCGGCGTGAAAATGGCGTGCCACCCCGATGACCCCGCGTGGCCGATCTTCGGACTTCCGAGAATTGCTCACAGTCAAGACGACTACGACAAAATCGTAAAACTTCACGACTCACCCGCTAACACCGTCTGCCTTTGCACAGGCTCGTTAGGCTCAAATCCCGATAATGACATTCCCGCAATCATTCGCCATTTCGGAAGCATGAACAGAATCGGCGCTATGCACGTTCGTAACGTGAAGTATCTTGGCCATCACCACTTCCGCGAAGCTGCTCACTTGTCATCAACGGGCGATTTAGACATGTACGCAATCATGAAAGCGATTTATGACACATGCCCGGACACTTACGTAAGACCTGACCATGGCCGAATGATTTGGGAAGAAGCCGACGGAATGAGACAGGCGCGCCCGGGTTACGGACTTTATGACAGAGCTTTAGGCGCAGCGTATCTGAACGGACTTTGGGAAGCAATCGACAAAGAAACGAAAGCGAAGGCATAAAAATGAAATTAAATTTTAACGGCATTCAAGATAAATCCGCGTGGGAAAAAATCGGCGTGGCTCTTCCAAAATACGATTGGAAAGCCATGTGCGACGCTACCGAAAAAAATCCCGTTTGGGTGCACTTCGGTGCAGGGAACATTTTCAGAGGCTTCATAGCCGGTCTTCAAAATAAATTGCTCGATGAGCGTTTGGCCGACAGAGGAATAATCGCCGCTGAAACGTTTGATTATGAAATCATCGACAAAATTTATAATCCTCATGACAGCATGACCCTTATGGTCAGTCTCAAGCCCGACGGCAAAACTGATAAAAATGTAATCGCTTCTATAGCGCGCGGTGTCAAAGTCGATAGCAGCAACGCAGCCGAATGGGAAGCGCTGAAAAAAATTTTTGTGAATCCTTCGCTCCAGATGATTAGCTACACAATCACAGAGAAAGGCTACGCGCTTCGCGACATGAAAGGCGAATTAATGCCCGTCGTCATTGAAGATTTCGCTAAAGGCCCGGACGCTCCTAAGCACGCTATGAGTGTAACGGCTTCGCTTCTTCTTGAAAGATTTAGAGCTGACGCAACTCCGATCGCGGTCGTAAGTATGGACAACTGCAGCCACAACGGCGAGAAACTTCGCGCGAGCGTTCTTGAAGTTGCGAAGGCATGGGAGAAAAATTCATTCGTCGATAAAGAGTTTGTAGCGTGGCTGTCTGATGAGTCGCAAGTTAGTTTCCCGTGGTCAATGATCGACAAAATCACTCCGCGCCCTGCCGATTCGGTTTATAAAGAAGTCGCTTCGCTCGGCGTCGAAGATATGGATATCGTAATCACCGCTAAACATACTTACATCGCGCCGTTCGTAAATGCCGAAATCCCGCAGTATCTCGTTATCGAAGACAGATTCCCGAACGGACGCCCCGCACTTGAGAAGGCCGGCGTTTACATGACCGACCGCGAAACAGTCAACAAGACCGAGCGAATGAAAGTTACTACGTGTCTTAATCCCTTGCACACGGGGCTTGCGGTGTTCGGCTGCTTGCTTGGCTACAACAAAATCGCCGACGAGATGAACGACGCTGAACTTACAAAACTCGTGAAAAAAATTGGCTATGTTGAAGGCTTGCCAGTCGTTACGAATCCGGGAATTTTAGACCCGAAGGCGTTCATAGATGAAGTCATCGAGCAGCGGCTTCCGAATCCGTTCATGCCCGACACCCCGCAGAGAATTGCAACAGACACAAGCCAAAAAATCCCCGTCCGCTTCGGTGAAACTTTGAAGAGCTACAAAGCTGACGCAAAACTTGACGCTAAGTCTTTAACTGCAATCCCGTTGGCGTTGGCCGGCTGGCTTCGTTACTTGCTTGGCGTTGACGATAACGGTAAAGAAATGGCCGTAAGCCCTGATCCGATGCTTGAACAGCTTCAGAGCGCTTTGAAGTCTGTGAAGTTCGGCGAACCCGAAAGCGCAAACGGAGTTTTGAAACCGATTTTGAGCAACGCAAATATTTTCGGTGTTGATCTTTACGAAATCGGACTTGCTGAAAAAGTCGAAGAAATGTTCAAAGCCATGCTCACAGTAGGAGGAGCACGCGCTACACTTAGGAGGTACTTGTAAAAATGGCATTATTCGCACGTGATAAAAATTTAGCTATGGAACTTGTCCGTTCCGCAGAAGCCGCCGTAATGGCCTCGGGACGTTGGTTCGGACTTGGCGACAAAAACGAAGTTGACCGCGCCGCAGTCGAAGCTATGCGCTACGTTTTACACGGTGTCGCTATGAAAGGCGTTGTCGTAATCGGCGAAGGCGAAAAAGACGAAGCCCCGATGCTCTTCAACGGTGAAGAAGTCGGAACTGGCGAAGGCCCGGAAATGGACATCGCTGTAGACCCTATCGACGGAACGCGCTTAATGGCTCAAGGTCAGCCCGGTGCTATCAGTGTTATCGCAGCCGCTCCTCGTGGTTCAATGTTCAGCCCGGAAAATCTCTTCTATCTTAATAAAATAGTAACTGGCTCCGAAGCAGCAGGCTATATTGACATTCAAGCGCCAATCGAGTTTAACGTTAGAATTGTTGCGAAGGCCAAGGGCAAAGCCATTCATGAAACCACGGTCGTAATGCTTGACCGTCCTCGAAATCATGAAATCCTTGAACGCGTTCGCGCCATGGGTGCTCGAATTAGATTAATCGGTGATGGCGACGTCGCAGGCGCTTTAATGACTTCGCTACCGGGACATGAAACAGCCGATTTATTATTAGGCATTGGCGGCTCACCTGAAGCAGTAATCACGGCGTGCGCTATGAAGTGTTTAGGCGCGAATATGCAGTGCCAGCCGTACTTCAGAAACGAAGAAGACGAAGCACGAGCCAAAGAGCGCGGCTTAACTCGCGACACGATTTTAACGATTAATGATTTAGTCAAGAGCGATAACGTTTTCTTCGCGGCAGCCGGTGGTTCGGACGGCGATTTATTGCAGGGCGTTCACTATCACGGCGCGCATATAGAAACAAATTCTCTTTGCATGAGAGGCAGCTCCGGCACAATCAGATTTATTTCGGCTGTACACTCGCAGAAGAAATTAATCGAGATGGGCGGCAATATTGCCTACGATCCGAACGTCAAAGAGGAGTTGGGTTTATAAAATGAGTTTTATCGGCGCGCTTACAGAATGGCTCGTGAACACCATAGGCAGCATGGGCTACACTGGAATAATTTCGCTGATGTTTCTTGAATCTTCATTTTTTCCGTTTCCTAGTGAAGTCGTGATGCCGCCGGCCGGTTATCTTGCGTGGAAGGGCGAAATGTCTTTGCCGCTTGTCTTAATCGCCGGGATAGCCGGGAGCCTCTTGGGTGCGCTGTTTAATTATTGGGTCGCTGTGAAGTTGGGGCGACCCTTCATTCTTAAATACGGAAAATATTTTTTTGTTTCTCCCGAATCTATTCAGAAGGCTGACGAATTTTTTTCTAAGCATGGCCACATTAGCACCTTAGTCGGGAGATTGTTGCCTGTAATTCGTCAATATATTTCACTCCCCGCCGGCATTGCGCGAATGCCTATAAAGACTTTTATGCTTTACACGACGCTAGGCGCAGGCTCATGGGTTTGCGTTTTGACGTTCGCGGGGTATCTGCTTGGAGAACATCAGGATTTATTAAAAGAGTATCTTCATGTTATAACGCTTGCTTGCGTCGGAGTTGCCTTGATTATCGGCGGCGGTTATTACCTCATCGTCAAGAGGCGAAAATCATGAGCGGCGTCCTTGGCGTTACGTTGCGCGGCATGGAAGCTCTTCCCGTTGAAGTTGAAGTAGAAATCACGGGCGGGCTTTTTGCAATTTCGATCGTCGGAATGCCTGACGTAGCAGTCAGAGAATCAAAAGAAAGAGTTCGCGCTGCGTTGCGTGCTCTTGGCCTGACGCTCAAAGGGCGAATCTCCGTAAATCTCGCTCCGGCTGACATTCCCAAAGAAGGCGCGCTGTTGGACTTGCCGATCGCGTTAGGAATGATGAAGGCCGCCGGAACTCTTTCAAATTGCCCACGCGCTTTATACATGGGAGAACTTGCTCTTGACGGACGCTTAAGACGAGTTCGAGGAGCTGTCCCCGCTGCGTTTCTAGCACGAGAATTAAATATTCCGCTTTATGTTCCCGCCGAGAATGCCGAAGAAGTCGCACTAGTTCAGGGCGTTGAAGCGTATTGCGCGGACAGTCTAGGAGAACTCGCGATGATGTTGACGGGAGCCGAAGAGCCTCGCCCCGTGCCGCCTGCTTATATTCCTGACGCACTCACGAACGCCGATCCCGATTTTGCCGACATTAAAGGCCAAGCCGCTGCACGTCGAGCCGCCGAAATCGCTGCAGCCGGTCATCATAATTTATTATTAGTTGGGTCGCCCGGCAGTGGTAAAACGATGATAGCGAAGGCGATCGCCGGAATCTTGCCGCCGTTGAACGATGAAGAACTTGTAGAAACGCTCTTAGTTCGCAGCACTTTAGGAATAGACGCGAAGCCGACGCGTGAAAGACCGTTCCGAACAGTTCACTTTACAGCAAGCACTGTTTCAGTTTGTGGAGGCGGAAATAATTTGCGTCCCGGCGAAGTCTCGTTAGCTCATCGAGGAGTTTTGTTTTTAGACGAGTATACAGAATTTCGACGCGAATTAACTGAAAGTCTTCGCGCACCGATTGAAGACGGATTTATAAGCGTCAGCAGAGCCGCCGGAACTGTTCAATATCCTTCGCGGGTGCTGCTGGTCTTGGCTGCAAATCCCTGTGCTTGTGGTTATCTTGGCGACCCTGTGATACCGTGCAAATGTTCTTCGCTCGACATTGAAAGATATAAACGAAAACTTTCAGGCCCGATTATGGACAGAATAGATTTACAAATTCATGTGCCGCGCCTGACGCCTGAAGAGTTATTGTCGTTCACAAATAAAGATAATCCGCCGGAATCAAGCGCCGCAATTCGTGAAAGAGTGATCAAGGCTCGAAAGCTTCAACAAGAACGTTGGAAAGAATTTAATCTCGTCTGTAACGCAGAGCTTCCAGAGAAATTAATTAAAAGATGTCTGACTTTGTCCGACGATGTCAGAAATTATCTTGCGACCATGGCTGCAAAATTAAATTTATCGGGACGTGGTTTAAGTCGAGTTTTGAAAGTTTCAAGAACGATAGCCGACTTGGCTAATGAAGAAGAAATTTCTAAAAAACACTTGGCCGAAGCCTTAATGTATCGCCAACAGTAATTAGGAGTTAGGAAGGAGAAATTTAAAAATTAAAATCTTTGTCGGCGTGCTCTTTCTGCTTCAGTTTCTTTGTCTTCGGGCGGATACCAACCCGGCGAAGTGATTTCAATTCCGCAAGTTTCACCCGGTGCAAAAACGACACGATGAGGCGTTTGAATTTTCACAAGTTGTTCACCGACTTGAACAAGATATTCGGTCTTGTCGGTCAAGAAAATTCTCTTTTCGATGTGCGTCATGAAGCCGGAATTTTTTGTGAGCTTTATAGCGTTCGGCCTTGTCGCTATGACCATTTCTTTTTCAGCGCCCGCCGGGATTTCAATATCAATCGCCTGCGAGTTATCGCCCTTCGGAAAAACTTTCCCGTCTTTCAAAACGACATTAATAAAAGTCGATTCGCCTAAAAAATTATGAACGAAACGCGAATTAGGTTTTCGATAAAGATTTTCTGGCGTGTCTATCTGCATGATTTTGCCCATGTCGCAAACCATCATGCGGTCAGAAATTGCCATTGCTTCGGATTGGTCATGAGTTACAAAGATTATCGTGAAACCGAATTGACGCTGTAACTCTTTAATTTCAAATCTCATTGTTTCGCGAAGTTTCGGGTCAAGGTTCGAGAGTGGTTCATCAAGCAACATAACCTTAGGATTTGTAACGATTGCGCGCGCTAGTGCGATACGTTGCTGCTGACCGCCTGAAAGTTCTGAAGGATACAATTTTTCAAGCCCGTCAAGCGAACAATGTTTCAAAGCTTCTTTCACGCGAGCTTCTATTTCGCGCTTGGGAGTTTTTCGGATTTTCAAAGGGAATGCGACGTTATCGAAGATGTTCATATGAGGCCAAACGGCGAAGGCCTGAAAAACCATTCCTAAATCGCGTTCTTCAGGTGGAATATACAAATTCTTGGATTTTATCGATACCGGACGCCCGCATAACTCAATCTCGCCTTCGGATAAATCCTCAAAACCCGCAATCATTCGCAGCGTTGTAGTTTTGCCGCAGCCTGACGGCCCCAAAAATGAAAAGCATTCGCCTTCTTTAATTTCAAGATTGAAGTCGTCGACCGCTGTAACCGTGCCCATTGTTCGCGTAGTAAATCGCTTAGTAACATGACGAAGTACAACTTGATTTTTTTCCATTGTTTACGCCCCCTTGCGGTCTTTGGTAATCCATGTAACGATAGCGTTGCAAATTATGATGAGCACTATAGCGACTGACGCAAGAGCCGCCGCTTGTGGAATCATACCCGCATCACGCAATGCAAAAATTTGAACGCCAAGTGTTCTGCTGTAAGGCCCGTAGAGAAGTATCGAAGTTGTAAGTTCTCTCATTGCGGGCAAGAATATCAAGAAAAATCCTGACACCATCGCAGGTTTTATCAAAGGTAAAGTAATATCGCGCAGTGATTCTGTGTGAGTTGCACCGCACGCTCTTGATGCTTCTTCGAGAGATGAATTTACTTGTTGCAACGATGCAGAGGCACTTTTCATTGAGAAGGATAAATAGCGCGCCATGTACGCAACTAAAATTATCCAAATTGTATTGTATAGTGTAATTTTGAAAATCGCGCCTGACCACGAAAGAATAACGCCTATAGCAAGGACTGTGCCCGGTATCGAGTAAGGCAAAATTGAGAGAATTTCAAGCACATTTTTGCCCTTCGGTTTAATTCTGTTTACAACATATGCAATCATTACACCCAAGAACATACAAACGATACCCGCTGTAATTGAAAGCAGCAGCGAATTTTTGATTGAGTCCATTGTTGCAGTAGACGCAAAGACTTTTTGATAATTGCTGAAGGAGAAATTTTTCCACACTAAAGGCAAACCGTAGGCTTTTACTAACGCTACAAGGAAAATCATAACAAGCGGCACAATTACAATTATTAAAAGTGTAAGGCACGCAAGAAACAGTAAAGGATATTTTGCTCCTCTTAGTTTTATCAAGGTAGGACGCATTGATTTTCCTTTAATTATGTCGTAACTGCCCGAACTCAAAACTTTCTTTTGAATAACCAATGCAATAGCGACAACTGCAACTAGTAAAATTGAAAGCGCCGTGCCTTGTCTAATTCCGTCAAAGCTGCCTCCGGACTTGTTTATAAGCGCATAAATCATTGTCGGGAGAGTGTAAATATTTTTTGAAAATCCTAAAATCGAAGGTACGCCAAAATGTGCTAATGACGAGATTAAAATCAAAAGTGCTCCCGCTGAAATTGCAGGTTTTACAAGCGGTAGTGTGATTTTCCAGATGACTTGTGATTGACGCGCACCGGCTATTCTTGCGCTTTCTTCGAGCGTTGGATCCATTCTTTCAAGCGCGCTGACAACTTGCATAAATACAAATGGAAAATAGTATGAACACTCTACAAAAATTATTCCGCCAAGACTGTTTATGTTTACAGGCGCTGTACGAAGATGGAACGTTGACATCAGCCACCTGTTGATATAACCGGCTCTTCCTGAGAATAACAAATCCCACGCCATTGCACCAAAAAACGGCGGGAACATGTATGGAATTGTAAAAAGTGCGCGCATAAAGCCTTTCGCTGGAATGTCGCTGCGACCAAGAAGCCACGCATAAAATAATCCCATAATCGTACCAAAAATTGTAACAGCAACCGCAATTATGATTGTATTTCCCATAGCCTTCAGGTTCTCTTTATCGAATATGACTGAAGAGAAGAGCGTTAAATCAAATTTCCCCTGATAAAAAAACGCGTTATATACAATCATGAAAATTGGAATTACAACGATTATAAAAAGCAAAATAAAACTTAGTATTGTCATAATCCCGTCAAGGCCTAGTCTTCGGCCCTCCATAGCGGCAATATCTGATGATGCTTTTCTCATTTTTTACGCCTCCTTTGCATTATAAAAAACTGGATTCAAAAATTTAATTCCAACTTCCGAACCCTCTTTGATGTCGCCTGCGCCGTCATCGAAAGTGCTGCGCTGAACTCTGACTTCTTGACCGTCAAAATCTACAAACATGTTGTATTCGCTTCCCAAAAATACAGAGCGTCTTACAGTTGCGCGAATATTGGAATTTTTATCAAATACAATGTCATTCGGTCTTACTCCCATATCGACGACAGAACTGTATTCATCAGGAATTGCGCCATCAAATTTTATATTTTCATTATCGTGGAAACACCACACGCCCGATTTCTTAGACAACTTGAAGAAATTGGATACTCCGATAAACTCAAATACAAAACGATTCGCTGGTCTTAAAATTATGTCTTCGTCGGTGCCGAGCTGCGATAAAACGCCTTCCGAATCCATTATAGCCATTTTGTCGCAAAGTTGTAACGAAGCCTCTTGATCGTGCGTGATATACAAAATAGTTGTACCGATGTTTTTTTGTATTTGCCGAATTTCAAGCAACATCTCTTCACGCAGCTTAGCATCTAAGTTTGTGATCGGTTCGTCCATTACAATTACTTCATCTGAACTCACCAAAGCGCGAGCTATTGCAACTCTTTGTTGTTGGCCGCCTGATAATTGGCTCGGTAGATAAGGCGCATAATCGCTCATTCTTACTTGTTCAAGAGCATAGCGTGCTTTCTTTTCGATTTCGTCTTTTGGTAATTTGTGTTTCTTCATTGGATAACACACGTTTTCAAAGACCGTCATATGAGGCCACACCGCATAATCTTGAAATACAACGCCAATTCCACGACGCTCGGGAGGTATGTTTATTCTTTTATCTTTGGAAAATACACAACGGTCGCCAACGTAAATTTCGCCCGTTGAAGGCTTGTTAAGACCGATAAGACAGCGCATTAAAGTTGTTTTTCCACAGCCTGAAGGCCCCAAAAGGCACATAATTTGAGAATCTTCGACGTCGAGGGAAAAATTTTCAAGAATTTTCTTGTCGCCGTATGCAAACGAGACATTTATAAATCTAATCCCCGCCATGAATTTGCCTCCTTTCATAGAAAAAACGGAAGCCCTGATTTACAAAGGCCTCCGTGTGATTCTAGTTAGATTTTACTTTTTGAAAATGTTGTCGAAAGTGTTAAGAATGTTGTCAGAGTTTGCAGCGAGCGATTCTAAATCAACAGTCATCGCGGATTTTGCAATACCTTCAACATCTACACCCTCTTGCACTATGTCATTACGAACTGAAAGAAGGTTATTTGCAATCAAAATTTCTTGTCCCTCTTTTGAAAGAATGAAGTCATAGAGCAGTTTCCCGTTCTCTTGATTGGCGCTTCCCTTTACAAGTCCTATCGGTGA
>JAFSUP010000022.1 GCA_017445205.1 Synergistaceae bacterium
TCGGTGCCGTTTATGGAATCGCCACAGATAATATTTTTTTCTAAAATGAATCTCGCGGAGTCCCTGACGCTGTCAGAAGAGCTAGGGGCAATCGCTGAATAAAATTCGTCCCATAAATTAAAAAGATTTTCGCGGCAAATTTTTACATTGTCTTCGAGAATGTCAATGCCATAAAGACTCGATAGAGCGATTAAAGAATTTCGTTCACACTCTGAAAAATTTTTTTGAAAATTTGATTTTACGGTTTGCAATTTGCGTTTAAGAATCTCGATTAAGAAATTGCCTTCGCCGCAGGCCGGCTCTAAAAATTTAGATTCGATTCGTGTGCATTCGTCAGCAACTAAATCGCACATAGCCTTGACTTCGCGCTCTGCTGTAAAGACTTCGCCATGTTCAGCGACGCGCTGTTTAGATTTCACCTGTACGCTCATCATAAATATAAAAAAAGAGGAGCAGGAAACAAATTCCTAACTCCTCACGATTAATTTCTAATTCTTTTTACCTTGCCACTCGCAAAGCAGTCCTGTAGCTACGAACATAGAGCTCCATGTACCGGCGATAATGCCGACTAACATTGCATAGCTGAACGCCGCAAGCACTGGCCCGCCCCACACGCATAGCGCAAGAACAGGGAACAAAGTTGTTAATGTCGTGTTAATTGTTCTGCCTAAAGTCTGATTCAAAGATTCGTTGACAAGATTCACAATGCCCTTACGAGAGAGCGAACCCCAATTTTCGCGGACTCGGTCAAGAATAATGATCGTGTTGTTCAACGAGTAACCTACGATTGTTAAAATCGCGGCAATGAATGACGAGCTGATCTCCATTTGAGTTATGCTGAAGAAACCAAGCGCGATTAAAACGTCATGAACTAACGGCACGACACTGACGATAGCAAATCTAAACTGGAATCTAAGCGTGATATAAATCAAAATCGCAACGAGCGCAATGCTTACGCCGATAATAGCTTGACGTCTTAACTCACCGCCAACAACAGGGCCGACTTTTTCAAAGCCTGTAATTTTTGCGTCAGCGTATGTTGAAGTCAAAGATTTAATTACGGCTTCGCGGCTTTCTTCTGTGTCTTCGTTCGTGCGGATTATTATTCCCTTCTCGCCAAAGTTCTGAATCATTGCGCCTTTAGCTACGATACTTGAAATTACTTCGCGAACATTGGCAACGTCAGGGCGATTTTCAAATTCTACTTGAATGACATTGCCGCCCGTGAAATCAATTCCGAGATTAAGACCGCGTGTTAATAACAAAGCTACGCTCGCAATGACAAGCACAAGGCTGATCGTAAGAGCGAGTTTCCTGTGTTTCATAAAATCAAAATTAAAATTCAACATGCTCATCTCTTAACAATCTCCTTTCCGCGCTTTACGAATAATTGCAAAATCGCGCGTGTTACTACAACGTTAGCGAAGACGCTCGCGACAAGTCCGACTGAAAGCGTTACGCCGAAGCCGCGCACAGAGCCGGAGCCGAAATAGAAGAGCACAAGAGCCGCGATTAAAGTTGTGATGTTGCTGTCTAAAATCGTAACGAGAGCTTTTCTAAATCCTGCGTCAAGAGCCGCCATAGGAGTTTTGCCGGCGTTCTGTTCTTCACGGATTCTTTCATATATTAAAACGTTTCCGTCAACTGCCATTCCTAAAGTCAAAATGATTCCTGCGATGCCGGGAAGTGTCAATGTAGCGTTGAAAGCAATAAGTCCAGCGAAGATTAATAAAATCGTAACGGCTAATGCTAAGTCCGCTGCGAGTCCTCTAAATTGATAGAACAGCAACATAAACACAAGCACCATAGCCGCTCCGAATAAGCCCGCCTGAAGTCCCTGACGAATCGAATCTGCGCCAAGGCTTGGGCCTACGGATCTGTTTTCGGCGATTTCAACAGCGACTGGCAAAGCTCCGGCTTTCAACATAATCGCAAGTCGTCCGGCCTCTTCGGCTGTGAAGCGTCCAGTAATTTGAGCATGACCGCCCGCAATTCTATCTTGAACAACAGGAGCAGAAATTACAACGTCGTCAAGAACGATAGCCAACTGACGACCAATCATTCGCGCCGTAGCCTCTTCAAAAAGTCTCGCGCCTTCGGAATTAAATTCAAGAGAAACGCCCATTCGTCCTAAGCTATCGGGATTCATTTCGGCGTTCACTAAATCTTTTCCTGACAAGACCACAGGCCCAAGTAAATAGAATGTTCCTGCGTCTTCACCGGGCACTACGATTGAGCCTTCAGTGTTTTTTGATCGTGCAACTAAATCCGCGCTCGCGTTGCTCAATTTTGCGATTTCATTGCGCCAACGCTCTTGAGCATCTACAAATTGAATATCAGTGTCGTAATTTCTTCGCTGCGGTTCAACGGGTAAATTTCTTCCAGTTGAGTCAATGACTTCGCGGAAATCCATCTGCGCAGTGCGTCCAATTAATTCAAGTGCTGCCGCAGGGTCTTGAATGCCGGGTAAGTCAACAATAATTCGATCCGTGCCACTCTTTTGAATAATCGGCTCTGCTACGCCGTACTGGTCGATTCTGTTTCTCAAGACCGCGAGCAATCTGTCAATGCTGTCATCACGCAAAGGATTTTCGGGAGTGTCCTTCGCCTGCAAAACTATATGAGCGCCGCCCTTAAGGTCAAGTCCTAAATTCAGGCCGTCCTTTTCGAGCCACGCAAAACATAACGCCCCTAAAACTACAACTAAAACTATAATGAGGCGTAACTTGTCAGTACGATTCATATTAAGATGCTGCCCCCTGATTTTCGTTTGTTGCGTTTGTATTTGTATTAGCGCGTTTAGTCTGGACAGCCGATTTCAAAATTCTGACGCGAACGCCTTCGGCTATTTCAATTTGGAAAGTGTCATCACGAACTTCGCGGACTGTTCCTAAGAAGCCGCCAACCGTTACGATCTGGTCGCCACGATTTATGCCGGCTATCATGTTGCTATGTTGTTTATCGCGTTTCTTTTGAGGTCTGATGATAAAGAAATAAAAAATCAGAATGAAAATTATCAGCGGGAAGAACATTCCCATAAGTCCGCCCTGCGCTGCTCCTTCGGCTCCTGTCCCTGCTGCGCCGCCTGAACTCGAACCGGAAGGCGCTGAGCCTCCGCACGGCGATACTGCTGTTGTTGATTCAGCCATATTAAAAAATTCCCTTTCGTTATAAATTTAAGTGAGGAGTGAGAAGTTAGGAATGAGGAGTTAAAAAACATTCTGTTGTATAAAGTCTTTTCACTCCTAACTCCTACTTCCTAACTCCTAATTGCTTTTCTTACTTCCACATAGGCGAATATTTTGTAAGTCCTGCGTACTTCGCCGTGTCGCCAAGCTGCTCTTCGATTCTAAGAAGCTGATTGTACTTCGCGATTCTGTCTGTGCGTGCGATACTTCCGGTCTTAATCTGGCCGGCGCGGGTCGCTACTGACAAGTCCGCAATAAACGTGTCCGCGGTCTCGCCTGAACGGTGAGAAACGACTGCCGCGTAACCTGCATCGGCTGCCATCTGGATAACCTGCATTGTTTCGCTGACTGTTCCAATCTGATTCAGTTTTACAAGAACGGCGTTTGCAATTCCCTGAGAGATTCCGCGCTCAAGGATTTTGGGGTTCGTTACAAAGAGGTCATCGCCGACAAGCTGAATTTTCTTGCCAAGAGCCGCGGTGAGGTTCGCCCAGCCTTCCCAATCGTCTTCGGCGCAACCGTCTTCGATTGAGATTACGGGGTAATTCGCTACGAGGTCTTCATAGAGTTTGACGAGCTCGCCGGAAGTGTATTCAGCGCCGCCGCTCTTCGTGAAGATATATTTATTCTTTTCGGTGTTGAAAAATTCTGATGACGCAACGTCAAGAGCGAAGCTTACATCAGTGCCAGGGGTGTAGCCAGCTTTGTTGACGGCTTCCATAAGTAAATCAAGGGCTTCGCGATTGTCTTTGAGGTTGGGAGCAAATCCGCCTTCGTCGCCTACGCCGGTCGAATAGCCGCGGCCTTTGACACAGCTCTTTAATGCGTGATAAACTTCCGCGCCCATTCTAAGAGCTTCAGCGAATGTCTTTGAGTTATGCGGGACAATCATAAATTCTTGGAAGTCAACGGTGCTATCAGCATGTGCGCCGCCGTTAATGACGTTCATCATAGGAGTAGGAAGCAAGCCGCCGCCGATTCCGCCAAGCCAGACATAAAGCGGGAGGCCGTGTGAGTCAGCAGCCGCGCGAGCGTTGGCCATTGATACACCGAGCAAAGCATTAGCGCCGAGCTTAGATTTTCCGTCCGTGCCGTCAAGGGCGATCATGGCTCTATCAAGTGCGCCCTGGTCGTCAGCGTCCATTCCCAAAATTTCGGGGGCGATTTTCTCGTTGACGTTCTCGACAGCGTGCTGAACACCTTTGCCGCCGTAACGTGCTTCTTTGTCGCGAAGCTCTAATGCTTCATGAACTCCCGTTGACGCTCCTGAAGGAACCGCAGCGCGTCCCATTGTACCGTCTTCAAGATATACTTCTGCTTCGAGTGTAGGATTTCCTCTTGAGTCAAGAATTTCACGGGCATGAATACCAATTATTGATGCCATTGAAAAAAAACCTCCTGATAAAAATTTTTATAATCTTCGGTATTATACAATCTTGAATGAGATTTTAGGAATTTCTGAAAGAAAAATTAATTTTCAAACGGTCGTTCGTCAGGTTTAACCGGTCGTTCGTCGATTTGCTCCCACGAAATTGTTTTCGGACGTTTCAAAATTGCTTCGTCTGCGCACGTAACACGGACTTTCAAGACACGATTTATATACGCGATTTCGATAATGTTTCCTTCGCGAACTTCGGCCGACGGTTTGCACTCACGACCTTCAAGACGAACAGCGCCTAATTCGATCATTTCTTGCGCAACTGTCCGACGCTTGACAAGCCGCGCGAGTTTCAAAAATTTATCCAGTCTCATAATTAATTCCTTTCTCATTAACTTAAAGTTATAATATACAAAATTATTACATAAGGAGCGATTTTTGATGAAATATTTTAATTATGAACCTACTATTGAAAATGAAGACGTTCCGAACGCAGAGACATTAAAAGCGATGAAAGAGGCGGAAGAGATTGTCGCAGCTTGGCGAGAAAGAAAGCATGGATAAAAGAACAGCCGCCAGCAAACGCACAAAACCTCCTCGTGATTCAGAAAAATCAAAAACTTTTATTAAAGATTGGGAGCGGCTTTCACGTTCAGGAAAACATGACATGAATTTTCTAAAAGAAGCTATGCTCCTGCTTATAGCTAACGATGCTCCTTTGCCGCTTGAGTGGCACGACCATAAGCTCAAAGGTAATTTTGAAAATTTTAGAGAATGCCATATTAAGGGCGATTTGTTATTACTTTATAGGCTTGATGAAGATTCAGATGGCGATTTAGTAACATTCGTGAGAGCTGGTACACATTCAGAAATATTTTCTTAAAAAATCTTTTCCCCCTTGCGTAAAAATCTTAAACGACTAAAATTTTATCGATTACATCGATTCTTTTATTATAAATTTTGAAAGGAGATTTTTTTATGTATTCGTTTTTAGGCGGCCTTGTTATTTTGATTCTTGGCTATCTTATTTACGGCGGAATCGTTAATGCAATTTTCGCGCCCGACGACAGAAAAACACCTTGCGTTCAACACCCGGACGGAGTTGACTACGTACCCATCACACCGGGCAGAGCGTTCTTAATTCAGCTTCTTAATATTGCGGGACTCGGGCCCATATTCGGAGCTTTAACCGGCGCTATCTGGGGGCCGCAGGTTTATTTATGGATAGTCTTCGGAACAATTTTAGCCGGAGCTGTTCATGATTATCTTGTCGGAATGCTTTCAATCCGCAATGATGGCGCGAGCGTTTCAGAAATCACGGGCAAATATCTTGGCGGCTTCATGCTTCAGGTTATGCGCCTGTTCTCCGTTGTGTTGCTCGTCATGGTCGGCGTTGTGTTCATGGTCGGACCGGCTGGACTTCTTGCCTTAATGATTACGCAGGGCACGAGCGGAGCTGTAGGAGCTGGCGGAGCTGCTGCAACCGTCATGGGCTACACCACAGCAGAGTGGACAAAAATTTTAACAGTCATAATTCTTGTTTATTATTTCCTTGCTACTCTTCTTCCTATTGATAAGGTCATCGGAAAAATTTATCCCGTGTTTGGACTTTGCTTAATCTTCATGGCAATCGGAATCGGCGGAATGACTGTCTACAATCACGTTCAGGGCACGAAGCCAATGATCGAACTTTGGGAAGGACTTTACAACATGCACCCGAAGGCTGACACTATGCCTATCTGGCCTTTAATGTTCATAACGGTTGCTTGCGGAGCTATTTCGGGATTCCATGCTACGCAATCTCCGATGATGGCGCGCTGCTTGACTTCAGAACGTCAGGGCCGTTTCGTGTTCTACGGTGCAATGGTAGCCGAAGGAATTATCGCTCTTATTTGGGCATCAGCCGGTATCGCGTTCTATAATGCGACAGGCGGCGGCTTCTCAACGGCAGGACTTTTAGCAGTCGGTGGCGGCAATTCGACATCAGTCTATCAAATCTCCGTCGGACTTCTTGGGCCTATAGGGAGTATCCTCGCATTACTCGGCGTTGTTGCTTGCCCGATTACGTCAGGCGACACAGCATTCAGAAGCGCACGTTTGACACTTGCGGATTGGTTCAAGATTGATCAGAAAGGCTTTGCTCCTCGTCTTGCGTTAGCTCTTCCGTTACTTGCAGCGGGCTATGCAATTTCATTCCTTGACTACGGAATCGTATGGCGCTACTTCTCATGGTCAAACCAGACTCTCGCAATGATCGCTTTGTGGGCAGGCGCTGTGTACCTTTCAAGAAACGTCGGCCCGGCCAAGGGCTTCATCGCGGCAATCCCTGCTACGTTCATGAGCGCCGTTAGCGTTACATATTTCTGCATCGCTCCCGAATGCTATTTAATGCTTGAGAGAAATCTCGCTTACGGAATCGGAATCGCTGTTGCAGTGTTATTCGCCATTATTTACCTCGTTAGAGTTTATATCCCGGCGACAAAAAAGGCGTAAATCATGAAAAAAATTATTCATATTGAAGGCATGGGCTGCCAGAATTGCGTTAGACACGTTAAAGAAGCCCTCGAAGCTCTTGACGGTGTGAGCGGCGCGGAAGTCAGCCTCGAAAAAAACACCGCGGTTATAAATCTCTCAAAGGACGTTGCCGACGAAGTGATTAAATCGGCGATTGACGAAGCAGGCTACGACGTTTCAAAAATCGAAGCGGCATAAAAAAAAATTTAATCCCTTGCGTTTTTTAAGACGCGAGGGATTTTTTATATTTAGTGAATAAATAATTTGATAGTTCCGGTTTCGCGATCAGAGTTTATATTATCTGAAATTCCATGCAAGACACTCATAGATAACTCATCAGCCGTATCTAAAGGATTTTCGCCATTCAATCCGTGATTGATGTTCATGATAGCTTCATTTTTTTCTTCCGAGTACTCAATCACTATATTAACTTCAGGCTTTTCACGACCGGGAAGTAGTATTTGTTGAACAAGTTCTTCGAACGCAAGCTGAAGATGATTGCATATGCGATTAGCAACGAGATTTTTCCTGCAATAGTTTTCGATGCTTGCGATTGTCGCGGGAAAATCATAATCCTTGCTGTTAATTTTTATCTCAAGAACTTTGAGTCTTTGAATAAATCTTCGAGTTTTGTCGCGCTTGGGAGAGCCGAAAATCTGCTGCGGGGTTCCGTCCTCATAAATTCCGCCCTCGTCCATGTAAAAAACTCTATTGCTGACGGTGCGCGCAAAATTCATTTCGTGAGTTACGATCATCATCGTTTTACCAGTTTTGGCAAAATCTCTGATTACTGCCTGAACTTCTCCAACCATAGTGGGATCAAGTGCGCTTGTAGGCTCATCAAAAAGTATGACGCTCGGATCCATTGCCAGCGCACGGGCGATTGCTATTCTCTGCTTCTGACCGCCTGAAAGTTCGTGAGGATAATTCAGCATTTTTTCAGAAAGTCCGACCTGACGCAAGAGTTTCATGCCTTCATCAAATGCGTCTTGTCTGCTGACTCCTTTTAATTTTACGGGAGCAAGCATAATATTTTCAATGACCGTAAGGTGTCCGAACAAATTAAAAGACTGAAACACCATTCCCATTTTTTGCCTTATCTTGGAAACGTTGCTTTTCGGCGACGTGATTTCTTCGTTATCAAGAAAAATTTTGCCGCCGTCAGGTCGTTCAAGAAGATTTATGCAGCGTAACAGAGTGCTTTTGCCTGTTCCCGAAGGGCCGATTACAGATATTACGTCCCCGTCGTGAATTTCCGTGCTGACGTCCGCGAGGGGCGTAACGTTTGGATAAACTTTTTTTACATGTTCCAGCTTAATCATGAATTTCAATCCCCCTTAATATATCGCTCTTCGTTCTTTTTTCAGGCCTGATGCGATTGTGAATGACGTTTACAAAAATATTCAGCATTCCCGCAAGCACGAAATATATTACAGCAACGGCGATTAATGGGAAAAATGCTTCATAAGTTCTGCTTCTCACGATGTCGCCCATCTTCGTCAAGTCCTGAACAGCAATATATCCGACAATGGCGGTAGCTTTGATAAGCGCAACGACTTCGCCTTTATATGTCGGCATGAAATGCAAGGCCGCCTGCGGAAGAATAATCGTGAAAAATGCTCTCCAATCCGTAAAGCCTAATGCGTAAGCCGCTTCAAGCTGTCCGGGGTCTATGGCTTTGACTCCAGCAACAAGCATTCCATACACGCCCGAGCCAAATGTTAATGTGAATGCAATGATAGCCACCCATATTCCCGCTATATCGACTTTTCCGAAAACGATATAATACAAAATCATCAACAGCACAACCATAGGCATACCACGAATCAGCCAGACGAAAAATTTTGTTGTTAAATTCGCTATAACGCTTCCGGTTCGGCATGAAAGATAAACAACAAAACCAAGAATTGTTCCCAAAATTATTGACAGCGCAGTAATTATCAAAGTGTGAATTATTCCTTCGATGAAAAGTTTATATCTGTCTTCACGAAGAAATGTTCTTTCAAAACTCGCTTTCAATTCTTCAATAAATGAAGGCGTGTTTGTGCTTTCTGTAACGACTGCGGCGGATTCATTTTCAGATTTTCGGACGTAAAATGCAACACCGCTCTTGATATTTGGATAAGCGTACAAAACTTTTTCGGCGCGTTCTGGGGTATACGTAACTATGCACGCGGCAAAATCACATTTGCCTGACTGTAACGCCGGAATAATCGCTGCGAATGACATCGGCACAATTTCAAGTCCGTAGCCGTAAGCTTCACAAAATCTTATTGCGCAGTCAACGTCATAGCCGACGATTTTATTATCTTTCATGTAAGCAAACGGCACTAATGATAAATCCGTTGCCATTTTCAAAACTCCGTTCGGTGCCGGAAGATTTGAATAATCTTTCACTACTCGCTTACTTTCGTCTTTGCCATACCATATAGCTTCGAGTTTATTAATCGTTCCGTCTTCCCACATTTTTTTATTGAACTCGCTGAACTGGGCACAAAGTTTTTCGCCCGCTTCTGTTTTTGGGAATATCGGTGCTTGTTCAGAAGCAGTGAGTTTATCTCCGAACATTACGAAACTATCATCAATGGTCTCGACGTATCTTGCTGTTAAATCGCTCGTGCAGATTGCGTCAACTTTGCCGGCCTTGAGAGCTGTGAAAACATCGGTTTGATTTTCAAAATATTCAAGTATTGCTGCCGGCGCGAACTGTTGAGCTATTAGCGGGTGAGTCGTGCCTGTCTGAACGCCGATTCTTTTACCTGCTAATTCTTGAAAACTTGCCGATTGTGGATTCTCATCTTTCAAAACTACGATGACATTTCCGGCATGAGCCGAAGGAGTCGACGGAAAGAGCGTAACTTCTGCGCGTTCTTCAGTAAAATTAATGGATTGAGAAAAATCACACTTGCCTGACTGTATCGCCGCGACAAAGCCAGAAACACTCATCGGAAGAACTTCTAGGCCATAACCGTGTGCCTCGCAAAATCTTACAGCTAAGTCAATATCATAGCCTACGACTTTGTTGTCCTTGACGTAAGCAAGGGGCGGCCATGAAGTATCAACGGCCATTTTCAAAACTCCGTTCGGCGCAGGAAGATTTGAATAATCTTTGATGATTTTTTTACTGTCGTCTTTTCCGAGCCATATTGCTTCAAGATTTTTCATAGTGCCGTTATCCCACAGGGATTTCATAAATTCGCCGTATTCTTCGCAAATTTTTTTGCCTTTGTCGGACTTAGTGAATATCGGAGAAAGATCGCTAGTTCGTAACCACTGATCTAAAAAAATTACATCGTCGTTATTATTCATCATGTCTCTTGCAGCAAATATTGTGCAAGCTAGCGCGTCAACTTTTTTGGTCTTTAAGGCGATTAATATATCAGAGAGCGCGTCAAAATATTCAATCTTTGCATTCGGAAGTTTTTCAGCGACTAATGTGGTGCTGAGTGTCCCTGTTTGAACTCCAATTTTTTTCTCGGCTAAGTCTTCAAACGTTGAATAGCGGCCTGAAAATTTCGGTTTCGTTTCGGACTTTGTCAACGTGAATAGCACGCTTCCTCCCGTGTAATTCGGCTCTGAAAAATTTACGCTTTCTTTTCGTTCGGGAGTTATGGAGATCGAACCTATTCCGATATCGCATTTTCCAGATACGATAGACGGGATAATTGCCGAAAAATTCATCTCTGAAAATTCGGGCCTGTAACCTTGAGCTTTGCAAAAACGCACGATGATGTCAATTTCATAGCCGACGATTTTCCCATTCTTTAAATACGTGAACGGAGGAGTTTCACTATCAAGCGCGATTTTTAAAATTCCGTTAGTAGCCGGGTAATTCTCATAATCCGGAAGCGTTTTAAGACTCTCATCATTGCCGAACCAAACGTCAGAAATTTTTTCAAGAGTGCCATCAGATTTCAATGAACGCAAAAATTCATTTAATTCGCTACGAATTTTATCGCCGCGTGAATTTTTTGCAAAGACATATGCGTTATCTAAAGGCCTTAAAACTCCTTTAACGCGCTTCAGTGAAGGATTCGCACGCTCAATTTCAAGTACGCTAGCGTCATCGTGGACCCCTGCGTCAATTTTTCCTGTATCAAGTGCGCTGATCAAGTTAGCCATGCTGTCAAAATAAAATAATTCAGCAGACGGCAAAGACTCCTTTATGACTTCATAGTGTATTGTTTCAGTTAAAACGCCTATGCGCTTGCCGTCAAATTTTTTTATTGAGGGCGGTATCTCGCTCGCGTCTCCTTCGTCTTTGACCATTAAGGCAGTTTCTTCATAGAAAAGAGCATCGGAAAAATCAATTTTTTCTGCGCGTTCGGGAGTTATAACTAAATCCGCCATTATGCAATCGATTTTTCCCGTAGCGGCAGCCGCGATTAAACCGCCGAAATCATAAACTTGAAACTCTACTTCAGCTCCGAGCCATGCCGCAAGCCTTCTGCCGAGTTCAATATCAAGACCTGTTAACTTGTTTTCTACATAAAAATTAAACGGCACCATGAGTCCGACTGTTCCGATTTTAATTTTGAGTTCGGACGAAGGCATTTCGATATCGGGCATCGTAAAATTTCTATCAATGATCCAACGCTGATACATTTCTTGAAAAGTCCCGGAGGCTTTTATTTCGGAAAGAAACTGATTAATTTTTTCTTTTAGGCCGGGAATTTTTGAAGCTCTGGAAATTCCAACGACGATTTCATTTTTATCGCCTATATTGCCTGGAAGAATTTTAACGCCCTTTAGTCCTGCGGCAATAGCAATTTCCATTCCCGTGCGGTTGCTGGCGTAAGCATCGACTTTTTCCATTTTCACAGCTTCATGAGCCGGATGGCCGTCGAGATAAATAATTTTTGCTTTGGGCAAATCTCTTTTCACAGCATCAGCAAATGGGCCTGTCTCCGAGGCAGCTATAGTGAAATTAGAATCATTAAGCTGCGAAATTGACGTTATAGGCTCCCTAGCAAAACACTCAACACAAATTAAGAGAGAAAAAAATAAAAATACAAATTTTTTAAGTAAATGCAATGACTCAACACCTCCAAATTAATTTTTTATATTATAATTCGCGAAGAAAATTTTAAGGAGGCTTCAAAATTTATCATGAAGAAAAAATTTTTGTGCGCTTCGTTTCTTGTTTTATTGTTAGTGGCTGGGGCTCACGCTGAAAGTATCGGAGTGTTGTTTCCAAATGTCGCAACAAACATCGGAGAAAATATTTTAGCCGCAGTCTTCGATAAGGATTTCAACATCGAAAATATTTCAATTAAGCCTTTTGATTCTCATATGTTAATGTCGTTGGCTCTGAACAGAGGCGAAATTGATGTTATGGGCGTGCCTGATTTTGTCGCTGATTATATTTTTAGGGCAAATCCCGAATATAAAATGCGCGCTTTCATTATGAGCAAAAATCCGACTGCCCTCGCCTTCGGATTCCTTGAAGAAAAAAAAGAACTTCGCGACAGATTCAACAAAGTTCTCGGGGATATGGGCGACGATGGAACAAACGGGATCATCGCAAGAGATTTTATAACAGGCCCGAAAGCGGCGAACCCTGAGCCAGTTAAAATTGAAAAGTTCGATGACGCTGAAACTGTAACAGTCGCAATAACCGGCGATATGCCTCCGCTTGATTATGTTGACGTTGGAGGAACACCCGCAGGATTTAGCACGGCCATGCTTGCAGAGATTGGCCGACGTTTACACTTGAACATTAATATAATAAACGTGGAAGCAGGTTCACGAGCTACGGCTTTGAAATCAGGCCGCGCAGATATAGTTTTTTGGTTTTCCGTTTTCGAGGGCTACGACAAACAACCGGATATTCCTGAAGGAATTATTGTTTCGACACCTTATTATGGCTGGAACAAAAATGTCTTAATCGGCGTGAAGAAATAAAATTTTGTGTTACAATTTTTTCAAATAAAAATTCCCCTTGCGATTTTAAAAATTCGTGAGGGGAATTATATTTTGGTCACTACTTTGGTCACTACAAAAATCTCAAAATTCCTTTCTCGTCATCGAACTTCACAAAGACGATTCCAAAATTAAAAAAACGATTCGCGAGCCGTAAGTCTCACAAAAAATTTTAAATTTCTCTGTTATAATTCCCTTGCAATTAATTCACGCATGAGCGGGGCAAATTAAATTCGTTGATAAAAATCGCGAGCCTTAGTTCAGCGTAAGGAGGAAAAATTTTATGTACGCAGTAATCGAAACAGGCGGTAAACAATACCGCGCGAATGTCGGCGACAAGTTCAGAGTCGAAAAACTTCCCGGCGAAACCAGCACCGAAATTATTTTCGATAAAATTCTCGCAGTCGGCGGCGAAGGCACTGAAACAAAGTTCGGCGATCCTTATGTAACCGGCGCAAGAGTTACAGCCGAGATCGTCAAGCAGGCAAGAGCCGATAAGGTTCTCGTGTTCAAATACAAGAGCAAGAAGAACATCAGAAAGATGCGCGGCCATCGTCAGTACTACACCGAAGTCGTAATTAAAAACATCGAAGCGTAAGCATTGATTCGAATCACTCTTTTCTATCAAGAAAAAAAATTAGTCGGGATTGAAAGTAAAGGACATTCAAATTATGCCGACAAAGGCAGCGATATAATCTGCGCAGCAGTCAGCGTCCTTATACAATCGTTGATGCTCGGTCTGTCGGAAATAGCTCGCCTTGACAGTCTGGTTATTAATATTAATGATGAAGTCCCTGTGATAAAAATCTCGTGGCTCAAAAAATACAGCGAAAAAATTTCGTTATTAACACGAACAATAGTTGAGTCGCTGAAAATAATCGCCGCAGATAATCCCGATTACGTGAAAATTCAAACGGAGGAAATTAAACAATGACATTCAAATTTGATTTACAGTTTTTTGCGCACAAGAAAGGTCAGGGAAGCTCGACCAACGGACGCGACAGCCAGCCTAAGTATCGCGGCATTAAGGCCTTCGCAGGCGAGAACGTCAGCGCCGGAAGCATTTTAGTTCGTCAGTGCGGAACGAAAGTTCACCCCGGCAAGCATGTCGGACTCGGACGCGACTTCACGCTCTTTGCGCTCGTCCCCGGCAAGGTGAATTATCACACAAGCCGTTCAAGAAAATTTGTTTCGATCATTCCCGAAGCAGCCGAATAATTTTTGAACTAGTCATGCCCCACGAACGGGGCAAATTTTTTTATCATTAAATGAAATTTGTAGATATTGCAGAAATTTTTGTAAAGGCCGGACGCGGAGGCAACGGTGCTTTGAGTTTCCGGCGCGAGAAATTCGTTCCAAAAGGCGGGCCTGATGGTGCTGACGGCGGCAAAGGCGGCGACGTAATAATCGAAGCTGTCGGCGGCGTCGTAACGCTTGCGGATTTTGAATATGACAAACGCTTTCAAGCAGGACACGCGGGCCACGGTTCTGGCGCAATGCGAACGGGAGCTAACGGTGAAGATTTGAAAATTTTTGTGCCGTGTGGAACTTTAATAAAAGACTCCGACGGTGAAATTTTGGCGGATCTCGTTGAACCGGGACAAAATTTTATAGCGGCTCATGGCGGACGCGGCGGCAAGGGCAACGCTCATTTCGCTACGTCCTCAAGACGCGCGCCGAAATTTGCAGAGAAAGGCGACCCCGGCGAAGAAAGAAATTTAATCCTAGAATTAAAATTAATTGCCGATGTCGGTCTTGCAGGCTTCCCGAACGCAGGCAAGTCCAGCATACTCGCGGCTATCAGCGGAGCTAAACCTAAAATCGCGGGCTATCCTTTCACGACTCTTTCACCGAACTTGGGAGTCTTGGCTGTCGATGATGCTAAAGTCGTTATAGCAGATTTACCCGGACTCATTGAGGGCGCTCACGAAGGCAAGGGCCTCGGTTTGCAATTCCTGCGCCACGTCGAACGAACAAGAATTTTATTACACGTTATAGATTTGTCGCAGGCGGATCCCGTCGAGACATTTCACGCGCTAATTAACGAGTTCAAAGAGTATGGAGCCGATTTAGCTTCGCGGCCTTGTATCGTCATCGGGAACAAAATCGACATCGAAGGCACTCAAGAAAATTCAAAATTATTGCAGGCTGAAGCCGAAAAAATTTCAGCTCTCTATATGGCGGTCAGTGCGTTGACAGGCGAGAATATCCCGGAGCTAATTAAAAACATCGCCGAGTTAGTTCGCAAAACTCCGGCCGTGAAATTAGATTATGATCCCGGCGAATTAATCGAACTTGTCCCGAAGAAAGTTTCGCGCAGAGCTTCGCACACTCCTGTTCAAATTATTAAACAGGCCGACGGAAGTTTTAGAGTCGAACATGAGAATTTTGAAAAATCCGTTTCAAGAATTAATTTTGAACACGAGGACGCTTTGCAAAAATTCTCGCGCTTGCTAAAATCTCTAAGCGTTGAAGAAGCTCTCGAAGCCGCAGGTGCTAAAGAAGGCGACAAAGTTTATATTGGCGATATCGAATTTGATTTTGAGCCAGAAATCGTAACTTAAAAATTAAGAACATGAAAACAGGAATAATGGGCGGAACTTTCGACCCGATACATTACGGACATTTACTCGCGGCTGAAGAAGCGCGAATCAATTTAGGCATAGACAGATTAATTTTCGTTCCGACGGGCGACCCTCCTTATAAACATGACCATCATATAACGCCCGCCGAAGATAGATACGCTATGACGCTCTTGGCCACAGCCGGGGTACTTGAATATTCTGTTTCACGAATTGAAATTGACCGCAAGGAAGAAACTCACACGATAGACACTTTGCGCGAATTTATAAATTCCGGGATTGCACCCGAAGATTTATTTTTCATAACTGGACTTGACGCTATGTTGTCTATAACTTCGTGGTTTGAATATGAAAAAATCCCCGAGCTTTGCACACTTGTTACGGCGCGGCGGCCCGGTTATCCAGTCAGTGGCATTGAATCGCTGCCGAATTTTATTAAAGATAAGTTAAAATATATCGAGATACCACAGTTCGCAATATCAAGCACAGAAATTCGCGAACGTTCACGCGACGGCCGGGGCATAAGATTTTTAGTCCCCCACCTCGTCGAGATATATATAGAATCGAATAATCTTTATAAAAAATTGCAGTGAGGAGAAATTCATGAAAACATTAAAAATTTTAGGCATAATCTTTATGGTGATAGCGTCAACTGTCGGTGGCGCGGCTTTCAGATTAATGGAAATCCTTAACGACCCGAATCCGCTGCCGCTCCCTAAGACAACACAAACGCAGCCGAAATCTCAACCGCAGGCCAAGAGCGAACAAGAGCCAAGCAAAATTATTTCGGGCGATGCTGAATTAGCCGTTGCTGAAGTACCAGAAGAAAAAACAACTTCAGGCGCTCGCAATAGCGTTAATGTTTTAATTGTCGGTCTTGATAATGTTGACGGCGGTTCACGAACGGACGCTATAGCGCTCGCGATTTTCGACGCTGAAAATAAAGGCTTGCGAATTGCTTCGATTCCTCGTGACTCACGAGTTTATATTCCCGGGCGAAGCTGGGACAAAATTAATCACGCTTATGTTTATGGCGGAATAAATTTATTACGTGAGACCCTTGTAAACTTAACTGGCATTCCGATTGACTACTTCGTGAAAGTAAATTACAAGAGCTTTCCGCGAATAATTGACGCGATCGGCGGCGTTGACATCTACGTCGAGAAAAAGCTTCAATATAATGACTACTCCGGAAAATTATTTATAAATATTCAGAAGGGTCAGCAGCATATGGACGGCAAGACGGCGCTCGGCTATGTTCGTTTCCGTCATGACCCCTTGGGCGACATTGGCCGCGTTAAACGCCAACAAAAATTTATTGACATCGTAATGCAAAAATTAAAATCGCCGTTGATAATTACAAAAATTCCAACGCTCGTTAATGAAGTCATTGACGCTGTTGACACAGATTTAGCACCGCTTGAAGCCTTGAAGCTTTTGCAATTCGCGAATAACATTCCGCCAGAGCGAATAACAATGTTCATGGCACCGGGCAAAGTCGGATTTAACAAAAACGTGAGCTACTGGATACTCGACAATAACGCGTTCTCGTTGCAGCTCGCCGCAAAACTTCCGCCCGCTGATGATTCGACGCTCGAATCTCTTGAGAACGTTGACCTTGACATCACGCCCGAAGCTAAAGAAGTCGCCTACTTCGATTCTGAAAAACTTGACGAACTCCGCAATCAAATTACAAGTATAAGAATTTTGAATGGCGACGGAGAAAAAGGAATCAGCCGACGAGCCGCGCAAATCTTTCAGCGAATCGGGATCGAAGTTCCTTACACCGGCAACGCGCGACATTATGATTACAAGGCGTGCAGCATTATTTATCCGCCCGATAGCGACGAGACCGTTAAAGAAGGCGCGATGGCTTTAGCTGAACTTTGTGGGATCACGAACGAGAGATTAATTCATGCTGATAGAACGGCGACATCATTAACTTTGATTCTTGGACATGATAAGAACGAACTTTTGCAAAGGCTTGAAAATTTGAACAGCTGATGCACAGGAAGAGCCGCGCTCGGGTGGGTTTTTGCCCCGGTGGGAGAGCGCGGCAAACAAAACTTTATTTCACAAATTCAATTTCGTATTTCTCTCTCGAAATCGCTTCCCTTAAATTTTCCGTAGCTGAAATTTTTAATCCTCCTTCAACGTAGCGAATTAAAATCACTCCCGTATCGTCAGGAATATTTTTCATAATCTTGAGAGATTTTTCATATCCCGACGCCATGAACGCTGTCGCGAGTCCGTCCCCTAAACTTCCGTCCGGCGTTACAATCGTTGCTGAAAGTAAATCGTTCGTGATCGACTCTCCTGTCTTGACGTCAAAGAAGTGAGAATATTTTTTCCAGTCTATAATTTTGAATCTTTCATAACCGCCCGACGTTATCACTGACGTATCGTGAACACTAAGCACCAACGCCGGCGAATTATACGGAGCTGAAGGGTCGCGCACGCCGATGTTCCAGTCTGAATCGTCTTCTAATTTTTTACCGACGACGTAAACATTTCCCCCTAAATCTATAAGCGCGGATTTCACACCGAAATTTTTTAACAGCGCGGCTATTCTGTCGCTTGCGAATCCTTTTGCAATTCCTCCGAGGTCAAGAACACAGCCCGGACTTTTCAAAAAAATTTTTTCATCTTCGATTTCAAGATTTTTAATGTCGCTCAACTTTATCGCCGCGTCAAGGCTCGCTTGAGTCGGCGCAACGCCGTCAGCCTGATTAATTTTCCATAAGCGAGTAACAGGCCCGATTAACGGATTAAAAACTCCGTCCGTGAGTTTATAAACTCGCAAAGACTCTTTCACAACGTCAACAA
>JAFSUP010000004.1 GCA_017445205.1 Synergistaceae bacterium
AACAAGTCATTGCGATCAACGGTATCAAGCCGGGTGCTTCGGTTGAAGAGTTAAAATCGGTGTTCGGCGAGGCGACTTCCGTTGACGGCAACACGATGACTTTTGCTGACGGGCTTAAAGTCGTACTTGACGGCGCAAACAAAGTTAAATCCATTTCCACGACAGAAAACGCTTTCGACACGGCTGAAGGCGTTTACGTCGGCGCAAGTGAATATTCCCTTAACGACTACTGCGGACCGGCTGACTCTGTTCGTGTAGCCAACGGCGTAGCAGAATATGAGTACAACAGCGGCGACAAAAAATCTATCGTCGTGTACAAGGCTCAAAACGGCGTCATCACCGAAATAATCTGCTCCCTCAAATAATCGGAAAAAATTCTAGCGGAAGTTCACGGGGCGCGGCTCTCCAAATTTATAGTCGCGTCTCGTATTCCCAATCCGATTGAAAATCTATCAGAACGGAGGTACAGCTTTATGAAGATTATAAAGGTTGGTGGTCGTGAATGTTTCACCGATTTGCCCATCGACGTGCATTTTATTTTAACTCTACAATGTAATTATCGTTGTTCGTATTGTTTTCAATACGGCAAAGGCAAAAATACCCCCCCCCAATTACCGTTTTCTACATTAACGCAAATTAAGACAGCAGTTAATAATGTCGTATCGTTGAATCGTCCGTGGTATGATATACAATTAATCGGCGGCGAGCCCACAATTCACCCGCACATAACCGATATTATCTCGATGTTCTCTGAAAGATTGGGAGAGCGTATAAATTGTTTCTTGATAACAACTAACGGTTCACGAAATAAGGTTCTTTATAAAAAAATTACTGAAATTGCAAAGAGGGTATGCTTTCAGCTAAATATTTCCATCCATACAGAATATGTCGAAATGGATCATATTTTAGAGCTCACTGAAAATTTAGCGAATGATGTTAATCTGGATTTTGAGTTAATGGTCAACCCTGATAAAAGAGAAATGGTTTATAATATTTATGAGACGTTACTTGAATACAGGAAAAGATATCAGTTTAAACTGAATGTTGTCATGCTTCGCGATGGCGACCGTGTTGATACGAGATACACGCCGGAAGATTTCATGTGGCAGAAAAAAGCTCAGAAGCAATTTGATGATTTGGCAAAGAGTTTTTCTTCAAAACTTCCATTAAGAAAAAAATTAAAGTCGCCAAAATTGGTGCTTCACGATATCGAGAAAAATGGTGAATTAAAAACTGTTAAGCAAGGAAACAGAAATTTGGAGCTTATTGAAGGATTATTAAATTTCAAGGGAATGTATTGTATATCTCATGCAAGTTTTTTAAGAATTCAGGCAGATGGACGTTTTAGAGGTATGATTTGTAACTTAGATCCTTTCATCGGTAATATCTTCGAGGAAAATGCTCTTTTACCAATTCGCGACAAATTAATCCACGCCGTAAAATGTACTAGCCCACTTTGCGGTTGTATTGGTAATGATGTAATACCAAAATTCGCGTCGGAAAAAGACGCCAAGAAATATGTCCAGTTTGCAAAAAAGCGGCAAGCGGAACTGTTTTCCGAATATGACGCCGCTCGCTCATTCAAGATAATTTGACTAAAATGCAAATAAAGGTAATCAGACAATTACGGGGCGCAGCTCGTTAACTGCACATCGCGACATTCGTTTTAAGTATGAGTAAAACGGTGTCGACAAAAAATTTATCGTCGTGTACAAGGCTCAAAACGGCGTCATTACCGAAATAATCTGCTCCCTCAAATAATCGGAAAAAATTCTAGCGGAGGTTCACGGGGCGCGGCTCTCCAAATTATATAGTCGCGTCTCGAACTCCCAATCCGATTGAAAATCTATCGAACGGAGGTACAGCTTTATGAAGATTATAAAAGTTGGTGGTCGTGAATGCTTCATCAATTTGCCCATCGACGTAAATTGGTTTTTAACTGCCAGATGCAATTATCATTGCTCATATTGTTTCCATTATGGAAAAGGCAAAAATCCCCCCCCCAGTTACCATTTTCTACCCTTGAACAACTTAGAAATGCAGTCGATAACATCGCATCGTTAAATCGTCCGTGGTATGAAGTGACTCTCAGCGGCGGTGAACCCACGATTCATCCGCATATTTTCGAACTTATGTCTATGTTGCATGAAACTTTGAAAGAACGTTTGAACCGAGTTTACATAATAACAAATGGTTCAAGAAACAATCTTCTTTATAGAAAAATACTTGATCTTGCAAAATCTATAAAAATCTTAATGATAATTTCTATACACACAGATCATGTCGAAATAGATCACATTTTGAAGCTCATTGAAGATTTATCTGGTGATATTGAAATGCATTTCGTGCTAATGTTTAATCCTGATAAACGCGAAATGGTGCATGAGATTTATGAAGCAATGTTCGAATGCAGAAAAAAATTTAGATTTAATATGAATGTAGTCACACTCCGCGATGACGATCGTGTTGACCCGCGTTATACCCCTGATGATTTCGCTTGGCAGAAAAAAGCTGTTAAACAATTCAATGAATTGGTTAAAAGCGTTTCTTCTCGTTTCCCCGCATTAAAACAAGCTAAATATTCAAATCCGATAATTCGCATTATGGAAGATAACGGGGAGATAAAAATTATAAAAAATAGAAATAGAACTTTAGACCTCGCGGACGGATTAATGAAATTCAAAGGAATGTTTTGCATAGCACATTCATCTGTTTTAAGAATAGAGGAAAACGGACGTTGCAGAGGCATGGTTTGTGGTGATGATAAAACTATTTGTAATATTTATGACAAAAATTGTTTTCAAGTAATTCGCGACAAATTAATTCACCCTGTTAAATGTACTCATTATATCTGTGGCTGTGCTGCCAACGATGTAATACCGAAGTTCGCGTCGGAGAAAGACGCCAAGAAATATGTCGAGTTCGCAAAAAAACGGCAAGCAGAACTGTTTTCTGAATATGACGCCGCTCACTCTTTCAAGATAATTTGACTAAACTGCAAATAAAGGTAATCAGAAAATTACGGGGCGCGGCTCGTTAACTGCGCGTCGCGCTCCATGTTTTAATATAAGGAGGTTTAATCATGAAGAAAAGGACAGTCGAGGAACTCAAGGAGATTGCAAAGGATTTGCGCAAAAAAGTCGTGACGATGATTTACGAGGCGCAGTCGGGACACCCCGGCGGCTCACTCAGCGCGGCGGATTTCGTGACGGCTTGCTATTTCCGCGAAATGAACGTTGATCCGAAAAATCCTAAGTGGGAAGATCGCGACCGCTTTGTTTTGTCGAAAGGTCACGTTTGCCCGATTCAATACGCCGCACTCGGAACGCTCGGTTTCTTCCCCGAAGAAAAGTTGCACACGCTCCGTCAAGAAGGCTCGCCGCTTCAAGGTCATCCTAATCATCATTGCCCCGGCATTGACATTCCGACGGGTTCACTCGGTCAAGGTTTCGCCT
>JAFSUP010000023.1 GCA_017445205.1 Synergistaceae bacterium
CTGCAAAATTTTAATTGACGCTACGGAATATGGCGACATGATCCCACTTTCAAAAATTCCATATAGGGCCGGCAATTCTGTTTCACCGTTTTTAAATCCTGATGCAATGGTTCAAGAAATTACTTGGGTGGCTGTGCTCCATAAATATATGCCGAGCGTCCCTGATCATCTTAAACCGCGCGAGCCGCTGCCGGGTTACGAACTTGCAAAGCGAAATTATGAAAGTTATGTTTCAGACGACGGCTTCAACTTCAGAAACACTTACCCCGTTCAAACTCCTGTGAATTTCATGACGCACAACGCATATCGCGGTCTCCCCGACAGCATGAACCCTTATAGCTATGACGCAGATAAAGACAATCGCGAATACATCACAAAGACCACGGTAAATTGGGGCAATGATTATCCCGGTACTTACGCATGGAACGGCAAGCGCGGCCTTCCGGTCGGTTATCTCGAAGACAGAAATTTAAGAAAGCAAATTGAACGCGAGGCCTTAATCAAGACTTTACATTTTATATATTATGTTCAGAATGAACTCGGCGAGGAATGGAGCGTCGCTGATGACGAATATAAAAATAGAATCCTCCCCGAAGCCGCTAGAGATCTCCCGGCGGAATGGCAAGAAATTGTTAAGCGTATGCCAGTTATACCTTATGTTCGAGAATCTCGGCGCATAGTTGGCGAACACACTTTGACTTCTCACGAACTTCTTCAAAATTCTTTGAGCTACAGAGATGGACAGACTAGCCACGAATTTTCAGACGCTATAGCGATCGGCGGTTATATTCTTGACCTTCACGGAGCGAACACGGATTCAGATATGGAATGGGATTTAGACGAGCGCGCTAACACTTCCATAGTCAACAGACCGCGCGGGCCGTTTCAAGTCCCGATGAATATTTTGATTCCTAAGGATACGGACGGATTTATAGCAGCAGAAAAGAATTTGTCGATGTCGCGACTTGCACAGGGAGCTTTGAGGCTTCAGCCTATCACAATGATGACGGGACAAGCTGCGGGAGCGTTGGCGGCGGTTGCCGTTCGTGAAAAGAAAGAGCCGCGCGAAGTTCACCCGCTAAACGTCCAGTGGGAATTATTAAATTCTGGCGTGAATATTTCACTTTGTAATTACACGGACGTCCCTGAAACTCATTCATTAAATAAGGCCATTCAAATTTCAAATCTTTATGGCTTAATCGCGCCTAAAGAATATCCGCATTCAGTTTCATTTAATCTTGGCTTCCTTGATGATCCAGTTTGGGAAATGGCAATCATAAAAGGCGAGGACAAAGGCGAGTTTGGCGTCAACGAACTTGTAACTACGCTCGACGTTCGCGAAATTCTCACGAAAGCACAACGAGCCTTGAAAATGAAAAAGCGTCCTGTGCCTTCGGGACTTGATAAAGATAAACTCATGGCGCGCGGAGAACTTGCTCGTGTCGTTTGCGAAGCTTTCCCGACACTCAAAAATATTCCGCGGAAGAAGGGCGCGAAGCTCCCATTTAAAATTGAAGCGAACAGAAATTCGGATTACGTTACGACGCTCGCAGCTCTTGGAGTTTTGAACGTTTATTCGATAGAAGGCAATTTTTATTACGGACGACCTGTAACGAAGGGCGAAGCAATTGACATAATCGTCAGGGCTTGCGTTTTGGCCGCAGAAGAAATTTAGATTTGTGAGCGGCAATGCCTGATTAGTCAAGCAAAGCCGCCTACACCCCCCAAAAAGTGAGAAATGAGAAAACCGTTATAATAACTGCTTTTTTTTAAAGCCGTTTTCAGTTTTGAGACACATTTTATCAAGAATCCTATAAACGGTTGCTGGAGCAGCCTTGAACTTTTCGCAAATTTCTTTCGCTGTAAATAGCGTTCCGTTCGGTTGCGTCATAATGAAATTCTCAATTTTCAACCGCGCCTTTGTGGCGTTGTTTTCGGGATTGCTATCTTCAAAGAAAACTTCTTTGTCTTTATTGTACATTCGGTACGTTAAAGCAAGGGTGTTTTTCCACCATGACTTGACCGGTTTTAAGCAATAATCTTCACTTCCGTACTTTGATAAAATGAACGCCGTTCCGCACATTCTGACTAATGCTGACGAACCGATAATTTCGTCTTGGTCAATTTCACCTTTGGCCTTTTTGTCGGTTTTTCGTAAATGATGTGTTACAATAATAGCGGCGTTGTTAGCTTCAGCTATTGCCTGAAGGCGGCTCATCATTTGCGTAGTATCTTGGGCCGTGTTTTCGTCGTCGTCCCTGAATGACATCAGGGTATCGAGGATTATCAAATCCGGCTTGTAGGCTTTTACAAACATCTCCATTGCTCTCGCGCCTTCTGTTTTGTTGATATTCAAGAGAAATCCTTTTTTGGCTGCCTCAAGTTTTGATATTATGGCAATGTTTTTGGCGTTTGCTTTGTCGTGCATTTCGCGTTGCCTTTCCGTTATAAGCTGGATTCCTGTTTCTCCGCAAAATAAAAGGCTTCTTGCCAGCGGCTCGAAGTATGCCTGAGAAATGAAGATTGTTCCTCCAACTGAAAGGTCGGTAATCAATTTCAAAATATACCATGTTTTCCCTACTCCTGCCTTTGAGGCTATAACGGTAATGTGTTTTCGGGGAAAAATCCCCGCTACAAATTCTGTATTCGGGGATTCTTCATTAATTGAATGAAAAAGTGATTGAATATCTTCAGGGAGATTGGGATTAATCCCTAAGTCAATTTCTCTTTCAGTTACTTTTTTCACTGTGTACACTTCGCTCATTTACAACACTCTTTTGCGTACTTATCAGCTTCTTCAACCATTCGCGCAACGTCCATATAACATTCCGACTTTGCACAATTAGCGTCGCTAATGTCAAAAGATACTGGGCAATCGAAATAATCAAGTGAACGATCATGTTCAACGAGTGGACAATCATTGCAAAAGCCTTCAATGCTCCACGCCTCCTCATCAAGCTTCACTATCTTCAATTTCTTCCCACCTCCTATCACTTTGCAGCTTGTAGATGGTATCCTTTGAAATTCTTTTGATTTCAAAGAACAGATGGGCGATTTTCATCATTGCCGATTCAATTTCATACGGCATATCTTCGCTCCTATCGAGCATTTTCCAAATAACTTCGTATATGTCGAAGCTGTCTTCTCCGATAATTCGGAGTCCCATTTCATATGAAGATTTTTCTTTCATATTTTTTTCTCCTTTCAAAATTTATTAAGAGAAACCCTTAAAATAATGAGAGAAAGGAACGGCTTCATGCTCCTTTGAATAAATTTTTGAGAGAGGAAGGATTTCTCTTAACGATTAATACTTTAACATTGATTAAAAAAATTAACAATGTTAAAATTACGGTTGTTTTTTCTCACTTACCTGTACTATGCCTTATGAAATTAGTATTTGCAACAGTTTTCTCATTTCTCACTTTTTGGGGGGTACGGAAACGGAACAGGACGTGCTGGTCTTGAAGTTCCTGACGGTGCTAAACTTATGATTTCAAGTTCAGACGGTGACGGCGAAATTACAGGACAACTTGAAGCTTGGGGAGGAAAGTATGGCTCCGGTATTGGTGGGCCTGGGTTAACTTATTCATCTCAAGGACGTGCAGGTTTCATCAATATTGTTGGAGGAACAATCGAAGCACATGGTTCTTACGGAGGCGCAGGCATCGGTGGCGGAAACACAAACGGCTTTGATGGCGGAGGCGAAATACTTATTCAAGGTGGAAAGATTACGGCTTGGGGTGCTAACGATGGAACTGGCGGACCAGGCATCGGAAGTGGATTTTATCCAACTTATCCCAATCACAATTATGCTTATACATCAGATAATACTTCTATTATCATTGAAGCTGTTGAAAGCTTAACAGCTTACGGAGGAGATCGTAGTGCCGGAATAGGAGGAGCTTACGCTAGCAGTGCTGGGACAATAAAAATCAATAAAAAAATTATTGATGAGAATCGTATTACAGCTGTTGCCGGGGGGACAGGTGCAGAACCTATAGGCTGGGGAGCATACGGCAGTCAAATAGAAGACAACGATATTGACCTAGATACTTGGGAAGATTATTTCTATACCTACGACGTCCCTGATCGTCCAACAACTGAGGTGGAGGTTAAAACGGCGGAAACAAAATACGTTTACGAAGAAATAACAACGCCAGTGACAAAAGAAGTTACGCGCGAAGTCGTGAAAAAAGTGGATAAAATTATCGGCGAGCGAGTTGTGGATACTATGCCTGTAATCAAGGGGCTCGATGGAGATTTTGTCTTTCATGAAAAAAATTTAGACTCAATTTCACAATTTCATGACGCTAGCGGAAAATTCCTAGCTTCACAACCAAAAATAATTACAATAACTCAAGGCGACGGAAAAACGGCAAGTGTTGCGCTCTACGAACACGATACTATGCAAGACGTTGCGAAAAAAATTAATGACACAATCGCAAATTCATTAGGCCAAGCGCAATATTCTGACAACATCGAAAAATTTTGCACTATTGCCGACGGGACAGACAATACTTCTGAAGCCGCATATAAAAAAGAACCTATTTACTCAGAAGAAGGTTATTTATCAGAATATGGATTTGATATTCCTGTAGGGACTTTAATAGGCTATAAAGTTAGTTCAACAATGCTTGTACGTTCGGCGCTTCCCGGCAAAGCGGGCGAATTATATTTTTCAGGCGATGAAGATTTATTAAACGCTCTCGGCTTGAACACGATTCAAGAATCACAAGAGGCAGAGTTCATGGCTTCGGTATATGACGCTCATTCAGGTGCGCCTGTTGCAATAAATGTCAAATCTTCAGCACCGGAGTTTAAGAGTCTTATTCCGCCAGAAATTGATATTGAGGTTGACGCTATGGCGGGCTTGTCGGCAAATTGGGACGAAAACACGAAACAATTTATAACCGCACGCAAAGAAGTTTATTCGGCTTACCTTCATCTTAAAAATAACGGCACAGTTTTTCAAGTCGGCGCAAACGAGGGCGAAGATTTTATCGTTCAGCTTGGCGATTCTTCAAGCAACGCGCTTGGGATTTCAGCGGTTAATGTCCTGACTCGCGAGACGGCTTCACACGCAATAAGCACGATTGACAACGCGATTAACAAAATTTCTTCACAGCGTGCAAAAATCGGAGCTTATGAGAATGCTCTCGAACACACAATGACGAATCTAACAACAACAAGTCTAAATCTCACGAACGCTGAGAGCCGAATCCGGGACGCGGATATGTCAAAGTCAATGATGGAGCTTGTGAAACTTCAAATTTTGAATCAATCAGGAACTTCAATGTTATCGCAGGCCAATCAGCTCCCGCAGTCAGTTTTAAGTTTGCTTCAGTGAAAAATTAATTTTTTATCCCACATGATAGAATAATTAAAAATTTTTTCAGGAGGTATTTTAAAAATGAAGAAAATTATTTCTCTCGCTTTAGTCTTCGCGATGGCTATGACGTGCGCGGCGTTTGCTGACGCTTTGCCCGGTGGTTCGAGATTAATCTTCACGACCGGTGGAGCGCAGGGAACTTATTACGGCTTCGGCGGAGTCCTTGCTGGCAAAGTCGGCGAAAAGACAAGCACAACCGTTACTGCGATCACTTCCGGCGGCTCAAAGGCCAATATCGAAGCAATGGACGACGGCGACGCACAACTCGGCTTCACACAGTCAGACGTCGGCGCGTATGCTTACAGAGGCACAAGACTTTTCGATGAAAAATATGACAACTTCTCAACAGTCGCTAACCTTTACATGGAGCAGGTTCAGATCGTAACGCTCGACCCGAATATTAAAACAGTTGCCGACCTCAAGGGCAAAAACGTTTCAATCGGCGCAGCAGGCTCTGGCGTTTATTTCAACGCCGTTGACGTTTTGAAAGTTTACGGCCTTGACGTCGAGAAAGACATCAAACCGACTTATCAATCATTCGGCGACAGCGTTGAAGCTTTGCAGGACGGCAAAATCGACGCGGCTTTCATCGTTGCAGGCGCACCTACGACGGCAGTAACTTCACTAGCTACGACAAAGAAAGTTTATCTCGTTGGCTTTGATGATGAACACGTCCTCAAATTAATCGCCGAGTCTCCTTATTACTCAATGAACGTGATTAAGAAAGAAGTTTACGGCACTGACGAAGACACCGTAACAGTGGCGGTCGGCGCGGTCGTTATTGCTCTTGATGACGTTTCAGAGACCGACGTTTATAACTTCCTCTACGGGATCTTTGAAAACGTTGAAGAAATCACAGCGGCTCATGCGAAAGGTGCGGAACTTAATCTTAACTTCGCAGCCAGCTACACGGCAGTTCCTTATCACAAAGGCGCAGTTAAGTATTTCGGCGAAAAAGGAATCAAAGTCGCAGGGAAGTAAAAACAAGTAGGAATTAGGAGTTAGGAAGTAGGAAGTAAAAAGTAAGATTCTTAACTCAGATGTACGATACGGCTGCGGCGTTTTGCTGTAGCCGTTTTTTTATAAAAATTTTTAGAAAGGGGAAAATTTTTCATGAGTGATACTGATTTAATATCACGGGCTACTGGCGAATTATACAAAAATATTGACGCTATGCTTGACAGCGTTATGAAAAAATACGACCGTGAGTCTAACACTCGTATTTGGCATGGTCGCCCGGCTGTGCTTGTCAAATGTCTGTCGGCGCTGTTTTCACTTTATTGTATTTATGTTACGCTCTTCAGCACTGCTATGCCGGAGATAAGACTCAATGTCTTCTTGGGATTAATTTTAATTCTTGGCTACTTACATTATCCGATTAGAAAAACTCCCAGCGAAATTTTGCAGGGACTTGATGATTCAATTTCAATTCCGATTACATTCGATACAAAAGCGCGATCAAATTCTATTCCGTTTTATGACATTCTAATTATGTTGGCCGGAGCAATTCCGTTTTTTTATTTTGCTTTCAACGCCGAGAGCATTATTAAACTTGCTTTGCGCGTAACAAGTCCACGAAATCCGAATTATCATTTAATGATTACAATGGCGGTGCTTGCGATTTTATCGACGATGGAACTTTGCAGACGCTGCGTAGGCATTCCGATTTTGTGTGTCGTGGGTGCGTTGATGGTCTATGCGTTCTCTACAGTGAGATTCGGAAAAGTCATCTACGATTTATTTTATTCGACCGGCGACGGACTCCGAAGCACTCCGATTGAAGTCTGCGCTAAATATATCGTCGTGTTCATAATCTTCGGAGCGTTTCTTGAGCGAACAGGAATTTCAACATTCTTTATTAATCTTGCGAACGCTATCGCAGGAGCGTCGGCGGGCGGCCCGGCAAAAGTCGCTGTTATATCGTCGGCTCTTTGCGGCATGGTCTCAGGCTCGTCAGTCGGAAACACCGTAACGACAGGCTCTGTAACTATCCCCATGATGAAGAAGACAGGTTATAAGCCCGAGTTTGCTGGCGCAGTCGAAGCGGCGGCATCGACTGGCGGTCAGATTATGCCTCCGATAATGGGAGCGGCGGCTTTCTTAATGGCCGAGTATATGGGCATTCCGTATTCGCAGGTCGCATTGAAAGCGATCCTTCCGGCGGTTTTATATTTCGCTGGAATTTATATCGCCGTTCATCTTGAAGCAAAAAAATTAGGATTGAAAGGCATTCCTAAAGAAGAGTTGCCGCGAATTTTGAAATTACTTCCGAAAGTTTATTTGCTCTTGCCGTTAATCGTTCTCGTCGTGATGGTGTCCATGAACATTTACACGATGCAGTTTTCTGCGGCGATAGCTATCGGGCTTGCTATCTTCGTGGGACTCTTCAACAGCGACGAACGGATAACGCCGAAAAAAATTCTTGAAGCTCTCGAAGCGGGCGGACGCGGCACAATCACCGTAGCTGTAGCGTGTGCAATGGCGGGACTCGTAGCAGGCTGTATAACGTCAACCGGTCTAGCATCAGAATTAATTACAATGGTCGTGAACGTTTCCGGCGGTCATGCTTTCATTGCGCTTGTGCTTACGATGATCTGCTGCGTAATTTTGGGAATGGGAGTTCCGACTACGGCGAACTATTGCATCATGGCGGCGACTTGTGCGCCTATCTTAATGGCTCCGGCTATCGGAATTGAAAAAATCTGCGCTCATTTCTTCGTGTTTTATTTTGGAATTGTCGCGGATATAACGCCTCCTGTGGCTTTGGCGGCTTATGCTGGCTCGGCGATTGCTAAGGCTCCTCCGATGAAGACGGCTTTTAATGCAACGAAACTCGCGATAGGCGCGTTCATTGTGCCTTATATCTTTGCGTTCACGCCGGCAATGTTATTTGAGAACGTGAGTCCGCTAATTAACATCACGAACGCAGGGCCGGTCTTGACACAAATTTTAATCGCGTGCGAAATTATTTTAATCTGCGCTACAGCGTTACTTGGAATTTTCGGAGTTGCTGCAGCTCTCAATGGATTTTTGTACAAGCCTATAAATCCAATTTTCAGAATAATAATTTGCGCGGGCGGTCTTAGCATGTTGGTGCCCGGTCTTGTGAGCGATTTAATAGGACTTATGCTCGTGGGATTTGTTTTCACTGTTCAATATATGAAGAAAGATAGTTAATTTTTAGTCAGCCTTGTTCACACGGACGAGGCTGATTTTTTGTATAATGTGAAAAATTTTTAATCAGGAGGAATTTTTTATGAAAGCAAAGAAATTTTTTGCCGCGCTTCTTCTATTCGCGTTGTCAGCAACAACAGCGCACGCAAAAATCACAGAGCAGCAGGCTTTAAGCGATGAGCGAATTGCACCTTACGTCGAAATCACAAAGCAGCAAGGCGCGAAACTCTTGCCGGGGCGTTACGCTCACGTTAAAGAAACTTTATCGCGAGTTAATCCCGCAGAAAAAATTTATGCGCCTACGGCTATCGTAGCCGAAATCGGAAATTTTAATTCCGAAAATAACGCCTTTCCTTCAAACTTCGACGTTTGGGGCGAAAATCTCACTCACGCTTATATAACTCTCGATACGTCCGGGGCTGTTCCGATTATGAAAACATATATTGCGAACGACGCGGGCGAATATGAAGTCTTCGCTGAAGATTTTGCGGTCGTTATGCCAGAGGATAATAAAAAATATGCGTGGCTCTTAGCGTCAACAGAGACCGGCGAGATTCGTTATTTTTATCCGTTGAACGATTTTTGGTTCCCTGAAGAATGGTGGGAAGAAGATTGGATTTGCGCTGACGGTTCACAAATTAGTCTTGACGATGGCACGATTAGCACAAACGGTCAATCGCTTGGGACATATATAATCTCTGACAACAGAATCGTAATTAAAACTCCCGACGGAAACAGAGATGTTATATACTGCGTTTATAATCCTTATAATGAATCTCTAGTTATGACGTTCACAAGTGGCCCTAACGGAATGGGCGAGAATGCGGGAGTTTTCACAGAGATGGACGACGCTCCCCAAGCTCCTAAAACTCAAGCACCAATGTTCAAAGCGCCTGCGTCCACGACTTCAAAGCCGACGTTCCCGACGCCTTCAACCACACCCGCGCCGAAGAATAATTTCCCGACATTCCCAATCGCAAAACCCGAAGTTAATATTGAAGGCGTATGGCAAGCGTATATGAATGGTCAGCAGCTTGTTCTTCAGTTCCAGGGGAATAATTATTATATTTGGCTCAATGGTCAGCCCGCAGAGATGGGCTCGTTTCAGCGCGACGGAAATAAATTAATCGGTCACAAAAGCACCGGCGAAGCGTTTCAAAATACTGTTCAAGTTGACGCAGCAGGGAAGAATTTAATTTTGACGGACTCGAATAACTTCAGCATGACTTATCAACGCGTTCAATAAAATTAATAAAGCAGTTCCCCGGAATTACAAGGGAGCTGCTCTTTTTATTTAATATAGCGTTATCCCCTCGACGACAGAGAACACTCCCGCAATAATTAAAATACAGCCTAGTAAAATCATAATCGAAATTGAAGCTACGAACGGAGAAGCGCAAATTAGCAACGCCGAGATTATAAGTGCAAGACCGTTTAGCAGCACGACCCACCAGCCGCGAATTTTCGCACCGCCGAGCCAGAACGCCGCACACGTCCTCGCGATCCCCGTCGAGAATAACCACGCGCCAATTATGAACGGCATAAAGAACGCGCTTAAACCCGGCTGCGCCAACATAATCACGCCGGCAATTAAATCAAGAAGGCCAAGTGCTAAAAATCTTTGGAACCTGACAAAATACCAGCCCGTAAAATAATTCAAGCTTGATGCAACAAGTCCGCACCCGATAAAAAATCCTGCTGTCATTATCGCTTCAACTGGATAACGAAACGTAAGAACACCAAGAAGAATTAAAATTCCTCCCGTAAGATAAAAATTCCAGCGCATAATTTTCTACGCCTCCTTCAAAATTTTATTCAAATCTTCCTGCGCCTGTTTAAGATATGAGAACTGAATCCCATGAAAGCCAAAATCACGAGCGCCGTTTATGTTTTTTTCTAAGTCGTCAATGAAAACGCATTCCGAAGGCACAAGATTATATTTTGTGGCTAGAGCCTCATAAATTTTTGGATCTGGTTTTATTAATTTGACATCGCAAGAAAAAATTCCGCCGTCAAGCAGCGGTAAAAAATCTAAAACTTCCGGGTTCGCGTTCATGACATAGTGAGAGTAATTTGAGAGGTAAAGCAAACGATAGCCGCGCGATTTTAATTCTTTGAGCCAAACGGGAGTGGCTTCGCGCTTTCGTAAAGTCCCGCCGACGTGTGCAAAAATTTTTCTAAGTTCGGCTTCGTGTTCGGGGTCATAGTCGATTATGCTTTTAATCACGTCTTCGGGATCATCGCCGGCATCAAGCCTGTCCCAACGTCCGCTGCCCCAAACGTCTTCGTCAAGTTTGTCGATTAATTTTTTATCCACGCCGGGAAACTCTCGCTCCATGAAGCCGTCCCAATCGAAATCAATTAAAACGTTGCCAATATCAAAAATTATCGTGTTAATCATGAAATCTTGACTCCCATTGAGGCAAGCTCTTTGACGTTCGCGAGATGATTTTTTTCATCGACCCACCCGAGCATGTTCGCAGGGACTTCGACAGAGCGACCGGATTTTAACAAAGCGAGAACGCTTTCACGGACGCAAAACTCGCTTGCTATTCCACAAACTAAAACATCGTTGCTAATTTCCTGATTTAATTCGCGCTTGGCCTTGTTTCGGGCATTGAAGGCTGAATATTCTTCTACGTCGTCATTATCGCCCTTGTAAAAAATATTTTCATCGTTAGGACGTTGCGCAGGATTTTTTATTTTCGTGTAGAAGTCCGCGTGAAGTTCCGCGCCGTGAGTTCCAGCTTGACAATGTAAAGGCCAAGTGCCGCCGTTGGGGATATAGCTGCAATGTTTCGGGCTGTGCCAGTCGGCGGAATAAAAAATTTTTGCGTCAGGTTTTGAATTAATGAAGGCGATTATGTTTTCGACGGCTTCAAGCGAATGGCCGCAGGCGAGTGAGCCATCAATAAAATCATATTGACAATCAACGACTAAAATATCTTTTGACATTTTCAAAATTTCCTTTCATTTCTCGATTAAAAATTTTTCAGCAAGCTCGGCGGCAATCCTCAAAGAATTTTCGCGAACGTTAGGGCTAATTTTCCCGGCGAATAATTCGCTCACGCTTTTGAAATTTAATAACGACAGTTGCGTCAGAAGAATAATTTCATCGTGATTAAATTTTTGCGACGAATAAAAATTTACGAGGTCGGGAGCAAGTCCCCAATTTTCGAGCCATCGCCACAAAAATTTCCAGCTTGAAGCCTCGGGCGGGACGTTCGGCTCTCCTAATAGTTTCATGCTCCAGTAGAGATTTGCAAGTAGTTCGTCATCAGCTTGACCGATGGTGAGATATTTTTTAATTATGTTCGTCCATTTAATCGCGGTTAGAATTGTTTCGCGGCGTTTCCTAAGTGGCAGCATGTCGTCGGCAATTTCAAATTCATCAATGTAATAATTCGTTGTATTTTTTTTCTTTTTGAGGCCGAACTTTCCCCATATAAAAGGCTCTGTATCTCCGCTTGAGCGTCGCGCCGTAACGTTGACAATCCCGAAGCCCTTCAAAAACAGTTTCAGCCATAAATTTTTTTCGCCCGAAATATCGCGATAGAGAATTACGCCCGAAACTGTGAGAAAATTTCCCTCAAGCATAAAATCCGAATTGCCCTCCCGCTGAAAAATTTTTCAAAATTATATAACGAGTGTAAATTAAGATATAATTATTCGAACCAAAATTTCAAATTCTATTTTCAAAAATTTTGAGGGGAGTGTTTATATCACGATGAACCTGCCGACGTTTTTAGGCGGTGTACATCCGCCCGAAGGCAAAGCTCTCACGGAGAACAAGGCAATCGAAAAATTAATGCCCGAAAATCCCGGAGAGTTATTCGTTTATCCATTGTCCCAACATATAGGCGCACCATGTGCCCCACTTGTTAAGAAGGGCGACGCTGTGCTTGTCGGTCAAAAAATTGCAGACACTGAAGCATTTGTTTCAGCTCCGATTTTCTCCGGCGTGTCAGGGACTGTCAAAGAGATTGCTCCGAAGATGACAATCGCAGGCAGCATTGAAAACTGTATCGTCATTGAGAGCGACGGAAAGTATGAAAAAGCTCCTTCGCTTCTTGAAGAGCTTGGCCACAAACCCGAAGCTTCTGACTACGTGAAATTGATTCGTGCCGCCGGTATTGTAGGACTTGGCGGAGCATGTTTCCCTACGCACGTAAAACTTTCGCCGCCGAAGGACAAAGTTATTAATTGGGTGATTGTCAACGCCGCGGAGTGTGAACCGTATTTAAGCTGCGATAATCGACTCATGATTGAAAGCCCCGACGAGATAATCAGAGGCCTTCAATACGCGCTTGAAATTTTCCCGAACGCTCAAGGAGTTATCGCTATCGAGAACAACAAGCCCGAAGCTATTAAGACCATGACCGAGCATAACAAGAATCCAAAAATTAAAATCATGCCTCACAAGGTCAAGTATCCGCAGGGCGCAGAAAAAATGTTAATCAAGTCCGTAACGGGTCAGGAAGTTCCATTAGTTCCGGCCTTGCCTGCTGATGTCGGCTGTATCGTTCTTAACACCCGCACGACGTGGCAAATCTGCAAAGCTATTGAAGAAGGCTTGCCCGTGATTGAGCGAGTTATCTCTGTAACCGGCGACGCTGTGAACGAACCAAAGAATTTACAAGTGCCGCTCGGAATTTCAGTCAGAAAATTAATCGACGCTTGCGGAGGTTTCAAAGAAGAGCCCGTGAAGATTATCGCAGGCGGCCCAATGATGGGACTTGCAATGCGTTCGGTAGATGTCCCGGTAGTGAAAGGGACTTCGGGAATTTTAGCTTTGACTTCAAAACTTGCTTACATTGCCGAAGAGAGCGCGTGCTTACGCTGCGGAAAATGTGTTGAAGCTTGCCCAATGCACTTAGAGCCGACTTTGCTTGACCATGCTGTCAGAAGACGCGACTATGAAACATTTGAAGCTCACGGCGGAATGAACTGCATAGAGTGCGGCTCGTGCGCTTATTCGTGCCCGGCGTCAAGACACTTAGTTCAGAGTTACAAGAACGGCAAAGCGGCTGTCAACGAAGCTAGAAAGAAAGCTGCGGCACTTGCGAAAGAGAAAGCGGAGGCGAAAAAATAATTATGTCAACACAGCTAACAGTATCAACTTCACCGCACGTTCATTCAGAATTTTCAACGCGCGGGATAATGTTCTCGGTTATTCTTGCTTTGCTTCCCGCCGGAATCGTCGGAACTTATTTTCTTGGACTTCGTTCGCTCGCTGTCATAGCTACCTGCATTATCGCTTGTGTCGCGAGTGAATGGTTCTGGCAAAAATGCGTAATGAAAACAAAAACGACAATCGGCGATTTATCCGCAGTCGTTACGGGCTTGCTGCTTGCTTATAACTTACCGCCGACGATGCCGTTATGGATGGCAATCTGCGGTTCAATTTTTGCGATTATCGTTGTCAAAGGCTTTTACGGCGGTCTTGGCTGTAACATTGTCAACCCCGCATTAGCTGCCCGCGCAATGATGTTAATTTCTTGGCCCACAGCTATGACTACGTGGACGGTGCAAGGAATGTCAGGCGCGACTCCGTTGGCCGCAATGAAAGCCGGGAACGCCGTTAATGTTTCATGCTGGGACATGCTCGTAGGCAACATGGGCGGCTGTATCGGCGAAGTAAGTTCGGTTTTGTTAATACTCGGCGGAATTTATTTAATTTGGGAAGAAGTAATTTCGTGGCGAATCCCTGTTGTTTATATCGCAACGACGGCAATTTTAGCGGCGTTATTCGGACACGGCGGCTTCATGACCGAAATTTTCACGGGCGGTTTGTTAATTGGAGCTTTATTTATGGCTACTGACTACACGACCTCACCGATGAGCGCGAAAGGACAATATATTTATGCTTTCGGCTGCGGCTTGCTAACCGCGTTAATTAGAACTTGGGGCGGCTATCCTGAAGGCGTTTCGTTCTCGATTTTAATAATGAATATCGCTGTGCCGTTGATTGACCAGTACACAGCACCGAGAATTTTGGGTGCACCGAAAAGCAATTTCTTCAAGAGAACGGGGGGCAAATAAATCATGAACGATAATGTCAAAAAAGCTCTTCACTTAGGCGGAACATTATTCGCAGTTACAGCCGTAACGGGATTGATTCTTGGAGTCGTTCAACATTACACGGCTCAGGCTATCGCAAGAGTCGAACAGGAAGCCCGCAACGCCGCATTTAGAATCGTTATGCCGGCCGGAGAAAACTTCGAGACTTTTGAAATCAAAGAAGACGAGTTTGTCTCTGACGTTCAGAAAGCTAAGGACGCTAACGGCACTGTCGGCTGGTGCTTGACTGTCGGCTCAAAAGGCTACGGCGGAGTCGTAACTTTCATCGTCGGCGTTACTAAGGACGGCGGAGTTAAGGCCATTAACATTTTGAATCATTCAGAGACTCCCGGACTCGGTGCTAAATCAACAGAGCCGGAATTTTACGAACAGTTTAACGACAAGAACGCCTTGCCTTTGAAAGTCGTTAAGGGCGCGGCTTCAAATCCTGACGAGATCGCGGCGATTTCAGGAGCGACTATAACGTCAAACGCTGTTACAAGCGGAGTTAATGCCGCCGTCGAATATTGGAACAAGAATTTGAAAGGGGCTGAATAAAAATTGAGCCGAAGTAAATTTGGAATCATCACTAACGGAATTTTAGCCGAAAATCCTACGTTCGTTCAGTGTATCGGACTTTGCCCGACGCTTGCAGTTACAACGAGTGTCGCTAACGGACTCGGAATGGGCATAGCGGCAACTTTCGTTTTAATAGCGTCGAACGCAGTTATTTCGCTTTTGCGCAAAATGGTGCCCGACGAAGTTAGAATTCCGATTTTTATCGTCGTTATCGCGGGCTTCGTTACGGTCATTGAATTTTTAATGAAAGGTTTTGCGCCCGAATTAAACAAATCGCTTGGAATTTTCATTCCGTTAATCGTCGTCAACTGTATCATTCTCGCACGCGCCGAAGCGTTTGCATCTAAGAACGGCGTTTTTGAATCAGCTCTTGACGGTGTCGGCATGGGCTTAGGCTTCACGATCGCGTTAATGTTCTTAGGCTCAATTCGTGAGATTTTTGGCGGCGGTACATGGTTCGGAATGCCCGTAGTGAGTTTCGAGCCTGCGATGTTAATAGTGTTAGCGCCGGGCGGATTTATAATTCTTGGCTGCTGCATGGGAGCATTCAGAGCTATTCAGGCACGCGCTAAAGGAATCGGAGCGGCTCCGGCTGAGGCTTCAACTGGCTGCGGCTGCTGTGCTATGGCTAAGTTCTGCCACAAAGACAAAGACAACTGCGAGGAGGCGAAAGCATAATGACGTTCACAGAATTAGTTTTGCTTTTCATAAGCTCAATTTTTGTTCATAACATTTTGCTTTCACGTTTCCTTGGCTGTTGTCCGTTCATGGGCGTTAGCTCAAAGTTAAAGACTGCTCAAGGAATGGGCGCGGCGGTCGTGTTCGTTATCGTGCTTGCGTCGCTGATGACGTGGCTGACGTATAACTATTTGCTCGTTCCGCTTCATCTTGAATATTTATACACGCTTTCATTTATTCTCGTCATTGCGGCTCTTGTTCAGTTTGTTGAGCTTGCCTTGAAGAAATTAAATCCCGTGCTTTACAAGTCGCTGGGAATTTTCTTGCCGTTAATCACAACTAACTGCGCCGTTCTCGGTGTCGCAGTCTTAAACATGAACGAAGGCTACGGACTTGCGGCAGCTCTTGTGAACGCTCTCGGCTCGTCGCTGGGATTCTTGCTTGCTATTTCGTTAATGGCCGGTATTCGTGAACGAATCGAAGACAACGAAGGAATCCCTGTAAGTCTTCGCGGCTTGCCTATGGCTTTAATCACAGCGGGCTTGATGTCGATAGCTTTCATGGGCTTCACTGGAATTATTAAATAAGGAGGCTTTCACATGGATATAATGCACGTATTTGTAACGCCGCTTGCGTTAATGGGAATCATGGGCGGAGTTTTCGGAGTGTTGCTCGCGATAGCCTCGATAGTTTTCATGGTTCATCAGGACGAACGAATCGGCTTAATTCGCGCGGCTTTACCCGGAGCTAACTGCGGAGGCTGCGGCTATCCCGGCTGCGACGGTTACGCTTCAGGAGTCGTGAACGACGGCGCGGCGGTTAATAAATGTTCTGTCGGCGGTGCGCCTGTTGCAGAAAAAATCGCGTCAATAATGGGCGTCGATGCTGGCGAGTCCGTTCCGATGAGAGCATTCTTAAAATGCAAAGGAACATGCGAGGCTTCACCGCGTCAGTTAGTTTATGATGGTATCAAAGACTGTCGTAGCGCAGCAACAATCCCCGGCGGCTCTCCTAACGCTTGCCCGTTCGGCTGTATCGGGCTCGGGACTTGCGTGAGCGTCTGCAACTTCAACGCGCTTTCAATGGGTGATGACGGCTTGCCGAAAGTCAACGTTGACAACTGCGTCGGCTGTGGAGCTTGCGTAGCGGCTTGCCCGAAAGGAATCTTTACGCTTATCCCGAAGGCTTCTGATGTCGTTGTCGCTTGTAACTCTCATTGGAAAGGCCCGATGGTCAAGAGCGTTTGCTCGGCTGGCTGTATCGGCTGCACACTTTGCGCTAAAGTCTGCCCTGTTCAGGCTATCGAAATGGTTAACGACTTAGCCGTCATAGACCAGACGAAGTGTATAAAATGCAAGAAATGCGCAGAGAAATGCCCGGCCAAGTGCATAAAGACCGGCGAGAAAGTAGAAGTTTTAGCTAAGAGCGCGTAACTCAAATTTAAAATTAAAATTTAGGAGCGAGGAATTTTATTTTGATTCTTCGTTCCTAATTTTTTTATGCCCGATATAAATTAAAGACATTAAAAAAATCTCCCACGTTTGTGAGAGATTCTTGAATTTCTTTTGTCTACTTCCCTTAGATGATTGCAATTATCACTTTTATGGTCGGGACGAGAGGATTCGAACCTCCGACCCCCTGCACCCCATGCAGATGCGCTAGCCAGACTGCGCTACGTCCCGTAACACTCGAATTATTTTAGCGCATTTTTCTGTATCGTCAAGCAGTTTATTTTTCGCGCTTCATAATCACAAAAAATACATTCGGGTCAAACGTCGTTCTAACTGCAAAAATTTCAGAAACTTCCCAGCCGTCTGCGCCATATTTGTTCAAAATTTCTTCAATCTGTTGCGACTTCGTGGCCGCGGTCTTTTCTTTCTGAAGTCCGCCGAGCGACCCAAGCGGCACGATTTTATATTCAAACTGCGCAGCCGAAGCTCCGAACGTAAAACTCAAAATTAAAAATAACGCAAGCAAAAACTTTTTCATGATTTTTATTCCTTTAATCATTAATCTGGTCAAGAATGACGCCGGCCGCAACTGCGACTTTGTAAATTATGTCAACCGTGTCTTTAAGATTTTCGATAGCGTTTCGATCCGAGTATTTCACCGGTACTACGATCGTATCGCCCGGCTCAATCTTCGCTGAATAACCTTTCGGTGCCTTCCATGGTGTTGACAACATGCCCGTGCGGCGCGTAAGTCGAATAACAGTTCCGTCACTCTTTAATAAATAAAGCATTCGCTTATGAGCTTCTTTTAACGCACCACCGGCAGCGCTGATATAAGAATTAATGCTCATGTTTTGGTTATAAAGATGGCTCGATGACGAATAAACCGCGCCAATGATACTCACTGTTATAGGCGTTGCCGGTATACTAAGCGCATCGCCGTTTTGAAGTTCGTAATCCCATTGAGTCCCGGCGATTGACTGCGGCGTATCAATTTTTGTGATAACGCGTCCCATAATCTCAATATCGCGAAGACTATCTACTAATTGTCTGCGTCGGCGAAGCTCAGACTCTTGCATCGTGCCGTTTATCGCTTGTGCGCTTTGCAATAAGTCGCGCTCTAACTGGTCGGCCATCTGTTGTAAAGCTCTTCTCTGTTCTCTTGCCACGCTCACGCGCGTGAAAATCGCTCCTCTTAAAAATGCCTGCGGCGTGAAGCCTCCGGCGCGTTCGATTAAATCAGAAAGTTTTTCGCCCGGGAACATTGAATAACGCCCCGGCCTATGCACTTCGCCCCCAATCGTAACCCAAATTTGGCTTTTCCAGTCTGGGATCGTCAAGACCGTAATCATATCGTTCGCTTGAAGCGCGATATTATTTTGCGGATCCCCCTGCAAAGCTTGAAAAATATTAACCCTAAATCTTTCATGAACCGGGCCTTCAAGCGTGGGCGTTATTCGTGTTACTTCGGCAATGTCCGCGGCCGTAACGGTCAAGCCGCCCGCGCGGTTGATGACGTCTGCTATTTTCGTTTCACCGGGAACAATCGCGTAATCTCCTCCACGAACGACAGGGCCGGTTATGCTGATTGTGGTGGATAGATTGAAGATTGGGAACAGCCTGATTATGTCGCCGTCGTGAAGTTCAAAGTTTTCAAATTCCTTGAGTGTGCCTTCAAAGGCGCTTGCGTAAGAATTTCCGAAGATTCGATAATATTGAACGCGGCCTTGGAAAGTCATTGCGTTTAATCCGCCGGCTGTGAATAAAATATCCTGAACTCTTGTTGTTCCGTTTAACTCGTAAACGCCCGGCATTTGGACTTCGCCCGCAACACCAACTAACGGCCCGACCGGCGGTATATAAATCACGTCTCCGGCTTCGAGCCTCATATCCTGCGTTTTGTCGCCTTTTAATAACATTGCGTACATGTCGAAGACTGCAATCGTGCGTCCGTTTCGTTTAAGTTCGATTTTTCTAAGCGTTCCGTTTCGTGAAGGGCCTCCCGAAGCAAGCAAAGCGTTCACGAGCGTAGAGAATGAAGAAATCGTATAAGCGCCCGGCCGTGCGGCGTTTCCAGTTACATAGACCATAATCGAACTTAATTGTCCCATAGCGAGGTTCATTTGGAAGCCGGAGTAATATTGATTAAGTTTTGAACGAATGACGCTCTCGGCCTGCCCTAACGTTAAGCCTGCGAGCCTAACGACTCCGATTCGCGGGATTCGTGCCATTCCGTCGCGCTCGACAGTGAAATTAAAATTTCCTTCTTCGGGGATCCCCCATACAGAAAGCGTCATGCTGTCGCCTACATTAATTCTATAATCCATCGTTACAGGGACTGTATCGCGAGGCGCGAACGTCGAAGGCGCATTTCTGAAAAAGGACATTCCGTAGCGTGGAAGACGTTGCATCAAAGTGCCCATAGCGTTGCCTTCGTTTGCGGAGGTTAAAATTTGTTCAAAAAATCCGTTGACATCTTGCGCGTCCATTGGGGTATCAAGATTCAAATTTGCCTGCGAGCCCGTTTGTGCTCCGGCTGTTGTGTCTATGTTTGGGTTAGTCGTATAGTGTTCAGGGCCACCGAATAAATTGCCCCCAAAATCCGTGGTGTTTTGTTGCGAACCGTAATTTTGAAAACCTGAGTTTGCGTTTGCGTCAACATTTACATTTGAAGCATTGCCGAATGAGGTAGCGCCTTCAGCAGGGGCAGCAGCCGGAGCCATTCCGGCAGGTGCAGTCGTTGCAGCGGGAGCTGCTGGGGCCATCACAGCAGCTGCGGACGCCATTGAGCACAACGCGAATAAAAACGCAATCGCAATTAAAATTTTTTTGTTCTTACACACAAAATTCATGAAAAAAATCACCTCATTAAAATTTTTTCTTAGTGTCTAAAATTCTTAATCTCTAATGAAAAATATACTCAAGCAAACTCGTTACAGTTTTTGAATCCTGCTCACGCTCTTCTTCAAATGAGCAATACTCGCGCAACATCTTCTCGACGTTCTTTTTCATTGCGACAGGGCGCAACTGATTCATCATTCGTTCAGGAGTTCTAAGCGTAGCGCCTTCGCGAGCCGAGTGCATGTAATATTGTGAAAGTAAAATCGTGTTTTGTTCCCAAATGTGCGAACTTGAATTTCCGAACATCGTCCCGAGCCATTTCTCCGCAGGAATTTCAAGATGAACGCCCGCTTTCGTGAAGCTCTTGTCGGGAGCGTCTCTGTCAGCGTCAACAATCCAGAAGCCAATCGCTGTGTCGTCCCAATGACGAGTGATTTCATATTTGAAGCCGCGATCTCTATCGATGTATTGCCCCCATGAGAGATTGAGGTCAAGGTCGAGCGCGTCAAGATGATAGCCAGCCTGAAGCCAGCCTGTGTAATACCATTCGCTGCCTTCGACAACGTGAAGATCCCACATGCGTCCGTATAAGTACGCGAGAACGCCATCTGCAAATCCCGCGAATGAATACGGATCTCTGTCGCGGAAGAGTCCAAGGCGCGCGCCGATCCACCAACTGCCGTCGCCTCCGTAATATCGCGCCCAAGCGTTCAGGCCGAACCATTCTTCATCAAGCCAACCGCCGTCAGCAAAGAACCACGCGCGGCCGTTTTTTGAATATTTGTTCGCATACATTAAGCCGGCTTTTTGAAGCCTGATTTTGTCGTTCAAATCTTTTTCCCAATATATTCCCATATAGTCCGAAGTGTCTACATGATCGATAATCGGGAAACGAACATCAACGATCGACTGCCAGCCGTTTTTATAACGACCTTGATAAACTAAATCTATGTTCCATCTATCCATATAGGCTTCCCATAATGTCTGGTCTAAGCGAGGCTCATAAACGACCATGGCTTTAAGTTCGTGCTTGGCTTTTTTATCGAGGAGATTTTTAGCGTCAGGCTCTTCGATTGCTTTAGATGAATCGACCCAGCCGAAAATGGCGGTCTTCATTGGGTCTTCTTTGCGAAGGCTTCGGGTGCGAATGTCAAATAATAAATTTCCGGGAAAAGTGGCTTTTACGACAGGGATACCCGCGTTTTTGTGAATAAGAGTGAGTTCGTCAATGTCAGGCATGACTGCGGACAACAAAACTAAAATTCGTGTCATGGCTTCGGCGTGTGAAGAGTAACCGTAATTTTCGTAAGCTAAATATAAATTATGCTGTTTCTTGTCTGACTCTATTTTTACATCGACGTCGCGAACGCGGACATACTTTTCAATTCCGTTCTTAATTCGCGAAATTAATTTATCTTTTTCTAAACCGTCCCAACATGGAACGCGGGCATCGCCGGGAGTGTCAAAAGTTTTTCTGTGATTTCCAATGTAAGGCCCGGCTAGGTCGATTCGCTGCGAAATTCCAAAGACCCATTCGCGCCCACGCTGATAACTCACGGCTGCTTCTGTTCCCCAAGGAGCTTTTATGACGAGTCCGGCATTATATTTTTTCTTTGGTAGTTTATCGTCAGTCAGAACGCGGCGGCCGCTCACAATGTCTTGCTTGTAATCGAGTGGGCTATACTCGGCCTTTAGGGTTAGCCAGTTGTCGATGTCCCATTCTACACCGCCGAAGACGCCGTTTAATCTGTCAGAGCCGTAGCCGATCGTCGCGGCAAATTTTCCATAACGCCACGTCGCAGCGCCGTAGTAAGCTTTCATTAATTCTGTGCCCATCATGTCAACGACTCCGCCAGCAAGCGAAGGGAGATACCACTTATCGGGGTCCTTCGTGTGCCATAACATGAATTTCAAATCTATAGCCTTGTCCATATAACGGCGTCCTTGGCCAGTGTAAATGCTATTGAAAGTGTCGAAGCGCGCGTTGACTTCGAGCCAAGGCAGCCACGCTAAATCTAAAAAATAAAATCCGTAAGGAGTTGCCTTCGTTAAGCCGAATCGCCCCTGACCATCACCAGGCATTTCGGCTGTAGGATACTCCCACAGACCTGTAAGTCCAGTATTGCTCGCCGTGATAGCGAATGCGTAATCTTCAGATATAAAAATAAAAATCGTGAATAAAATTAGAAAGATAAAAGTCAGAAAGCCCCTGCGCAAATTAAAATCTCTCCTTAAAAAATTTTTTATATTTTACACTATAGCAAGTAATTATAAACACCGACGCTTCAAACTGAAGAGCCGCGCCCGAAGCTCGGGGTGGGTGGGTGGGAGAGCGAGGGCGCGGAGAAAACATTGACGCAACTGAAAGCCGCAATTAAAATTTGAACGAATACTAAAAATTTTTTAATGGAGATATTTTTTAATATGATAGAAAGATATTCAGAGCGTGATATTTCAAACCTCTGGGACGAATATAATCGCCTCAAAGTCATGCTTGACGTCGAGCTCGCTGTCTGCAAAGCGTGGGCAGAGGCTGGCCGAATCCCTCAAGATGCCCTCGAAGACATCTTAGCTAACGCTTCTTTCACTGTTGAACGCGTTCAAGAGATTGAAAAGAAAACTCAACATGACGTCGTCGCCTTCGTTAGCGCCGTTGCCGAAAACATTGGAGAGAATGGCCGCTATTTGCATTTGGGAATGACGAGCAGCGACATCTTAGACACAGCTAGCTCAATCATGTTGCGCGATTCGCTTGATATTATCATTCGCGCCCTTGATGAACTTGATTTTGTTGTCGCAGAACTTGCAAAAAAATATAAATACCTTCCCACGATCGGACGCACTCACGGAATCCACGCCGAGCCTATCTCGATGGGATTAAAATTTTTGAACTGGCACGCCGAATTATTGCGCGACAAAGATCGACTTCAGAACGCCCGCAAAGATGTTTCAGCCGGGAAAATTTCCGGGGCTGTTGGAACTTACGCAATGTGTTCGCCGCAACTCGAAGCGCGAGTGTGTGAACTTCTTGGCCTCGAACATGCTAAAGTCTCGAATCAAATCTTACAGCGTGATCGCCACGCCGGAGTTTTGAACGCTCTTGCTTTAATGGGCTGCACTCTCGAAAGAATGGCGCTTGAAATTCGTAACTTGCAACGCACCGAAGTCCGCGAAGCCTTTGAGCCTTTCGGTGTCGGTCAGAAGGGCTCCAGCGCGATGCCTCATAAACGAAATCCGATTAAATGCGAACGTATCTGCGGAATGTCAAGATTGTTGCGCGGCTATGCTATTACGGGAATGGAAAACGTAGCCTTGTGGCACGAGCGCGATATCAGCCACTCATCAACCGAGCGCGTTATATGGCCGGACGCATTTAATATAGCGGCTTTCATGTTGCGAAGCATGACGAAAATTTTGAAAGGCCTGACGATTGACGAGATCCGCGTGAAAGAAAACATAAACCAAACAAACGGGCTTGTTTATAGTCAGCGTGTCTTGACGTTCTTGCTTGACGAATTGCAATTATCGCGAGAGGACGCTTACGCGATTGTTCAAGAGAACGCAATGAAGACGGCTTCAAGCGGAGTAGCGTTCTTTGATTTATTGCGGACAGACCCGAGATTAAAAGACGTTGACCCCGAACGCCTTCAAGAATTATTTGAGAATGATTTTTATCTGCGCTATGTCGATGAAATTTTTGCGCGCTTCTTTGATGAAGAATAATTTTTGAATTTTAAAAAAAGAGCTCCCGGAAAATCCCGGGAGTTTTAATTTTTTCGTTTTAGTTCAGTTTCACAAGTCCGCCGTTTTGAGTTTTGATTTCGACTTCGCCGACTTCGTAAAAATTTGGGGCGTTTTGAGGATAAACGTAGCAATCCATGATGCGTTTGGTGCGCTTGAGCCAGTCTTTTATCATGTCCCATTCTTCCGGGTGAGGTGTAACGCACAGAAGAACGTTAAGACAGTCGAGCCAATTTCCAGCGCGAATTACATGATAGACGAGCCAGCCGGTTTCTTTTTCAATTTTTTTGATGTCCTCGAAGATTATGTCGCTGCCTTTTGTAACTTTGTAGATTGAAGTCAACTCTCCGTAGTTTTCGTTTTCAGAGAGATAAATTACCGAAGTTTTTTTCTGAAAATCGCTGATGATTTGTTCATCAAGTCCCAACAATTTCATGCGCTCGATTGCTTCTTGTTTCATGTCGCTTTTTTTGACTGCCATATTAAAAAATCCTCCATTAAAAAATTTACGAATTTTTTTGCCTCATCATGGCTTCTTCAGCTTCCGCAAGCCACAAATAATCGCCGCGTTTCATGTAAATGTCGATAAGTTCATCGGCTTTATCTTGCTCTCCCATGTCGATATAAATGTGAGAAAGTTCTATCATTGCCGCAAAGTCTCCGTCTTCGACAAAGGCTTTTCTTAATCGCGCTATTTTATCTTCGTCATATTTTTTCAAATTTTTTCCTCGGACATAACTTTAATTATCATTGTCGCTTTACTTTCGTCTTTTTCGTAACAAGTCGCGACTGTGAAAATTTTGCTGTTCACGGACTTTTTGACATCATTCGGAACATAACCGAACGGTTCTAACACAAATTTTTGCATTCGACCGACTGCTTGACGTTCAAAATTTGATGCAGAAAAATTGCTTTGCGTTTTTGAGACGTAATCTTCAATTTTCTTGATACTCGCTGATAATGCGGGCTTGCCGTTTTCAATCGCTAAAATTGCCGCGAAAATTTGAGCGTCTTCGTTGAGAATGTCAAAAATTTTTTGAGCGTCAACATCATTTTGAAGTTTCGCCAACATCGAATTTGAGTTTATAAAGCTCTGAAAATCTGCTTTAGGCATTTATCACATCTCCTTTCTTAATTTTTAATCGTTGTTTGTGTGAGGCCTCATCAACAACGTGAAAAGATTATAAAGTACTAGGTTCAATTTGTCAACCTTGTAATTTTATTCGTAAGCTACTCCTTGGGTTACGTTGTATTTTTTTGAAGGACGCAGATAACTCGAAGTCAGTTTTTTGCCCTCATAATAATGGTAATACAAATAATCTTTGCTAGTATACAAACAATATTTATAATACATTCCCACAGACAGTCCAATGTCTTTAAGAACAAGGTAGTCTTTATTTTCTCCTTCCGGACTTTGCCACGCCCTCACTTCAAATTCTCCCGATTGAAACTCATTAGGAACCGGCGCAACTTCATAAAGAGGTTCATCGTAATCATCACCATCACGAATTTTTTGAAGCGGCTTAAGAGCTATGCTGCGCAGTCTGACAAAAGTTTTTGCTCTTAATCCTGTTACTTGATAAAATTGTGTCAGTGAATAACTCTTCTGTGGTAACCATTCGTAGTCACGATGAAGACTATTAAACTGATAAAAAATATCTCCAATCTTGATATCATGGTTAGTGTGGAGTTTCCATTTTATGAAAACGTGGCGAAGGCTTGAAAAATATCTTTTTCTATGTTGTTCCGTGGCGCACTCTTTGACTTCTTCCATTCGGCTGCTCCTTAAATTTGAAAAATGTTTTTTAGTAAAGGCCTCATCAACAACGTAAAAATATTATAAAATTAAAGGTTTAATTTGTCAACCTTATAAAAATTAATTTTTGGCAAATTCTCAAAGAATTGTTATAGTTATGAAAAATTTATATTGCTTATGGGAGAATAAATGCCTGATAAAAAATTTTGTGTCAAAGTTTACGGCTGTCAGATGAACGTTTACGACGCCGACCGAGTGAGGACGGTTTTAAGTTCGCGAGGCTGGCAAGAAGTTGACGAATCCGAAGCCGACATCGTTATGATAACCGGCTGTAGCGTCCGTGCAAAAGCTGAGCAAAAAGTCTGGAGCGAACTCGGCCTTTATGACGCGTCGTGGAAAAAGTCGCAGCGTCCTTTAGTCGCTCTAACCGGCTGCATAGCTCAACGAATTGGCGAGAATGCGCTAAAAAGATTCCCTTATGTTCGACTTGTCGCCGGGCCTCGTCATATTGGATTATTGCCAAACGCTATCGAACAAATTTATGAACACCCTAAATCACGATTAAACTTGCTTGACACTGACGCGCGAGAATTTCATAGCCTCGATTTCGATTCTGACAACGTAACTATAAAACGCGAAAATAAATTCAAAGCTTACATCACGATCGCTCACGGCTGCGATAATTTTTGCACTTATTGCATAGTCCCGTATGTCCGCGGGCGATTTGTTTCGCGAAAACCAGAAGAAATTTTTTCTGAAGCCGAGATGTTAATCAAAGACGGAGTGAAAGAAATCACTTTGCTTGGTCAAAACGTCAACAGTTACGGCAAGGATATAAATTTGAATTTCGCGTGGCTCTTGCGTCAAGTTGCTCACATGGAAGGCTTAAAGCGCGTTCGATTCGTTACGTCATTGCCGCAGGACTTTACAGAAGATATTGTTGACGTCATGGCGAGCGAGCCGACTGTATGTCCATCGTTAAATCTTCCTATTCAAAATGGCAGCGATCGAATTTTGAAATTAATGAATCGAAAATACACTTACGCCGAATATCTCGAAAAAATTAAATTGGTTCGTGAACGTGTTCCCGGGCTCGGACTTACGACAGATTTAATCGTAGGCTTCCCGGGCGAGACGGACGAAGACTTTGAAGCCTCAATGAACGCGTTGCGCGAAATTAAATTTGACATGGTGCACAGCGCTGCTTATTCTGAACGAGATGGAACGCCCGCGGCGAAAATGGAAGGCGCTTTGCCTATGGATTTAAGATTGAAGCGCCTGATGACGTTAAACGAGTTGCAAGACAAAATCACGCTAGAAATTAATCAGGCTCTCACGGGAAAAATTTTTGAAGTTCTCGTTGACGGCCCTGCGCCCAAAGGTGAAAATTTGTTACAGGGCCGAACGCCGTCGGACAAAGTTGTAATTTTCGAGGGCGGTAAAAATTTGCTCGGCGAGTTCGTGAACGTAAAAATTAATTCTGCTGAAGCGTGGTGCCTTCATGGCGAAATATTAAAGACGGAGGTCAAAAATTAAAAATGGAAAATTTCAACCCTGTTACTAAAAACTTAGTTAGCCCGCAAAAATTTATAACAATCGGTGAAATCATGTTGCGGTTGACGCCTCCTAACTACGACAAAATCAGAGTTGCTACAAGTTTTGAAGCAAGTTACGGCGGCAGCGAAGCTAATATCGCCCTCGCTCTTGCTAATCTTGGAATCGATAGCACGTTCTTTAGCGTCGTGCCTGACAATTCCATCGGCAAAAGCGCGATTAGAATGTTACGAAGCAACGACGTCCACTGCTCGCCCGTAATCTTAACCACGCCCGAAGAAACTCCGACGCACAGACTTGGAACTTATTATCTTGAAACAGGCTACGGGATTCGCCCTAGCAAAGTCATCTATGACCGCAAGCACAGCGCGATAACAGAATTTGATTTTGATGACGTCGATATAGATGATTTACTCGACGGTTACGACTGGTTACACATGAGCGGAATCACTCCTGCTTTGTCGCCAAGCTGCGCAGAGTTTACTCTTGAATGCTTAAAAGAAGCTCGCGAAAAAAATTTAACCGTGAGTTTTGATGGCAACTTCCGAAGCACGCTGTGGACATGGGAAGAAGCCCGGGATTTTTGCACGCGCTGCCTTCCATATGTTGATGTCCTCTTCGGAATCGAACCTTATCATTTATGGCGCGATGAAGACGATCACTCAAAAGGCGATGTCAAAGACGGCGTGCCTTTCCAACCTAACTATGAACAACAAGATTTAATTTTTCAAAATTTCGTTGAGCGTTATCCGAATTTACAGTGCATTGCGCGTCATGTCCGTTACGCTCACACGGGAAGCGAAAATAGTTTGATGGCGTTCATGTGGTACAACGGACATACTTTCGAGAGTAGGCTATTCACGTTTAATATTTTGGATCGCGTCGGAGGTGGTGATGCGTTCGCTAGCGGTTTAATATACGCGATGATGCACAAGTATAAGCCTATGGACATGATTAATTTCGCGGTTGCAAGCAGCGTGATAAAACACACGATTCACGGCGACGCAAATATTATTGACGACGTCGAGAGCATTCGCAGCCTAATGAATATGAACTATGACATTAAACGCTAACAACGGCGATGTTATAAAAGTAAATCGCGGGCTTTACAGTCATTTCGGAGTTTACGTGAAAGCCTCAAACACGATGATTCACTACACTGGCGAGACCGGCCCGAACGATTTTAACGGTGTTGTCCGTGAAACTTCGCTCGAAGAATTTTTGAACGGCTCTGAAAAATTTTCTGTTTGTTCATTCCCGGCGACGCCTCAAGAATTTATTGCTTCAATAATGAGCCGCAACAGTTACAGAGGGAATAAATTTTTAAGATTCGTTCAATTACTTCGCGTAATGACTGCGAATTATCATTTGTACTCCGGCGATGAAACAGTGGCGCGCGCCCGCAGCAGAATCGGACAAGGCGGTTATAATCTTGCGCTCAATAATTGCGAACACTTCGCCGTCTGGTGCAAGACAGGCGTCAAAGACTCTTCGCAAGTCGATAACGTCCTCGAAGCTCTCGCAAAACTTTTCACTTAATCATCAAATCTAATCTTAAAAACGGCCTCCTCGAAAAAAATTTTTTCGCCTCGTGTAATATAATTTACATATTCAAAACTTTTTTCAAAATTTTTATTAACAGGAGGTCTTCATACTATGAAGAAATTTGCGCTTACTCTTGCGTTAGTCGCTATGTTATGCGGCTCGGCTTTTGGTGCCGAAGTCGTCAAGGCTTATACGACTATGGAAGAACCGTTAGCGAAGGCTTTGTTCGATGCCTTTGAAGAAGAAACAGGGATTAAAGTCGAATGGGTCAGACTTTCCGGCGGCGAAGCGATCGCGCGTCTTGAAGCTGAAAGAGCAAACCCGCAGGCTTCAATCTGGGTCGGCGGTGTCGGAACTCAGCACATCGAAGCTAAACTTCGCGGACTTTCCACGCCTTATCGTTCGAGAGTCGCCAGCAGCATTCCGTCCCGTTATCGCGATCCCGATAATTATTGGACAGGCCTTTACGTCGGGCCGATAGCGTTCTGCATGAACACAGAACGCGCTAAAGAGCTTGGACTCACAATGCCGAAGAGCTGGGCCGATTTAATCAAGCCGGAGTATGCAAAGAAAGTCCGAGTAGCTCACCCGAGTACGTCAGGCACAGCCTACAACATGATTACGACCGTTATAAGAATTAACGGTGGCGACGAAGACAAGGCCTTCGCTTATTTCAAGGAGCTTTCAAAATCCGTCGAACAGTTTACGCGCTCAGGTTCCGCACCGGGCAAGAGCTGTGCTCTCGGAGAAATCCCTGTAGCGATTGGCTATCTTCATGACCAGATTAAATTGCAGCGTGAAGGCGCGAAAATCGAAATCGTTATTCCCGAAGACGGAACAGGATTTGAAACTGCTTCAATGTCGATCCTTAAAGACGGCCCTGACCCTCTTAACGCTAAAAAATTATATGACTGGGTACTTGGCCAGAAGGCTATGGATATAATCGCGCGCTGGTATGTCATTCCACTTTCAAAACTTGCAACGCCGACTAACACAGGCTTCTCGCTTGATAACATGAATCTCGTTAATCAGGACGACCAGTGGGACGCTTCCAACAAAGAAAGATTATTAGAACGCTGGAACAAAGAAATTTCAACAGCACCGGAGAAATAATTTTAATTAGGAATTAGGAGTGAGGAGTTAGGAATTTTTCTTAATTCCTCATTATTTTTGATTTTTGAAAATATAAAGGAGGGAAAAATTTGAATAAACGATTTATAAACTTTTTATTGACGATGCTGTTTGTCGTTCTCGTCGGAGCATGGATATATACGAGCGTCCGCGATGAATTTTTGAAACAGTCCCGAACGGCTCAGCGTCGAACAGTCGAGACGGTCGCGGCAGGTTATCCCGAGCCTGAAGACGTTGACGAATGGTTAAAGCGCTTGGCCGACGAGGCAACAGAATATAAAGTCGCTCTAGTGTCAGAAATTCCTATGCCGGGCGAAAAATTAAACGAGACTCCCAAAGGCGATTCGGATTTAGCTAAACTCACTGAAAGCTCCGCAACTGACCCGGAATTTTCAAAAGGCTTTGACAATGCGGCCTATGAAGAAATTTATAGAGCTTCAAAAAATTGGACAGTCGGCACCAAAGAAGAGCAAGCGATTTTCTTTGCTCCCGCGGTCAGTTTGAAAACTCACGACATCGAAGGCGCGTTAGTCTTTGCTTTCAACACCGACGGCGAACAAGGCTTCATGCGAATGATAAACACTCTTTTCTTCGGAGCTTTTATTTTGTTTGCTGTAGTCATTTGGCAATTAATGATGAGTCGCGACCCTATCGTAGGCTTTGCGCTCGCGGGCTTGTTCTTAATGACGCTCGTGTTCGTAGCTTATCCGTTGTTCGAGGCGTTAAGACTTTCATTTATAGAGAATGGGAAATTTTCTCTTTCAATCTGGAAGACAATTCTAAATTCAGAAGGCTATATGTCAGCACTATGGGGAAGTCTCAAGCTCGGCTGCTGGACAGCGACTTTCTCAACGCTTGTAGGATTCTTATTTGCCTTCGTAGTTGCAAGAACAAACGCGCCTTGCAAAAAATTAATCTCGACTATGGGCGTGTTGCCTGTAATTTCTCCTCCGTTCTCGTTGACGCTCTCAATAATTTTACTTTTCGGCAACAACGGATTAATAACGCGCTGGCTTCGTGTAGTCGGATTAAATTTTTCAATTTACGGCTTGCCCGGCCTCGTTATCGTTCAGACTATGGGAATGTTTCCGATAGCGTTCTTAACTTTAAGCGGAGTTTTGCAGGCTATTGACTCAACTTACGAGGAAGCTTCTCTAAATCTCTCTGCAAGTCGTTTCAAAACTTTCTCGTCGATAACATTGCCGCTCGCGATCCCCGGATTATTAAGCGCGTGGCTTTTAGTTTTCACGACTTCGTTAGCTGACTTCGCGAACCCGTTGTTACTCGCCGGAGATTTAAGAGTCCTTTCGCTTGAAAGCTATATCGAAGTTACAGGCATGAACAGACTAGGACACGGCGCAGCACTTTCGATTTTATTATTGTTGCCGACGCTCACAGCGTTCTTAGCTCAAAGATTTTGGGTGGCCAAGCGCTCATATGTAACAGTAACAGGCAAACCGTCAGGACGAATCACGGAACTGACTACGCCGTTAGTACGAAGAATTTTAACGGGAATAATTTTTACGATTGTTTTCATTTTAATTTTGCTTTACGGAACAATTTTCGCGGGCTGCTTCGTCAAGAACTGGGGAATTGATTACACTTTCAGCCTTGAAAACATCACCGAAGCTATTACGCGCTCGAAGGACGCGTTGTTCGACACTGTAACTCTTGCGGCAATCGCGACTCCTATCGCAGGCATAACGGCAATGATAGCGGCGTTATTAATCGTTCGTCGAAAATTTCATGGCAAGAGATTATTAGAAATGCTATTAATGACTCCGTTCGCCTTGCCGGGGACGCTCGTCGGTATCAGCTACATCTTAGCTTTCAATCATGCTCCGATTATTCTCGTAGGGACGGCGGCAATTATCATTATTAATTACGTCATTCGAGAGTTGCCCGTCGGAATTGAAGGCGGCATAGCGTCATTAAGACAAATAGATCCGTCAATCGAAGAAGCGGCTACGGACTTGGGCGCGGATCAAGCGACGGTATTTAAGACTGTCGTGCTTCCGTTGGTGCGTCCGGCGTTCCTGTCGAGCTTGTCATATACATTCGTTCGCTCAATGACGGCAGTCAGTGCAGTTATATTCTTAATTTCGGCGCGATGGTATCACTTGACGGTCTTAATTTACAACTTCTCTGAAAATTTAAGATTCGGACTTGCAAGCGTGCTTTCGACGGTGTTAATAATAATCGTGTTCGGAGCTTTTGGAATAATGCGGCTCTTAGTTCGCGAAAATGCAAATTTAACAAAGAGCGTAAATTAATTAGGAGTGAGGAGTTAGGAGTTAGGAAGTAAAAAAAAATTTCAGTTCCTACTTCCTCCTTCCTAATTCCTACTTGCTTTATTGAAAGGAGAGAAATTTTAAGTGGCGAATAATAAATCGAAATCAGTAACATTTGAAAAAATCACGAAAATCTTCCGAGATCCTCAATCTAAGCAGGACGTTACGGCGGTCAACGAAGTTTCATTCAGGCTTGAGCCGGGCGAACTTGTAACATTGCTTGGGCCTTCAGGCTGTGGAAAGTCAACAATCCTGCGAATGCTTTCAGGCTTTGAACAGCCGACTTCGGGGAAAATTTTCATCGGCGACAACGACGTAACTTTCACGCCTCCTAACAAGCGCGATACAGCAATGGTCTTTCAGAGCTACGGACTCTTCCCGCATATGGACGTTTTTAATAACGTTGCTTACGGTTTAAGGCTCCGTAAAGTCCCAGAAAATGAAATCGCCGAGAAAGTTCAAAGATTTTTGGAGATGGTCGGACTCGGCACGATGGGCAAACGTCCGCCTTCGAGGTTGTCCGGCGGTCAGCAGCAAAGAGTCGCTCTCGCTCGTTCGTTAATCGTTGAGCCGTCGGTTTTGTTGCTTGATGAGCCGTTATCGAATCTTGATGCCCTTCTTCGTGAGCAAATGCGCGTCGAAATCCGCAGGCTTCAAAAGTCGCTTGGCATAACGGCAATGTATGTAACTCATGACCGAGTCGAAGCGATGAGTCTTTCGGACAGAATAATAGTAATGAAGAGCGGCAATATAATTCAAGTCGGAACACCCAGCGATATATATCGCGATCCTGTCGATACGTTTGTGTCTGGATTTGTCGGCAAAGTTGCTTTCTTCCCGTGCGAAGTCAAAGGCATTGAAAATAATTCCTGCGTCGTTGACATTAAAGGAAAAATTTTCACAGCGCCGCGCTATTCCGATAAATTAAAAGTCGGCGACAAAGCTCTCGTAATGGCGCGTCCTGAATCGCTTTCAATCGGCGAAGCAGGCTCGGGCGTTGAAGACGGAGTCGTTACGGCGAATATTTATCTTGGCAACAGCGTCGAGACTTGGGTTAAAACGGACTTGGGGAATGTCCTTGTTCAAATTGATAACCCAGACGTGAAAAAAATCTGGGACGAGGGCGAAAAAGTTTCTTTGTCGTTCGATCCGACTTTAACAAAAGTTCTTGTTGATGACTTAGAAAAGGTGTAGAATAGTCATGCGAAAATGTTTACTTATAGTTGTATGATATAATTAACTCCAATGGTAGAACTCCCGTTTGCAAATCGCGGACGGGAATTTTATTTTGGCCACTACTTTGGTCACTACAAAAATCACACTTAAACACAGCTATTTCAAAATTTTACAAAGGAGATTTTAAAATTAAAATGATGAGTTTCAAATTAAACAATGGAATTGAAATTCCCGCGATCGGTTTCGGAACATACAAGGCCGCTCCGAATGAAAGCGTCGAAATAATTTCTAAAGCAATCGAAGCGGGCTATCGTTATTTCGACACGGCGTCTTACTACGGGACTGAAAACTTTATCGCCGAAGCTATCAAGCAAAGCGGACTTAAACGCGAAGAATTTTTTATCGCGTCGAAGCTCTGGAAGTCCGACATGGGCTACAAAGAAACTAAAGCGGCTTTCAACAAAACACTCGAAAATCTTCAAACTGAATATATCGACGTGTTTATGATTCATTGGCCGCGCCCGGATTTGACTCGAACAGACTGGAAAGAATTAGACATTGAAACTTGGAAAGCTCTCGAAGAATTTTATGAGCAAAAAAAAGTTCGCGCTCTTGGCCTCAGCAATTTCCTTCCGTACCATGCCGACAACATAATAAAAAATTCAAAAATCTTGCCTGCCGTCGCTCAATTAGAATTTCACCCCGGACATACACAGACATTCGCGTTGAATTATTATCGCGAGAAAAAAATTTTGCTTCAGGCTTGGAGCCCTATGGCGCGCGGACGAGTTGCTGATGACGAATTAATAATCGAACTTGCAGAAAAATATCATGTTACAGCCGCGCAGATTTGTTTGAGATTTTGTATTCAAGAAGGCGTTATGCCATTGCCGAAAGCTTCATCACTTGAACGAATGCAGGCAAATTTAGCGGCTCTGGATTTTGAAATTTCTGAAGAAGATATTTCACGCATTGAGAACATGCCGCCTTTAGGTTGGAGTGGCGAACACCCTGACCGCGTCAGAAAAATTATAAAATAGTTTTCAGGAGCTGAGTAGGTAAAGTTCGGCTCCTTTTTTGCTATTTTTTAAGGAAAAATTAATCATGAGAAATAAAAAATGTTTAACGCTCGTTGAATAAGATTGTAAACTAATATTTTATAATTGTTGACAATAAATAAAACCTCGTTACAATAAACGCAAAAATTTTATTTAAGCGGAGTGTTTTTATATTTGTCAAAGAACAGAAAGAAAATCAAAGAAATTATTTTATGCTCGCTATTCGCGGCATTAATTGCTGTGGGAGCGTTCATAAAAATCCCCTGTCCCTGTTGTGCCTTTCACATTGCAATTCTTATTCACAGATATGGCCGGGTTATTGCTTGGCTCAAGATTAGGATTTATAGCGGTTATGTCATATATTGCGGTCGGTCTCGCCGGGATTCCTGTATTTGCTCAAGGCGGAGGACTGAATTATATTTTTCAGCCTAGCTTCGGTTACTTAATCGGCTTCGCGCTCGGAGCGTTCGTAACGGGGAAAATCGCGGAACGCTTCAAAAATCCCTCCTTCAAAATTTTAATCTTTGCAAACTTCGCGGGACTGCTTACGGTCTATGCGCTAGGAATGATTTATTACTCGCTAATGAGTAATTTTTATTTAGGGACGCCGATCGGCTTGTGGCCTTTATTTTTATACTGTTTTATTTTGGCAGTGCCGGGGGATATAGCGCTGTGTGTGTTAAGCGCTTCGCTTGGGAAATTTTTAATTCCTGCTTTAAGGGAGCTGTAAAAATTGAATTACTCAAAAATTTTGTGCGAGAAAGTTCTGAACGGTTACGAAATCACGCGTGCGGAAGCGTTGAATTTATATTCACAGCCGCTTGACGAGTTATGCACGTGTGCTGACGAGATACGAAAAAAATTTTGCGCCGAAAAATTTGACATTTGCACAATCATAAACGCTCGCAGCGGACGCTGTTCAGAGAACTGCAAGTTCTGCGCTCAATCATCGCACTACAAGACAGGCATAGAAGAATATTCGTTATTATCGCCCGAAGAAATTACACAAAAAGCAAAAATTGATTACGCTGAAGGCGCGGTGCATTATGGCATTGTAACTTCGGGAAGAAGTCTTAACGATGATGACGTTGAAAAAATTTGCGAGGCTGTCAAGAAAATTAAATCTGAAACAGGAATTGCGGTTTGTGCTTCGCTCGGTCTTTTGAACGAAGAGCAATATAAAAAATTAAAGGCCGCCGGGCTTGCGCGAGTTCACAATAATCTTGAAACATCAGAAAATTATTTTCCTCAAATTTGCACGACTCATAAATTTTCAGACAAAGTCAACGCCATCAAAGCTGCTCAACGCGCCGGCCTCGAAGTCTGTAGCGGCGGGATAATCGGAATCGGCGAAAGCATTGAAGATAGAATCGACATGGCTTTTTCATTGCGAGATTTGAAAATTGGAAGCGTACCCGTGAATATGCTCAACCCTGTTAAAGGTACGCCGTTCGCTGAAAATCAAAAATTATCTTCTGATGATTTAAGACGCACGATAGCCGTTTATAGATTTATATTGCCAAACGCGTATATCAGACTTGCTGGCGGACGTGGACTTTTGAGCGACAGGGGCAAAGGTTGCTTTTTATCCGGCGCGAACGCTTCAATCTCGGGCGACATGCTCACGACCGCAGGCATAAGCATAAAGACAGATATAAAAATGTTAGAAGAATTAGGCTTCAAAGTTCAATACTGCGATGATTAACAAATATATTTTCATCACCGGCACCGGCACTGACGTAGGAAAAACGTTTATCGCGGCTCTTATCTTGAAAAATTTAATCGACAATGGCGTTAACGCTGCTTACTTCAAGGCCGCAATGAGCGGAAACTCACGCGACGAAAATAAAAATTTAATTCCCGGCGACGCTCTTTACGTCAAAAAAATTTCGGGAAGTTCGCAAAGTTTAGAGTCGATGTGTCCGTATGTTTACGAGAGAGCTTATTCGCCACACTTGGCCGCAAAAATCGAAGGCGATCCCGTCGATTTAGATTTAGTCGTTGAAAAATTTCGTGAGCTTAAAAAAATTTATGATTGCGTCATTGTCGAAGGCTCCGGCGGGATTTTGTGCCCGATAAGATTTGATGAAAATAAAAAAATTTGGCTAAAAGATATTATCAAAGCTCTTGGCCTAAGCTGTGTTCTTGTTGCGGACGCAGGACTAGGAACGATTAACACCGTCGGCCTCACCGCAGAATACATGAAAGCAAATGAAATTTCACTTGACGGAATTATTTTCAATCATTTTAAAAACGGAAATATTTTGCACGAAGATAATTTGAAGATGTGCGAGTGTTTCACAGGCTCAAAAGTCATCGCGTGTGTTCACGACAACGACAAGGAGATAATTATAAAATGATTTGGTATCCATACACGCAAATGAAAAACATGAAAGCTCCTTATAAAATCATTGATGCCGAAGGAGTTTATTTATACACGGAAGACAACAAAAAATTAATTGATTCGATTTCGTCATGGTGGAGCGTCATTCATGGTTACAAAAATCCCAAATTAAACGCCGCAATAATTTCACAGGTTGAAAATTTTTCTCACGTTATGCTTGGCGGCTTAACTCATTCGCCGGTTGAAAAGCTCGCGAAAAAATTAAGCGAATGGTTGCCGGGAGATTTAGATTACTGTTTCTTTTCGGACTCTGGAAGCGTCGCTGTCGAAGTCGCTTTGAAAATGGCGCTACAATTTTTTATAAACCGTGGCGAAACTCGAACGATGACACTTGCTCTTGAACATGCCTATCACGGCGACACTTTCAAAGCTATAGAAGTCGGCGACGATGAAGACTATCATTTTATATTGAAAGCACTCGGTCGGGGGCCGACTGCCAGCAAGAATCAAAATATTATTCACATTCCCGCGAAGATTGACGCGCTCGAAGAAGCATTTGAAAAATATCACGAAAAATTAAATTCTTTCATTGTCGAGCCGTTGTTACAATGCGCCGGAGGATTTCATATTCATGATGTCGAATTTTTGCGACGAGCTAGAGAACTTTGCGACGAATATAACGTGATTTTAATTTTTGATGAAGTCGCTACGGGCTTCGGACGAACAGGGAACAGATTTGTAGCGGATTTAGTTCAGCCGGATATTTTGATTTTAGGCAAAGCACTGACAGGCGGTTATATCGGCCACGCGGTAACAGTTGCGAACAAAAAAGTTTTCGACGGATTCTATGATGACAATCCCGAACATGCTCTAATGCACGGACCGACTTTCATGGGCAACGCTCTAGCCTGCGCGGTAGCTCTGAAGTCAATCGAAATTTTTGAGCGCGAAAATTATATTTCAAAAATTAAAAACATCGAAAGAATTGCAAAACGCGAATTTGAAAATTTTTCTGCCGACGGCGTTAAAGAAGTAAGAATTTTAGGCGGCTGTATCTGTATCGAATGCACAAGCCCGGATTTTATAAAAGGCTTTCAGGATTTCGCATATGAGCGCGGAGTTTTCAATCGGCCATTCTTAAAATATATTTACGCAATGCCGCCTTATATTATTAAAGATGAAGAACTTTTGAAAATTTTCGACGTAATGAAAGCATGGTTCGAAAAATAAACTCTTAACTTAAATACGAGTTTAACTTCGTGCCCCTCTCCCTCTTGTCAGTGGGCGCGTGATATAATCAAAAAAATCGGACGTGCGGAGGAGATGAACTTACATTTGAAGGATTTTGTAAAAATAAATTACTTGCGCGACAAAAAACAGGCTATCGACGAAGCAAAAAGCTTACAATCATTAATTGACGCAGAATTATATCCGGAATATTTTACAATGCCATTGACTTTGCAATTTGAGCTAACTTTAAAGTGTAATGTTAAGTGCAAACATTGCTATAATTCTTCAGGCGAAGCAAGCGCGCAACAAGACAGAATGACGCCTGAACGATGGAAAGATTTTTCACGTTCTCTTGTTAAGGGGGGGGTATCTTTCACTGCATAATCTCGGGCGGCGAACCATTAATTTTAGGTGATAGCCTCTTCGAGATAATGGATATTCTTCACGATGATGGCACAAGTTTTTTAGTCATCTCGAACGGCTTATTAATGACTCAAGATAAAGCCGAACGCTTCAAAAAATACCGCTACAAATGGTTTCAAATTTCAATAGACGGCGCAACGCCTGAAGTACATGATAATTTCAGACAGCATAACGGAAGTTGGGACGCGGCCGTAAAATCCGTTTTCATGTTATCAAATTTAGGAATTCCCGTAACAGTTGCTCACACAGTAACGCCGCAAAATCTCAATCAGCTTGATGAAATGTGTGAATTAGCATATTCATTAGGAGCTTCAAATATAATTTGTGGAACTGTAATGCTTTCCGGAAGATCTTTTCTTAATCCCGAAATAATAATGAATCACGAACAACGGAGTATTTTTGCAGAAAAAATTGAAAAGAACGTGCAGAAATTTTCGGGCAAAATGACCGTGCAACGCAGTGCTTCAACAAAAATACAACTTCTTCGAGGTTTGAACACTCCGAATCAGGGCGCGATAATTCGTCCGAATGGCGATATAAGATTAGATTGCGTTGCTCCGTTCACGATCGGAAATGTTCTCGATGATGATTTCTTTGAAGTCTGGCGCAAAAAAGCTAAAGACGTTTGGAAAAGCCCTGAGATACTCAAGTATTATGAGTCTTGGGACGGAGAAGAAGAAATCACGACCGGCATTAAAAATTATTTTGATGACGACGTTAAATTATAGGAGCAAAACATGAACACGCCATACGAATTTATTAAAGGATATATTCCGATAAAGAACGCGCTCAAGACTCGTGAGAACGATTCGTTTTTAATAGTCGCTAATCGTGAAAGCAATGTTTATTATCTCAATGGAACAGGGCGCGAAATTTGGGAGAACATAGACGGAAGCAAAAGCATCAACGAAATTTGCGAATGTCTTTTAAGTGAATACGATGTGAGCCGCGAAGTGCTTGAAAGAGATTTAACAAGTTTTGTGCGCGACATGCAATGGAAAAAATTATTGCGGCTAAAGAAAGGAGGCTAAATCATGAAACGATATACAACGCCTAAAATAACTAGCGATTCGATTGAAGAAAGAAGTTTTGCTATACCCTTTATAGCAGGTGTTATCGCTGCTACTGTGGCGGCAAAAGTTGCTTCAAAAGCTGTAGATGCAATTTTCGAGCGTTCGGTGCCATTCAACACCAATAAACTCGAACCTGTTTTAGCATAATTAAAAGAAAGGAGGTAGATTATCATGAAGCAATATGTTTCACCGTCGGTAACGTCATCGCCGTTGATTTCATTATCGTCAAGACCGTCAGCAACATCAGAATTTGCGAGCGGATTTATGGCAGGCTTCGGTTTCGGTTCACCGCGATTGAGTCCGGAAATGCCGCCATCTTTAGAAGCTTACGTAGAATAAAAAAATAAAAAAATCCCCTCACGACTTTAAATCGCGGGGGGAAATTTTTATGCCTGAATTTTTACAGCGGCGTAACTCCCAAGAGTATGCAAGCTGCAATCGAAAGAATACTGACTCCCCAAATCCACGGAAGCGAGTATTTAATATGTTCGCCAACGTCAATTTCAAGAAGTCCAAGACCTAAATACATCGCAGGCGACAACGGGGAAATCATAACGCCAACGTTCTCTGCAACGAGAAGCACGCACGCAACGTCCATAGGATTGACGCCGAACTGTGAAGCTATCCCCACAACAACCGGCAATAATCCAAAATAGAAGCTGTCTGTTCCAAGGCACATGATTAACGGCACCGCGAAGCACGCGACTATAAAATGTGTATAGCGTCCAAGGTCCGGAGGAATAACCGTAACGATCGCCGAAGCCATTGCGTTTAACATTCCTGTACCGCTCAAAACGCCAGTGAAAATTCCTGCCGCGAACAACGTAACGACCATCGACATAGCCGCAACACCGTAATTTTTCAATTTCGCGTTCTGTTCTTTGAGCGATTTAATATTAAACGGTAACGAAATCGCAAGCGCAATCATGAACACGTACGCAGGGTTGAAGCTACCGAACATCAAAGCGCAAATTACAGCAACGACGAGAATAAAATTATATGTCTGAAGAGCTGTGGAAACTTTCGGGCCATTAGCTTCGGCCTTGGCATCATCAGTTGAATCATCAGCGCTAAGTCCGAGCTTTTTAATTCTTCTCTTCTGAATGCCGCTAAGCAAGAACGCTACTACAAACGTTACTACGAGCATAGTGCCCTGTACCGGCAACAATCTGTGCCAAAGGATATTCGGGTCCGTTTCAAGAACTGTAGCAGCTCTGATTGTCGGGCCTCCCCACGGGCAGACGTTCATAACTCCGATAGCGACGCAGATTAATAACATTAAAGCGCGGCCGTCCATTTTCAATTTCTTGAACAAAGGCAACATTGCTGTAATCGTGATAATGAAAGTCGTTGCGCCGGAGCCGTCAAGATGTCCGATAATACCAACGGCAGCCGTGGCAAGCATTACGAGCGTTACGTTAGTTCCAGCTTTCTTGATTAAGAAGTTGACGATGGGGTCAAAAACTCCCTGATCGCTCATCAATGAGAAGAATGAAATCGAGAACACGAACAGCGAGACCGTCGAAACCATTTTTGAAATTCCTGACGCCGCGAACTTGTTTACAGCCATCGGATCGAAGCCTGCAATAAGAGCCGCGATTGTCGGCAATAAAATAAATGCGATTGGTGGGATTACGACTTTCTTAATTAAGCAGAAAATCAAAACTATGACCATCACGAAGCCAATAACCGCGAGTTTCGTTGAAGGAGCCGCCTTCTTCGCGGGGGCCTTCGCGGGCTTCAACATATCGGTGAAAGTTTTGTATTCTTGGGTGAGAGTTTCCGTATAGTCTAAGCCGTTCGTGTAGCCGGGACGTTCATCATAGCCGCCCTGCTGCAAAAAGTCGTTCCATTCGGGCGTCCGTGTAGCGTTCAAGATGGCTCCTTCGAGAGCGTTAATAGCGGATTCCGGCGTGCCCTTCTTGGCAAAAATTCCGCGCTCCGAACCTAAGAATGCGTTAATGCCTAACTCATTTGAGCATTCAACATTCGGATAACGATTCATTCTCTTTTCAGCGAGAACTAACAAAGGAATAATTTCGCCGGCTTCAATTAACGGTGTAATTTCCTGAGTACCTGTTACCATTAAATCAATCTGACCACGGATTAAAGCTTCTGTCATGCCTGCGCCCGTCGGATAATCAACTTCGAGAATGTTTAATCCCTCGGTAGCCTGCTGGAAAGACAAACCGTCAACGCCAATTCGAGTCAACATTCCGATCGAGATGCTATACGGGTGAGCTTTGACATAATCACGAAGTTCGCTGAAAGATTTGTAGCCTCGTTCTTCCATTGCACGTTTTGAAGTCGCGATGACGTCGATAGCGTGAACAAGCCTTGCGACAGGGACGAACTCATCAAGAAATTTGAATTTCATTTCGCCCATTATGTCTTGAATTAAAAGACTTTGTGTGCCAAGCAGGAACGTGTAACCGTCAGCTTCATGTTCTTTTACGTAGGCTGCGCCGTTCGATCCATTACCGCCGGTAACGTTAAGAATTTCGACTTCTTGCCCGATCTCTTTTTCGAGCAACGGCTTTAATGCTCTTATAGTAGCGTCAGCTCCGCCGCCTTCACCCCACGGACAAACGATCGTGATTTTGTGGTCGAACTTGAAACTAGCAGGTGCGGCTTCTGTGTCAGCGGCCATTACTGCGGACACGCACAAAGTTAGCGCAAGAATAGCAGTGAGGAAAATAGATAAAAATCTCTTCACTTAAAATTTACCCCCTAAATAAAAATTTTTAGTTGAATTTTGAAAAGTGTTTATATTATAGCGGAATTTGAGAATAAAAAAATTAACTTCTGGACACCGTATCCAAAAGTTAATTAAGAATGTTGCGTCAAAAATTTTAATTCTTTATTCGCTCTGTGCTTCTACTTTATCTCGATCGACGATCGCTTGAATCTCTTCGTGATTGATGACTTCTTTTTCTTGAAGAATGCCCGCAACTTCGTGAAGAATTTTTTCATGCTCCTTCAAAATATTAATTGCGTGTTCTTGAGCTTCGGTTACAAGTCTGCGAATCTCTGCGTCAATCACGACGGCCGTATCGTCGCCAGTGTCTTCGCGAATATGCGTTGCGCCTCCTAGATACATCATAGCCGGTGCTGCATAACGAACAGGCCCAAGCTTTGAAGACATTCCGAACTCAATCACCATTCGCCGCGCCGTCTCTGTCGCGCGTTCAAGATCATTCGACGCTCCCGTAGTAGGTTCGTTAAAAACTAAAAGCTCCGCCGCTCGTCCTCCTAACATAACGGCCATACGAGTTTTTAATTCGTTCTCGCTGACAAGATATTGATCTTCAGTGGGCCGTTGCATCGTGTAACCAAGCGCGCCTTTAGTCGTTGGGATTATGCTGACTTTGTGAACAGGGTCGGAGCCGGGCAAGTAGCAAGCTACGAGGGCGTGTCCAGTTTCATGATACGCGACTTTTTTACGAATTTCAGGAGTTAAAGGCGTCTTTCTTTGAAGTCCCGCTACGACTCTCTCAATCGCTAAATCAAAATCGTTCGGCGAAACTTTTTCGGCTTTATGTCTTGCGGCCAGTAACGCAGCTTCGTTGGCAATGTTCGCGAGGTCAGCTCCAGAGAAGCCCGGCGTAACTTTCGCGACCGAACGCAAATCGACTTCAGGAGCTAAAGGAACTTTCTTAGTATGGATTTTCAAAATTTCTTCGCGGCCCTCTTCTGTCGGAAGCACAACTTGAATTTGTCTATCGAATCGTCCCGGCCTCATCAACGCTTGGTCAAGAATTTCCGGCCTGTTCGTCGCGCCCATGATTACGACACCGTTGTTATCTTCAAAGCCGTCCATCTCGGCTAATAATTGATTGAGCGTGTTCTCTTGTTCAGAATTGCCGTTATAGACGTTCATTCGAGATTGTCCGATAGCGTCGATTTCGTCAACGAAGATAATACACGGAGCTTTCTTCTTAGCTTGGTCAAATAAATCACGAACTCGAGCAGCGCCGACACCCACGAACATTTCAACGAAGCTGGAGCCGGTTATAAAGAAGAATGGAACATCAGCTTCGCCTGCCGTGGCCTTCGCTAATAAAGTCTTTCCCGTGCCGGGAGGCCCAACGAGTAAAACGCCGCGCGGCAATTTCGCTCCGAACTTGTCGAAGCGTTTCGGGTCTTTCAAAAAGTCGATAATCTCGCGCAATTCTACTTCGGCTTCGCCCGCTCCGCCAATGTCGCTAAAGTGGACGCCGGTCATCTCGCCTTGAAGTTCTTTAGCTCGGCTTCGACCGAATGAAAAAATTCCTCCCGCTCCGCCAACGCCGCCCATGTTTCTGAAAATCAGATACCAGATAATCATCAAAGGCAACAGCGGCAGCATGATCCCCATAAATAAATCTATGATTGTGTCGTGCTTAGCGATCCCGCCAAATTCGATATCAGCACTTGCGAGGCGTTCTATTAAAAACGGATCTGTAAGCCGCACAACGCTCTTGAGGTTTTCTGTCTTTTTATTTTTTTTGTTCGATAAGATCACGCCGCCGACTATCGGACGCTTATCAGGGCTTGTAGTTTCTTTTACAGCGTAAGTTATTCTGCCTTCGGTGATGTCAACTTTCTCAACGTTGCTTGCGTCGAGGTCAGCAAGAAATTCGCTGTAAGGCACTTCGCCTTGTTTTTCGGCGTAAGGTTTATAAATATACTCGGCAAATAGCCACGCAAATATCAACGCGCCTAAAAAAAACCATACTGAAAATTTTTGTCCCTTGTCCATTTTTGAATTTTTTTGTGGAGTTCCTTTCTAAATTTAATTTTTTATTCCAAGTTGACTGAAGAAAGCTCGGCCATTTTCACTTCGTTTAGTTCTGTTGTGCAAGCGAGCGAACTCTTCATTAAATTCTTCGCGTTCTTCTTTATCAACTGGCATTAAATCCAAAAAATTATTTAATTTGCTCTCAAGTCCTTCGATTTCTTTTGTGCTTGGCGGAACTGTTCGGCCGATGTTCTTCAAACTCATGACCGCGATTTCTGCAATTAAGACGGCCATATCGTGAAGCTCTTTATCAGTTTGAGGATCGCTGACGGCTTCCTTAGAAGTGTCTGAATCATTTTTAATTCTCGTTGCGAAACACAAAAAGCCGACCGCCATTGCCAACCACGTTGCGCCGCCGGCGACGTTATCAATATAAAACATGTAGCCCGCGAAGATGCTCGTGATTATCCCGGCGCAAAATAAAAACCAACGGAAAATTTTTTCAAGAGTCATTTTTGATTAAGTTTCTAAGTTCGCGGGAAGCAGTTTCTAAATCGTCATTGATGATTACAAAATCATACTCATCTTTTAATTCAAGCTCTTTGATAGCGTTGCTCAATCGTAGCTTCAAATGCTCTTCGGTTTCAGTGTGCCTGTCGCGAAGTCGTTTTTCAAGTTCTTCAATCGAAGGTGGCGCTATGAAAATCAAAATCGCTTCGGGCATTTTCTCACGAACTTGCAAAGCTCCCTGAACGTCAATTTCAAGTAATACGTCGCGGCCGGCCTCTAATTCTTTTAACACGTCGGCCTTCAAAGTCCCGTAATAATCCGCGTGAACGTGAGCGTATTCGAGAAATAAATTTTTTTCTATGTCTTCTTTGAATTTTTCGTGAGTTATAAATCTGTATTGAACGCCATCAACTTCGCCTTCACGCGGCTGACGAGTTGTGCAAGAGATTGAGTAAACGAGATTTTGAAAATCGCTTAACGCGCGCTCTCTTAGAGTTCCTTTGCCTGCTCCGCTTGGCCCGGAGATTACAAATAATTTTCCGTGATTTAATTTTTTATTCGACATTTTGAATTTGTTCGCGCATTTTTTCAACGCAAGTTTTAGCATTAACGACGAGCCAACGAAATTCACTATCCGCAACTTTTGAACCCATCGTATTAAGTTCTCTGATTATCTCTTGAATCAAAAAATCTAACTTTTTCCCCGAACATTCATCTTCATTCAAAACGATTTTGAATTTTTCAATATGAGCTTCAAGCCTGTCGCTCTCTTCTGTAACGTCCCAACGGTCAGCAGCAAGTGTAACTTCTTCAGCTATTCTTGGTTCGTCAAGTTCGAGATTATATTTTTCAAGGACGGTTTCGATTCTTGTCCTTATGGACTCTAAAGCAGCGTCGCGCGCAATTTCCCAACGTGCTTTCATATCTTCGAGGGAAATTTCTAAATCTGAAAGATTATTTTTAAGAACGATTTTAATTTTCTCTCCTTCAGATTTTTTCATTTCGATCATGGATTCGATTGCGTCTTTTGCGAGGCTGTCCCAAAGTTCAGGATTCTCGAGCGCGGCACGTTCAGCGACTGTGGAGGCTCCGCCAAAAAGTCCGGGGATTAATAATAAATTCGTGATGTCGTTTGAAAGTTCGAGATTATTGCGTCGCGTAATTCGTTTTATCTGATTATAGAGATTTATAAGTCCTTCTTCGCTAAGCGTGGGCAAATCTGAACCCGGATTCCAAGCTATCGTGGCAGATAGACGAACTTTCCCGCGCTTCACAAGAGTACGAAGCAAATTTAATAATCTGTTTTCAAGTGATGCTAATTCGACGGGAAGTCTTACGGAAAAATCTTGATACTTATGATTAGTAGAAGACGCTTCAAAAATTACAGTGCCCCATGGAAAATCATAAGATTTATTTCCGAAGCCGGTCATGCTTAATAACATTTTTATTTCCCTTCATTCATTATTAATTTGCGGCTTCAAGTTCTCGCATGGATTTTTCAAGCGCTGCCATTATGACGTTGCGGCCGTCTTTACTTTTATAAACTTCGCTTGAAAATTTCAGCGGCTTCCCGAAAGTGATTTTTATTTTCTTGGGTTTCACGAACGTAGCACCGGTTGGCATTGCCTCATAAGAACCTTTGATGAAGGCAGGGAGGATCGGAGCTTCACAACGCGCAGCGATTAACGCGACTCCGGCTTCAAGAGGCTGTAATTTACCGTCAAGACTTCTGCCGCCCTCTGGAAAAATTAAAACGTCGCTGCCTTCTTGAAAAAGTTTCATAAAGCCACGCAACGCACTCGCCGCCGAAGCATTGCTATCACGAGCCACGGGCACGGCACCTAAAGCGCTGATGCACGCGCCGAAGAGTTTATTATGAAATAATTCTTCTTTAGCAAAATATTTGAGTCGCCGCGGAAAGAAGCAACCTACGACTAACGGATCTAAATTGCTGACGTGGTTGCAAGCGACTATAAATTTTTCATCGGGATTTAATTTTTCGAGCCAGCGGACTGAACAGCGATTATAAATTTTGAGTAAGAAAATAAAAAAGTATTTGACTATAGCGTAAAAAATTTTGTTTTGTTTCATTTTGATAAAGCCTCGTTCACGCGGTCCACTATAAAATTCACTGCTTGCGTTTCGGTCATGTCGGACGTGTCTAAATAAATCGCTCCGTCCGGGACACTTAAAGGCGCAAGCTCGCGTGTTGAATCATTAATATCGCGTTGCTTGATTGAGTTTAAGATTTCGTCATAATCGGCCTCTTTGCCCTTCGCGATTCTTTCAAGATAACGACGTTTCGCTCGCGCTTCGGGACTTGCAGTCAAAAAAAATTTCACTTTCGCTTCCGGAAAGACGACGCTGCCGACGTCGCGACCTTCGGCAACAAGAGAGCCGTAATTTTCTTGTTCCTTTTGAAGTCCCAAGAGAGCCTCACGAACGGCCGGCACCGCCGAATAAATCGAAGCAAGCTCATCGACTTCAGGAGTTCTGATTTCACTACTGACGTCAAAATCATTCACAAGTACGGACTTATCTTTTAATTCGATTTTGATTTCGCTAAGAGCTTCGCGCAAAAATTCTTCTGCGTCGGGTTTGATTTCTGACTTCGCAAGAATTAGCGCGATCGCTCTATAAATTGCTCCTGTGTCGAGATATTTTATTCCGAGTTCTTGAGCTACGCGTTTTGCCACAGAACTTTTACCGGCGCCGGCGGGGCCGTCAATCGTTACCACATAAGACGACTTTGTTATCTCCATTCCTCATTCCTAATTTCTAAAATTAAAGTCCAGCCATGTCGCCCATATCTACTGAAACGCTCGCAGCGAAGTCGATCATTTCGGCCAGAAGACCTTCAAAATTTGTTATCCCAAGACGCTCAAGAGGCTCCGGGAAAATGTAAGACTGAAGACCATCAGCACCAAGTCCGATCCCGAGCATCAAGCATATAGTGTTAGCGACTGTTACGACGTCGAGTAAAGGCTGATATTCAAGTTTATCTTCGGGAAGTTCGTTGGGCTTATGATGATAAGCGACAGCGACGCGATAGGCTTCGGGCATACCCCATTTTTTAATCATGATTTCGCCGATTTCAGCATGGTCAAAGCCGAGCACGTTCACTTCCGCTTGAGTGAAAGGAATATGTTTTTCCTCGACCATCTTAACTATAATTCCGTAACCGAAACGAACATAATCATTCAAAATTACTTTGCCAATGTCATGAAGCAGTCCTCCGACATAAGCGTCTTCGGTGCCTACCTTTTCGGTCTTCTTTGCTATTTCTCTTGACGTGTACGCAACCATTAAAGAATGTCGCCACAGTTCGCCGCGATCAAGAGCGTAACCTGTCAATCCCTTATCCATTGCAGAATAAACAGTCGCAGCTAAAACAATGTTGCTGACGCTCTTATAACCAAGAAGCGCTATAGCCTCAGAAATATTTGAAATTGTTCTTGACATTCCGTAAGCTCCAGAATTTGCGAGCTTCAAAATTCTTAACACGAGTCCTTCATCGCGAGAAAGACTTTTCGCAACGTCCGCAGCATTGCTTTCAGGGTCATTTAACTTTCTCATCGTTTCCATGACGAACTGCGGGAACGATTTTATGTCTTGCATCTTGTTGATTATTTTGGATTTAATTATTTCTCTGGATTTTGCATCGATCTCACTCACGGACACTACCCCCTTTGTGAAAAAATTAAACTACTCCGCCATTGAATATTTTAGTGTAGAGATCTGAAAAAGACAAACGTATAAACTCACCCGACTTTAATTTTTCGAGTTTCATTTTGCCGATCTTGCGCCTGATTAATCGCTTGACATTAAAGCCGGCTTGTTTAGCCATCAATCTAATTTCGCGTTTCAGACCTTCCGCTATCGTTATTGAAATCCATTGATTCAAAGGCTCTTGGTCCATGACGTTTATATTTATCGGCGCAACGTGTCGGCCTTCTTCAATTTCAAAACCACGTCGCCAACGTTCAATTTGTTTTTTATTAATCGGAATGTTCAATAACGCTTCGTATTCTTTGAAAATTTTTTTAGACGGGTGAAGGACGCTTTGAGTAAAATTTCCGTCATTCGTAAGAATCAAAAGTCCTTCGCTCTCGCGGTCAAGCCGTCCGACAGGATAAAGCCGTTCTTTACAATCTGAAATTAAATCTACGATGACAGGGTCATACTTATCGCTCACGGCGCAGACATAGCCAACGGGTTTATTAATCACGTAATAGACATGCTCAGAAAATTTCAAAATTTTTTTGTCGAGAGTTACGGAATCGTTTTCAGGGTCCACTTGAAAGAACGGCGCAAGAACAATTTTGCCATTAACTTGCACGCGCCCTTCGAGGATTAAAATTTCAGATTTTCGCCTCGACGCTACGCCGCATGATGACAAGAACGAGTTAAGCCTCAAAAAATCAGCCTCCTAAAATTTTTCGTAAATTATAAAAAATCTCCCTCGCACTTGGCAAAGGAGATTTCAAAAATTAATTTTAATTTTCTAAAAAATTTAATTGACGCGCTTGGGGTTCACTAACATTCCCATAGCCGGGTAAATCGTGCTCATTGTTTCGCGGGCGACTTTCCCAGCGCGTTCGGCACCGTCAGCAAGAATTTCATCGAGCAACGATTTTTTGCCTTCGTATTGCGCGCGGCGTTCTCTAACCGGGGTCATCATTTCTTGAATATGAGCGTTTAATTTTTTCTTGCAGTCTATGCAGCCGATCCCGGCGGACTTGCAGCCTTCGCAAATTTCTTTTTTCTCTTCTTCGTCGTGATTGAAGACTTTATGTAAATCCCAGACGGGACATTTTTCGGGGTCGCCGGGGTCAGTACGTCGCATTCGGGCGGGGTCAGTCTTCATGGTGCGAAGCTTCTGCCACATTGAATCAGCCGATTCTGAAATTTCAAGCGCGTTCCCGTAAGACTTGCTCATTTTGCGGCCGTCGATGCCCGGGACTTTCGGAGTCTGTGTGAAGAGCGGTTGAGGTTCGACTAATAAATCTTCGCCGAAGAAATTATTAAAGCGTCGGACGGTCTCACGACTTAATTCTAAGTGGGCGCTCTGGTCTTCACCGACTGGGACAAGCGACGCACGATATAACAGAATGTCCGCGGCCATTAAGACAGGATAGCCAAGAAAAGCGTAAGTGCTTAAATCTTTGTTTTTGATGTTTTCAATTTGTTCTTTATAAGTCGGATTTCTGAACAACCAACCGAGCGGCGTTATCATTCCTAACGCTAGAGCGAGTTCGGCATGTTGCGGGACGTGCGACTGAATGAAGACGGGGCTCTTGGCCGGGTCAATTCCAACTGCGAGCCAGTCAAGCAGAGCCGTGTAACAATATTCGCCAGTATTAGCCGAGTCAGCGTAATTTGACATTAGCGCGTGCCAGTCGGCGATACTGTAAAAGCATTCATAATTATCATCGTTCTGAAGTTTTACAAAGTTGCTCAAAGCTCCGGCCATGTGTCCAAGATGTAAAGGCCCTGTCGGACGCATTGCGCTTAAAACTCTTTTTTTCATTTTTAATTTAGAAACCTTTCTTTTAAAATTTAGATTTAAATTCGGTCAACTCGCCACGCGAAGAAGAAAGCAATAATCATAAAGACGAGGTTAGGCCCCCAACCTGCAACGGCGGGAGGAATGTTTCCGGCTTCGCCTAATGCGCGACAGAAAGACATTACGACATAATACGCGAAGACTATAACGACGCTTATCCCGAAGCCGACGCCACCGCCCGAACGTCCTCGCCGCGAAGCGCCGAAGCCAGCTCCAAGTACCGCCATGATGACGCACGCCCAAGGTACAGCAAGTTTCAAATGAAACATTACCCACAGTTGCGACAAGTCCGTGCCAAGATTCTGAACTTGATTTATATATGACCAAAGCTCGTGCGCGCTCATGTTTGAAGGTTTACGAGTGCTGCGCTGCAACTGGTCCGGCGATAATCGTAAGGCGAGTTTTTGACGTTCAAAGCGAAGCAACAAAACTACTTCGCCTTCGCTCGTAACGTTATACATTCGCCCGTCTTCGATCCACCATTGATTATCTTGCCTCATTCCGCGCCGCGCGTTCAAAGTCGTAGCAAGTCGGCCCGTGTCGTCAAACTCGTGAACCATGATGCCGCTGATTAGTCCTTTATTCGTGTCTAGCTCGTCAATATAGAGAACGCGTTTTAATTTTCCTTTCTCTGTGTCGCGAAGAAAAACTTTTTGTTGAATAGCCGAAGCTTGATTTTTCATTATCTCGTAGCGCATTAATTTATCCGCCGCTATCGAAGCAAACGGCACGACGGTTTCATTAAAGCACAACGCCCCTAGCGCAATAAGAACTGAAGTTAAAATCACGGGCCTTAAAATTCGAGTGAAGGGAATACCTAGCGACTTTAGCGCGATTAATTCACTTCCTGCGTTCAGCGTTGACATTCCCAGAAGCCCGGCCAAGAGCGACGACATCGGGATTGTCATAACGACAACTTCGGGCAGTCGATAAAAAAACAGGCGCGCAACAACTCCAAATGCAACGCCCTGTTCGATTATTAATTTTGCAGCCTGAAATAACAAATCGCCAGCAACAAAAATTAAAACAAAAATCAAAATTCCAAACAAGAACGGCGAAGCGCACGCGCCTAAAATCAATTTATTTAATAAACTTCTCTTCATTTTGTTTTAGAGTCAGAAATGAAATTTTTTTCTCACTCCTAACTCCTCACTCCTAATTCCTAATTGGATAAAGCATTCGCTGAATATTTGCGCGTCATTGCGTGGGTTAGTCGGTCAACAAGTTCTTGAGCCGTCGGAAGATTATTCGCATTCTCAAAAACTTCGTGAACGGTCAACATCGTAACGTGTAAAAATTCCTCAAACGTCGGGCACAGCGCATTCACTATAGCCGTAAGACGCTCAGAAATGTTCTCGATCATTTGATACGGACATTCAGACAGGACGATAAGAATCTGAAATTCCCCGGTCTGAATAGCCGTGTCTGTCTGACGAATGTCTTTCATGACGCGAGCACAATAAGCACGGAACGGCCTTACATATTTTTCCATGTCGTCATCTGGCAGCAACTGCGGGAACACTACGCGAATCATTAAGGCAGCCACAGGGTGATTATATCGGCCGGCCCTGTAAAGCTCGTCAGAGATTCTTGAAAGTCCGTATGTATAAGAATGCAGCTGTGTATCAGGGTCAGTAAATTGCACCGACTGACCACTTGAAGATTGGCCGTCAGAATTTTCTTCGCCGACCGGAAGACCTTTAGGCGTGAGCTCAAAATAAAACCTTCGGCCGTTATCCATTCCGATTCTTTTGACGTCCCAAATTTTTTCATTAATTTCGGCTGTCTTAGATACGGGGCTAAACCATTCGCTAATATTTTTGCCAAGCGTGTTGAGCCTGTCGATTTTTAATATTTTCAACATCTCTTCGCTCAAATTCAAAATCAGTCCCGTTTCGTCCGTGATAAAAAAATTCAATGGCAACTGCTTGACGTCGTCTTCAACTTCGACAGGAACAACTTTATTTCGTTCCGTCTCTGCTTGATTATAAATAACGACTAGCGCAGCCGCTCCGCAAATCGCGATTATGACACCGAGCCATTGAAACATTCGCGCGCCGTAAACGATCGACATCGGGCAAAGCAAAATTCCTTGCGCAACAGCTTCAAGCGGAATCAATCCGACGCCGAAACCGTTTCCGATGAAAGTCCCGTAAAGCACGCTCAAAATTATGAACATCAGCCAGACAAGCGCCCATATAGCAAGGTCAACTTCGCCGACTATGCTGCCTTCGCCCATCGCACGCGCAAGCATAATCGTTAAAATCGCAATGACGGGCGGAAACGCTAGCCACTTAAAAAAATTATTCTGTCCCATTTGAAAATCTCTTAATCTGAATTATCTGTAGAGTAATTCTTCGCCGCTTGGATAACTCAATTTATAATCTACGATAATCGGAACTGTCGCGCCGGCCGGGACAGTAATTTCCCAAGTGAGTCTGTTCTCTGTGTCGCGCTCTTTCTCTTTTGGGTCAATGCGATTGACTTCGAGTTTAATTTTTTCGTCCGTCGGAATCGGTAAACGATCCTTGACTGTGATAACGCGTTCGGACTTTGTACCGTTTGTAATTTCGAGTTTATAGCCGCTCGTGAAAACTCCACTGAACCATGAAACGCCCGTTTTCTCAACTAAGGCTTCTTTCTTGACCGTGATAGCGTCGGCGTAACCGAAAGGAACTTGTTTTTGAGTTTCATATTCGCCGATTGAAATTTTTCCTGTCGTCTCGCCATCGACGCGAAGCTCTGCCGTAGCCGGGATTAATTTGTCGTTGCTCTCGTCCATGCTCACAATTATCCAAGCGTTATTGCGCTGCTCAGGGATCAACATTATAAGAAGCTCGCCTTTCAAGTTAATGGTGGTCATATAAATTTCAAGCTCACGTTCTGAACCGTCGCCGGGCAATTCGCCCTCAGCGTCTATAGTTCTGTCGGCCAAGGTCTCTTTTACAGATTGCACTCTCTTTGCCTCCGGTGCTGCGCCGAAGTCTTCATCTTCTTCAAAGGCCGCTGTGTCCGCCATCATCATAGGCATCGCTCGCGCTGATTCAAACATTCTGTTGTTTCGTGAATAACTGACCGAGCCGACGGTAGCAAGTTTTTCTTCTTTGGGTTTAATTCCGACTTTCAAAGGATTCAAAACCGGATTCACGATTCGTTCATCTGGAGTTTTAGTGTGAAGAATGATGTCGCCATCTTTGAAGTCAAGTCCAGTTCTCTGTGAAGCTCTGACGTAAAGATCTGTGCCAATTTTTCCGCTCGTCGTGCTTAGGTCAAGAACGTATCTTGGCTGCCACCATGCCGCCGACGTGAACGCCGTGAACTCCACAGTGTTTGACGCTTTGCCCGAAACGACTATAAACGACGTGTCGCCACTTGGCCTTCGGGAATTTAATTCGGAGTTTATGGCCTTGAGTTTTGCCTGCGCCCTCGTGATTTCAGATTTAATATTAATGAGTTCGTTCTCCGTGTCGAGCCTCAAAGTTTGCGTATCTTTAATGTAACTCAAGAGTTCGCCCGGATTAGATTTTTCCGGTTTAACTTCGCTCAACATTTCGAGAGTTTGTTCAAGAGCTGCGCGCTGCGCTTTGAATTTTTCGATTTTGTTTTCAAGTTCTTCGGCTTGAGATTTCATTGGAGCGAGCCACGAAGGAATCCAACGTTCCCGCGAGAAAGTTTCGACTCGAATGTCGCCTTCAATGTACTCAGGGTCTAATGCTCTGATCGAATCCGCATTGAACGACCCCGGCAACACCGCTTTGAAATTTCCATCTTTGTCGGCCGGTTCAACTTTGAAAGAAAATTTTGCTCCGCTTGGATAAAAATCAATTGCTGTAATCGTGTCAGTGTAATTTTCTGGTGCTTCGATTGCTTCTGAAAAGTTCGCATTCAAAAAAACAAACGCAAATAATAAAATTAAAAAAGTAAATGCCTTCATAAAAATTTGCTCCTTCCTTTCTTCTTTCATAAACATAGCTTGAAAATGAAATTTTAATCTTTAATCCCTCGTTGCCTTAATTATAGTGTATAATCAAAAATATTTTGCGTCTGCCCAAAATTTAACATATGAATTAAAAATAAAATCGCGGGTGTAGAATTAGCTTGGTAAAAAATAGAAAGGGCGAAAGAGAATTTTATGACCGGCCAGCCATTCAAGGACGAAGGTTGAGAGGGCCGGCTTTCCAGCACCACATCAATAAAATTAAAAATTATGAAGCATATCGACGGAGCGAGAAAAATAAATTATCTGAGCGGGAGGCCTATTATTTAATGGAGCGTCTTTTAATAGATTTTTCACAAGTATATGGACAAAACGGAACACGAGAGGCATCAAGAAGCGTTTATAACACACACGCATCGCCGCTCAAAGGGCAAGATAAGACACAGGAAGCTCCGCGAGTTTCTTTCGAGGATATGCTTTCAAACTCGATTAAAAATGTAAACAATCTCCAACTAGAAGCAGAGAAAAAAGTTCGTGACATGGCTATCGGCGACGTAGATGATATTTCTGAAGTCGTTCTTGCGTCATCGAGAGCCGACACTGCGCTACGCTTAGTCATGGAAATGCGAAATAAATTTCTTGACGCTTATCAGGCATTGTCGCGAATTACGGGCTAAAATTAAAATTAGAACATCATGGACAGCATAAGACGCTGGTGGGCCGCCTTCCTAAATTTCTGGGCTTCGTTAAAACTATGGCAGAGAGCGTCAATAATTTTAGCGGTACTTTTTGTTTTCGGGGGCCTCGGAGCTTTAATTTTTATGACGGGCACCACCAATTACGAACCCTTATACGCCGGTCTTGAAGTTGACGATCAGGCTGCTATTGTAGATTATCTGAAGGAAAACAACCTGCCTTATAGACTTGACCCAAAAGCAAACGCAATCTTAATGCCCGGGGGCGCCGTTTATGAAACTCGATTGACCCTCGCACAAATGGGACTTCCAAAGGGCGGCACGACAGGCTTTGAAATTTTCGACGATTCTAAGATGGGCATGAGCGAATTTCAGCAGCGCATAGCCTACATGAGAGCTATTGAAGGCGAATTAGCGCGAACGATTTCGCAAATGGCTCCCGTCGAGAACGCGCGCGTTAGTGTCGTTATTCCCGAACAAAGATTATTTCTTGAGCAGCAGAAGCCTTCGACCGCTTCGGTCTTGTTGAGATTGAGACAAGGCGCTACGATTGGGCCGACGCAAGTTAAATCGATAATTCACTTGGTCGCGCATAGCGTTGACGGCCTCACACCTGATTCAGTTACGGTCGTCGATACGAACGGGCGAATTTTATCCGACATGATTTCGGACTCAATGATTATGTATAACCCTGACGGCACGAACTCCGTTACGTCTGTTCAGCGTGAGCTAGAACGGCAACATGAACACGAATTAGAAAATAAAGTCCGCGCTATGCTCGAACAAGTTTTCGGGCCCGGCACAGTTGTCGTAAGAGTCAAAATAGATTTAGACTTCGACAAAAAGACAAGTTCATACGTGGAGTACACGCCCAACCCCGAAACAGGCACCGGCGTTCCTCGAAGTAATGAACGTCAAGAAGAAAGTTACACGGGCCAAGGCAATCCTGTCAACGGCAACCCGGGCACTACTACGAACATTCCCGGCTATGCGATAAACTCAACTACGGTTGAAAGCGAATATAACCGTTCAAACGCCACGACTAACTACGAAATCAGCACGCGCAAAGGCGATCAAGTCGTAACGCCCGGCGGCGTTCGTAGATTGTCGGCTTCAGTCTTGATTGACGACAGAAACAATAACATCTCCGAAGAAAGATTAGAGGCTTTACAAGAAGTAATTTCGTCCGCGATTGGCTTTAACAGAGAACGCGGCGACAGTCTTGTCGTTCACGCGATGAGATTTTCAACGGCGTTCGCGGATTCAATGGCCGAACAACTGCGACAAGATCGAATGTGGAAATTAATTTACGGGTCTATAGCGGCGTTCATCGTGTTATTGATTTTGGCGATAGCGTTCTATGTCTGGGTAAGAATGAAACGCGCGAAACTTGCGATTCAGGAAATCGAAGCCGAGGGCAAGAAAGTTCCGACGATTCAAGAGATGCTCACTTCGCCTGACCTACTCGCGTTCCAAGGTGAAATGGCCGTCCTTGAAGAGCAGCTTAAGGCTTACGCTAAGAGCCACCCTGATGAAATCGCGACGCTTGTCAACGAATGGTTATCTGCTGATAGTTAAAGCCAAATGTAAGAGCGAAGGGAGTGGAGTTTTAGGAAATGCCTAGGAATGACGAAAAGAGCGGCGACACTAAAGGACTGACGGGCAGAGAAAAAACGGCGGTCTTGATGGTGTCGCTTGGGAGCGATGTAGCTCCTGAAGTTTATAAACGCCTAGATGATTCTACAATCGAGTTAATCACACTTGAAATAGCAAATTTAAGAAAAGTATCGCCAGATGTAAAACTCACGGTACTGAAAGAAGCGCAAGAAATTTTAATGGCCCGTGAGTTTATGGCGCGTGGAGGTGTTGAATATGCCAGAGACGTTCTTGAAAAAGCTCTTGGCCCGGAGAGAGCTGCCTCACTGCTTGCACGAATTACAGCAAGCTTACAGGTCAAGCCGTTCGATTTCATGAGACATACAGACGCAGGCCAGATTCTTGGCTTCATTCAGAACGAACACCCGCAGACTATCGCGTTAATTTTGTCTTATCTCGAACCGCCGCAAGCCGCTATGATTTTAGGAGGTTTGCCGCCGATTCTTCAGGCTGACGTAACAAAACGTATAGCCAACATGGACAGAATTACGCCGGAAGTTTTGAGGGAGGTTGAAAGAGTGCTTGAACGAAAATTGAGCAGCGTTATGGGACAAGATTTCACCGTCGCAGGAGGTATCGACGCCGTTGTCGCTATCGTCAACAGCACCGACAGAGCTACGGAACGCAACATTATGGAATATCTTGAAGAGAACGACCCCGAACTCGCTGAAGAAATTAAAAAACGTCTATTCGTGTTCGAAGACTCTATGCGTCTCGACGACAGATCTTTACAGCGCGTGTTGCGTGAAGTCGATATGAAGGAGCTTAGCCTCGCTCTCAAAGGCGCGACGGAAGACCTTAAAACGAAATACCTCAAAAACATGTCGAAACGTGCGGCTGAAATGTTGCAAGAAGATATGGATTTCATGGGGCCGGTGCGCGTAAAAGATGTCGAAGAAGCTCAGCAGAAAGTTGTAAACATAATCCGCGGCTTAGAAGAACAAGGCGAAATCGTCATTGCGTCCGGCGGAGGAGACGATATGATTGTCTAGCGGTCTTGCTCATCAGCGCGTGCTGCGGACGGTTCGACTTTTGCCGCAAGCCGTCAAGATTGGCATTCTTGAAAGCGAGATTAAGCAGGCCGGTTCGCTACAGTCCGAACAAAAACAGACTGCACCGGAACGAAAGCCAACACCGCGGCCGCCCGCTCAAAAAGTTCAGGTGAAAATCCCGGAGAGAAACTCAAAGGAGATCGAAGAGCTTACCGCGCAAGTTAAAGCCTTGACGAACAGTCTAAGTAATGCCGAAGTCGAAAACGCCGAACTCACTGAAGCAAAAAAGAAACTTGAAAGTGAAATCGGCGGAATTAAATCTGACTATGAGAAGCGCAGAAGGACTCTCGAATCTGAAGCTCAGGCTAATGCAAAAAAAATTGCCGACAAAGCACGCGAGCAAGCGATTTCTGAAGGTCAGGTAAAAGGCTACGAAGAGGGACTTCAAAAGGCACGCGCCGAAGTTGAGCAGGAATATTTAGAAAAATTTTCAGCCCTCGCAGGGGTCATTGAGAACGTCGGGAAGAAACTTGACGAAAATTTTGCAGAACTCGTTCAACTTCATCAGCCGCAAATGATCCGAATGTGGACAAGAATGTTAGAGCGAATGCTTCATCGTCAAGTTGAATTAAATCCAGACACTATAGATTCTGTTCTTTCGGAACTGTTATCAAGATTGAGCGACAAAAATCAAATTTTAATTTACGTCTCTCCCGATGACTTGAAACACGTCGAAGGCGAACTTGATACAAAATTTCATGAAGCGTTGCGCGGTGCTAAACGTGTCGAACTAAAAGCCGATCCGAACGTTCAAAACGGAAGTTGCATTGTCGAAACGTCGCTAGGAGTTTATGACGCGCGATGGAAAACTCAAATGGCTCAAATTGAATCCGTCGTTGATGAAATTTTCCAGCAGTCCTCAAAGGTAGAAAAATAATCATGAACGATTTAGAAGACGTAGATTTATTTCAATTATTCTCGGTCGATTTACTTCAGAAGCCATTAATAAAAGTCAACGGGCGAATTGTTCAAGTTGTCGGACTTGTCGCAGAGTCGCAAGGCCCTGACGTTCGAGTAGGCGACTTGTGCCATATTTGTTTTCGCGACGGCTCGCACGAACTTGACGCCGAAGTCGTTGGCTTTCGTGAAGACCGCGTGCTATTGATGCCGCTTGGAGCTTTGCAGGAAGTCGGGCCCGGCTGTGATGTCGTTTCGTCTAACAGGCCCCTCGAAGTCCCTGTAGGCAATGCGCTTTTAGGACGAATCCTTGACGGTCTTGGGAATCCGATTGACGATAAAGGCCCTGTGGTAGCGAGCGATTTTTATCCGTTGTATGCAACGCCGCCGCACCCGTTGCGTCGAAAGATGGTTGACACTCCGCTGTCTGTCGGTGTTCGTGTCGTTGACGGAATGTTGACGCTTGGCAAAGGTCAACGAATAGGAATTTTTGCAGGCTCGGGCGTCGGCAAGAGTACGTTATTAGGAATGATGGCGCGCTACACGACGGCAGACGTAAACGTAATTTCGTTAGTCGGCGAACGTGGGCGCGAAGTTCGGGAATTTATTGAGCGCGATTTAGGCCCTGAAGGTCTGAAGCGTTCCGTTCTCGTTATAGCGACGTCGGATCAGCCCGCGTTAATCAAAATTAAATCCGCAATGACTGCGACAGCGATAGCCGAATATTTTCGCGACCAAGGCAAAGACGTTTTATTAATGATGGACACGGTAACGCGTGTAGCACTTGCGCAG
>JAFSUP010000024.1 GCA_017445205.1 Synergistaceae bacterium
AGGTTCAGAAATCACCCTCGGCGAAATGTCCGATGCAGCGCAGATTATCGAAGAGACAGCCGACCCCGACGCTCAAGTAATTTGGGGACACGTTATTGATGAATCACTCGGCGAAAAAGTTCACGTTACGTTAATTGCGACGTTCCCAGAAGACGCCATGCAAAACAGGCCGCGCGTCATCGGTGGAGGAAAAGGTGTTGAGCCCACCCCAGAACCAGTTAAAGGTGGCGGACAAGTTATTCAGGACCCTTCAGGACAGCCGCCGATCCCACAAGTACAATATGGTGGAGTTAATACGCGCCCTCAAGTGAGGACGATTTACGACATGTTCAGAGAGAAACAGAATCTTGCTAATCAGGGACTTCAAGAAGCAAATTTGACGACGCCGAATAATGATTCTGCTTTCCCAGCGCACCAGAGGAAATTATATGACCAGCCGGCAATCTATAGAAAGAACAGAAAGAACTGAGCCCCGAAGGACTACCGTAAGACGCGGCCTTAAAAAGCGTGGTGTCCTTCCGTCATTCGGCGATATGATGCTGCCGATCGTCAGCGTCTTCGCCGTGATTTTGCTTGTAATTGCCGGACGTCAGTTTTTTTTGAACGGTCTCAAGACGTCGCCGGGGATAACTTCAACAAAGGCATATGCTGAAGCCCCCGCGATAATCGCCGAGCTTGAACGCAAAGCCGAGCCTGAAGCTGTCGCTAAAATTCCCGAGCCTGTTTCAGACGAGATAGAGGCCAAGAGCGAGCCTGAAGAAGATTTATTTGCTCTTGCCGTCGCTGTGCAACAACCTAAAACGCAAAAAACTGAAGTTAAAAAATCGGCGCCGGTTCAGACAACTAAGAAGCCGACTACAGCAAAATCTTCATCTAACACCGCTGTAAAGAAGACGACAACGCCCGCGAAGGCTCAAACAGGTTCATCAAGTGTCAATTCCAAACAGTGGCGCGTTCAGATTGGAGCATACACGAACAAAGCAGGAGCACAAGATGCCGCAAACAAAATCAAAAAGGCCGGATATAACGCTGTCGTTTATTCAAATCCCGCGTCGAAGCACTATAAAGTATGGGTTCAGGGTGGTGCAGACAAGAAAGCCGCTGATAATGTCGTGAAGGCAATGCAAAAACTTGGTTACAAGAGTAGTTTTTCTTTTCCTCCAGCTAAATAAATTATTAAGTAACTAGGAGTAAAAATTTTGAAATCAAAATCTTAATTTTCGCTCCTATTTTTTATCATGAAAAATTTTAATTCCTTTGAAGAACTTTTAAGCGCACATTCAAATAACAAAATCATTCCCGGCCTTGAGCGAATTAAAAAATTATTATCACGGCTCGGCAATCCTCAAAACTCTTTCAAATCCGTTCACATAGTAGGCACGAACGGCAAAGGTTCAACTGGAGCTTTTATTTCCTCAATTTTTCGAGCGTCAGGCTATCGAACGGGATTTTATTCAAGTCCTCATCTTGAAAGCCCCGGCGAAAGACTTTTAATTGACGGCGCAGAGCTTTCTCCGGACGACTGGACAAGAGCCGCCGAAGAGGTCATAAAAATAATTCGCTCTGATGAAGAGCCGCCTTCTTATTTTGAACTCGTAACGGCGTGTGCGTTCTTGCTTGCGCGTGAACAAAAAATCGAAATCGGAATCATTGAAGCCGGTCTAGGAGGGAAATTCGACGCTACGAACGTCATGAGCGAAACTGTTTGCTCCGTCATCGCTTCGATCTCAATAGATCACACTGAATATTTAGGCCCGACTCTTGAAAGCATTGCCGGCGAAAAATTTGCGGTCGTGAAAAAAAATATTCCGGCGTGTTTTTCAGGCGTTGACGCGTCATTAGTGCCTATGTTCAAAAATTTTTGTGCCGAACGCGGAGCGCTTGCTCACGTTTTAACCGAAGAAACCAGAATCGAAAATGTAAAAATCTCTCCCGCAGGCAACGAATTTGATTTTTATTCGCCCCGTCTCGAATTAAAAAACGTGAAGACAAATTTAATCGGCGATTATCAAATTTATAACGCAGCTTTGAGTTTATTGGCCGTGAGTGAAATTCAAAATTCTTTTCCGAAAATCACAGCTTCGACAATCAAGGCCGGAATGCAAAGCGCGAAATGGCCGGGGCGACTTGAAATAATTTCTCGTGAACCTCTGATTATTTTTGACGGCGGACATAATTTTGACGGCGTTAAAAAACTTTGCGCGAGCGTGAAAACTTTGTGGCCGGATTTGAAATTCGGGGTTGTCTATGCGGCAATGCGAGATAAAAATTTTGAAGGCTGTCTGGAATTATTAAATCACGAATTAAAACCTGCGTTTTACGCAACGACAGTGCCGGGCATGGCGCGGGCTTCCACTCCTGACGAACTTGTTAATGCTGCGAAAAATTTTGAATGGCGAAATTCACCCGCAGGATTTTTAGAGCCTTCCGAAGCAATTCGCGCGGCTGTTAGTGATGATAATCAGGCTGTGCTTGTGTGCGGGAGTTTATATTTAATTGGCTATGTGAAGTCGAAATTCTAAAACTAAAAAGCCGCAAACACGTTTCGGGTGGGCGGGTGGGTTTTTGCCCAGCGTGTGAGCGGCTCATAAAAATTATAAAATCTCTCCTGTTCTTGAAATCACGTGAACTTTCAACGGAATTTTTTCAGCCTTGCCACTTAATCTCAAAGCCTCTTCAGTCATTCGAACTAAGCCTCCGCAGCATGGCACTTCCATTCTTACGAGCGTTACGCTCTTGATGTCATTAAGCGCGAAAATTTGAGAAAGTTTCTCGGCGTAATTCACGCCGTCGAGCTTCGGACATGCGATAAGCGTTACTCGCCCGTTCATAAATTCGCTGTGCATGTTCGCGTAAGCGTAAGCCGTGCAATCTGCCGCAATTAAAATATCAGCCTCTTTATAAAAATCCGCCTGCACCGGAACTAATTTAATTTGCACTGGCCATTGAGCTAAACACGATTCAAATTTTGTTTCAGGATTTTCGATTTTTGATTTTCGCGTGAACTGCATCATCGCCGAACCGGGACAGTCTGATTTAACGCCGGTGAACTTCGCACGCTCGACGGCTTCTTTGTCATAAGCCGGGGCTTCGCGTTCCTCAAAAGTAATTGCGCCGGTCGGACACTTAGGAAGGCAATCGCCGAATCCGTCGCAAAAATTTTCGCGCGTCAACTTCGCTTTGCCGTCGATTATCTCTATAGCGCCTTCGTGGCAAGCACGCGCACAAAGTCCGCAACCGTTGCATTTATTTTCATCAATGTGAATAATTTTACGAATCATAAAAAAATTTCCCCCTCGTGAATTTTTTCAAAGTATAAATCACAAGAGAGAAATTTCAGTTTCTTACGCAACAACTTTTATAACAAGTCTGTGTATATCGGACCTTTTGTCGTAAGTTCGCTGCGGATTAAAAATAATTCATCGCATTGCCACGAAAAATTTTTAACAGTCCCTAGCTTCCTCACTAAATTTTCAGGAAGAACTCCGCCTTTTAATCTTGCCAGCGTCAAATGAGCTTTGAATTTTTTCGTGTCCTTTTCTAATTCTTCGTCCTCAAATAAAATTTCGTTGACGCGTTTTGAAAGTTGAGTGAGCTCCTTCGCGCCTTCATCACCAGATAGCCATATGACGCGCGGCGCATTTAGATTTGGGAACGCGCCTATATATGAAAGATTTATGTTAAACGGCGAAAAATTTTTTATTGGTGCTAAGGAGTCTTTAACGCGGGCAATAACTCCAGGTTCGAGTTCGCCAAGAAATTTTAACGTAATATGAAACTGTCCAAACTTCACCCAACGGATATTTGCGAGCGGCCGAACTTCGGCTAAAAAATTTTCAAGCTCTTCAGAAACTTCATCGGGCATCTTAACAGCGACAAACGCCCGTATTAATTCATTCTTCTTCAAAATTATAAAATTTTTATAAATTCGTCTTTAGATTTTCGTTTCTCGTGCCTGTCTGAAGGCTGTGCGTCGTCGGCCTTATATCCAACTGGGAACAGCGCGACTAAATCATAATCTTTCATTTCCGGGAACAAATTTTTAACTTTAGGCTCATCGAACATTCCGATCCATGTCGTACCGAGGCCAAGAGCTTCGATCGCAAGCATTAAGTGAGTAGCTACGATTGTCGCGTCAACATCTTGAAAATTTCGATTGTCCGACGGTCTGACGAACGCACCTTCAGTTGTGCCACCGACAGCTAAAATTACAGGCACATCTTTTAGCCATGGGAACGGCGCTGCGGATTTAATTTTTTCGAGGGCGTCGGGACTTTTAATCACCCAAATTTTTACAGGTTGTGCGTTTTTAGCGGTCGGAGCGATGCGAGCAGCTTCTAAAATTTTTTCGAGCTTTTCATCTTCGACGGGCTGGGCGGAAAATTTGCGGCAAGAAAATCTTTCTTTAACGACATCAAAAAATTCCATAATTAAAAATCTCCTTTGAAAATTTTATAAAAAAATGAGGAATCAGGATTTTAATTCCTAACTCCTCAATCTTAATTCTTAATTAATTGTTCCAGTCTGCGTCTTTGAAGGCTTCGGCGAAAGGATTGTACTCAAGTACTTCTCCGTCATCTTCATAGCCGCCGGACTCTTTAATCGTTCTTGCGCGGGATTTGCCTTTGCGCTCGCGACGTTCCTGACGTTCGCCACGCTCTGGACGTTCCGGCTTCTGTTCGGGCTTATGCTGTTCTTTCTCTTCGGGAACGACAACCGGCTCTGGCTCTGGTTCAGGCTCAAGCGCTGCGAGAGAAAGTCTCATTCTGCGCTGCTCGGGATTGACTTCGAGAACGCGGGTTATGATTTCGTCGCCCTCTTTGAGAACGTCGGCTGGTTTCTCAACGCGTTTGCGGCTAAGCTGTGAGATATGGATTAACGCTTCCACGCCCTCTTCGACTTCGACGAATGCTCCGAAGTCAGCGAGTCTTACGACTTTGACTTTAATGTCCTGCCCGGGCAGATAGCGCTTGTCAGCGTCGCTCCACGGGTCATGAAGTTGTTTGCTGCCAAGGCTGATTCGTTTCTTTTCGAGGTCGATGTCAAGGACGAGAACGTCAAGCTCTTGGCCTTTCTTGAGAACATCGCGCGGCTTCTTGATTCTTGCCCAGCTGATGTCGCCAACGTGAACAAGACCTTCGATACCCGGCTCAAGCTCTACGAACGCGCCGAACTCTGTTAAGTTCGTTACTGTACCTTTGAAGACGTCGCCTTTGTGGATTCGTTCGCTGACTGTGTCCCAAGGATCGCCGGCAACCTGTTTAATGCTCAAAGAGATTCTGTCTTTCTCTTTGTCGATTCCTGTTACTTTGACAGTAACTTTGTCGCCCTTCTTGAACATGTCGCGGATCTTGAAGTTTCGTTTCCAAGTGATCTCGGTCAAGTGAACAAGTCCGTCCATCTCGCCAAGGTTCACGAAAACGCCAAAATCGGTTAAGCTGCTGACTTCGCCTTCAAGGATGTCGCCCTCATGAACGCGCTCGTAAAATTTCGCTTTGCGTTCGTTCTCTGCCGCTTCAAGAAGCTCACGACGCGAGAAAACTAAACGATGTTTGCGTTTATCGTGGTCAAGAACTTTGACTTTGATATTTTGGCCAACGAAGTTTGAAGGATTTGCGCCTTTGCCGGCCATCGTCAAGTGGGAAATCGGTATAAAACCCTCAAGCCCGCAGAACTCAACCATGAGCCCGCCTTTAACTCTGCTGATGCCCTTGACGGTTACAACTTGGTCTTGAGCAATAGCGGCTTCGAGTTTGTCCCAACGCTTTTCAAATTCATGCCTCCAGCGGCTAAGCAGCAACTGTGCTTCTTCACCGTCGCGAACGCTGACGACTTCGACTTCAATCTGATCGCCGGGTTTGGGTTCCGGTTCTGTTTCAACGAGTGAATGATTCGTGTATTCCTTCATGGGCAGAACGCCTTCGCACTTGAAACCGATGTCAACGAGGAAACCGTTTTCGCTCTTGCTGATGACGGTGCCGGTCTTGATTTCGCCGCGGCGTAAATGCACATTGTCGCCGTACTTATCAAGAGCTTCCTGCATCGTTTCGGGCTCTCGTTCCGTTGCCTGTGCCTGTTCAGTCTGAACGGGCTGTGATTCTTGCGCTGCTGCCTGTGTTGTTTCTTGCTGCTGTTCAAATACTTCTTGCTGATCCATTATTGATGGATACCCCCTGAATTTTAGTTAGGAGCCATGAGTTAGAAGTTAGAAACGAAAAAAATTTTTTCTGACTTTTCACTACTCATTCTCCATTTCCGCAATATTACTTTTAATTTTATCGATAAGCCATGCCGGAGTACTTGCTCCAGCGGCTATACCAATCGTGTTTTTATTTTTGAACCAATCTAAATTTGATTCAATTTCGTTTTCGTCCTCTATCCAAAGGACTTCAATATTATGAGACTTAATGATGTCGCGTAATTTGCCCGTGTTTGCGCTCGCACGGCCGCCGATTAAGACAACTCCATCAACGTCGTGAGCCGTAACGAGTTCGCGAACAGCGTCTTGACGTTCGCCCGTCGCTTTGCAAATTGTGTTACAGACATGAAGCTGCGAAGATTTTCGCGTAAGAATCCCTGCGACTTTCGCTAATCGTTCTTCGCGCTGCGTCGTTTGTGAGATTAAAGCGATTTTTGAATGACGAGAAATTTTTTCGGCTTCGTCTTCGTTCGCTACGACTTCAACATTTGAATTATTAGCGACGTGTCCTAAGATGCCTTTAATCTCTGGGTGATTCTTGTCGCCCAATAAAACAACATGATAATCTTCTTTGCTCATTTGGGCCGCAAGTTCTTGAGCTTTCTTCACAAACGGACACGTCATATCTTGAACTTTGACATCACGTGCCTGAAGTCTTTCGATTACGTCTAACGGCTCGCCATGTGCACGAATCAAAACTTCCGCGCCCGTCGGGATTTCGCTTTCATCGTTCGCAACTCTCAAACCTAAATTTTCAAGCCTCGCGACTTCTTGCGGGTTATGAATCGGAAGTCCTATAGTCCAGACTTTTTTTGAATTTTTGAGAGCGTTCTCGATTGCGTCAACGGCTCGCTTAACTCCGAAACAGAAGCCGGCGTGTTCAGCCATAATAATTTTCATTGTGAAACGTCCTCGCCGTTCAAATGTCGCTGAATGAGATTCAAAATTTCGGCCTCGTGATTCGATTCTGAAACGTCAAACCACACCGCCGGAGAAAATTTTTTGAACCAAGTTTGTTGACGCCGACAAAATGCTTTTGTTCGTGAGATAGACGCTTCGAGAGCTTCATTAAGTTTTAATTTCCCGCGATGATATTCGATAAGCTCACGATAGCCGAGGCCCTTAAGCGGATTAAAGCGTTCGTCGAAGCCATTTTTCAAAAGCCATTCGACTTCTTCGGGGAATCCGGAAGAAAATTCTTCTTCAAGTCTGATGGCAATTCGCGAAAATAATTCTTCACGCGGACGCGATAAGCCAATATATAAAACGTCGAAGCCATAATCGCGTTTTTCGCCGGTCTTGAAAATTTCCGAGGCTGCTTTGCCAGTTAAGTCAAAAATTTCAAGCGCGCGGGTAACTCGTTTGACGTCGTTTTTGTGAAGTCGTTCGGCTGAAACTGGATCGACTTGTTCAAGCCGCATATGAAGAAGTTCCGCTCCTTGAGAGTTCGCTAGAGTTTCATATTTTTCGCGGACGTTTTCGTCTGAAGGGAGTTCCGAATTTAATGACGCATGAAAAAGCGCGTTGTAATAAAACGGTGTGCCGCCCACAAACAAAGGAATTTTATCGCGTTCGATAATTCGTCGAACGGTCTGCGAAGTTTTCTCGGCGAAATCAGAGACAGTAAATTTCTCGTCTGGGTCTGCTATGTCGATCATGTGGTGAGGAATTTCACGTCGAAAAGAAAGCGAAATTTTATCAGTCCCAATGTCCATGTACCTATAAACCTGGCGCGAGTCCACTGAAATAATTTCAGCTTTTAATTTTTCTGCGATTGAAATACTTAATGCCGTTTTTCCTACGGCGGTAGCTCCGATTAAAGCAACCACTGGCTGCCGATTCATTAAATCATACCGACCTATTAAAGCGTAATAATAAAAAATTAAAATAAAATAATAATACCGTCGGAATTATAGCATAATTTTATTTTTTGCAAGTTTATAATTAACAAAATTCACAAAATAAAAATTAAAAAGGACGCTGAAGTTCATGGACATTCAGTTAAAGTTAAAAAAATATCCTCCGCTAGACATCGTTGCGCCCGTAGTTTTTTCTTTGGTTTTTGCTGTTACTATGCTCTATTCGCACTTTGAGCCTCATGTTCAAGATGTCGATATGATTTACGTAATGTCTCACAAAGATGAACCCGGTTTCGTTTTGCTTGACGTTCGCGACGAAGACATTTATGACGGCCGGGCACCGTTCTCACATTTGAAAGTTCCGCCCTTTGAGGGAGTTCCCGGCGGCCATATCCCAAGCGCTATAAATTTTCCATTTTCGGACCTTAATGTCGCGGCCGCGTCGGCAGCCCTTGCAAAAGTCGGCGTAACGAAAGATAAAACGATAATTTTATATTGCAACACCGGAGGACTATCTACGCGGTTCGCGGATAATTTGGTGCGTCGATTTAATTTTTCGCCATCACGAATAAAAAATTATCGCGGCAGCATTCGAGATTGGATTTCAAGGCCTCAAAATAGATTGCTACCTGAAGATCACGACGAGCCGTATTATTCGCAAAAATATATTTACGAACTAAATCTCAGCAGCAAAACAATGAAATAATCATGCGCGTGCTATAATTCTAAAAATTTTTCTGACGAGAAAGAAACTTTAATTTTAATTTTCTGACTCACAAGAACGGAGGGTAAAATTATTATGTATGATCCAGCTTCAACACATGCTGACGATTTTATTAATCACGAAGAAATCCTTGACACTCTGATTTACGCAGAAGCCCACAAAAATGACGTCGCTTTAATTAATTCACTTCTCGAAAAAGCGCGACCCAAATTTAACGAACACGGCTGCACTTGTTCAGGCCTTACTCATCGTGAAGCGTCCGTGTTGCTCGCGTGCGAAGACCCCGCACTAATAGAAAAAATTTACAAAGTCGCTGAAGAAATCAAGCTCGCTTTCTATGGAAACAGAATAGTTTTATTTGCGCCGCTGTATCTTTCAAATTATTGCATAAACGGCTGCTTATATTGCCCGTACCACACGAAGAACAAAACTATCCCGCGAAAGAAATTAACGCAAGAAGAAATTCGCGCCGAAGTCATTGCGTTGCAAGACATGGGACACAAGAGACTCGCTATCGAAGCAGGCGAAGACCCCGTGAATAATCCAATCGAATATATTTTAGATAGCATCAAAACGATTTACAGCGTCCATCACAAAAACGGAGATATTCGCCGCGTCAACGTCAACATCGCCGCCACGACCGTCGAAAATTACAAGAAACTCAAAGAGGCCGGAATCGGAACTTATATTTTGTTCCAAGAAACTTATAATCGAAAGAGTTACGAACATCTTCACCCGACAGGCCCCAAGCATGATTACGCTTATCACACTGAAGCTCACGATCGCGCAATGCAGGGCGGTATTGATGACGTTGGACTCGGAGTTTTATTCGGGCTTGAGGGTTATAAATATGAATTCGCCGGGCTCTTAATGCACGCTGAACATTTAGAAAAAGTTTTTGGCGTCGGGCCTCATACAATCAGCGTCCCGAGAGTCAAGCCCGCCGATGACATTAACCCCGATGATTTTAATAATTCGATTCCTGATGAAATTTTCACGAAGATAGCGGCGTGTATTCGCGTGGCTGTGCCTTACACGGGTATGATTATTTCGACTCGTGAGAATGAAAAAGTCCGTGCAAAAATGCTTGAGGTCGGAATTTCTCAAATTAGCGGCGGCTCTCGTACTTCAGTCGGCGGCTACACAACCGAGGAACGCCCGCACGACACAGAGCAATTTGACGTATCTGACCAAAGGACGCTTGACGAAGTCGTTCAATGGCTGATGAAACAAAATCATATTCCGTCATTCTGCACAGCTTGTTACAGGGCCGGAAGGACTGGCGACAGATTTATGAGTCTTTGCAAGTCCGGGCAAATCTTAAATTGCTGCCACCCGAACGCGCTAATGACTTTGACGGAATATCTTGAAGATTACGCCTCGCCTGAAACAAAGCGAATCGGTTACGAAATGATTGACCGCGAACTCGAAAGAATCCCGCGTGAAAACGTCCGTGAGATCGCCCGCGAAAATATCGAGGCTATGAAGCATGACAACAAACGAGATTTTAGATTCTAAAATGCAACTAGGAATTAGGAAGGAGGAAGTAGGAAGTAAGGACGGGAAACGAAATTCCTCACTCCTCACTCCTAACTCCTCACTGAACGAAACGCCCAGCGGTGAAAGAATTCATATCGCGTTCTTCGGACTTCGCAACGCAGGAAAATCAAGTCTTGTGAACGCCGTAACGGGTCAGGATTTAGCTGTCGTTTCTGATGTCAAAGGCACGACCACCGACCCCGTTAAGAAAGCTATGGAACTTTTGCCGCTCGGCCCGGTTCTAATAATCGACACTCCCGGACTTGACGACGAAGGCGAACTTGGCGAACTTCGAGTTAAACGTGCTTTGAACGTGTTAGCAAATTGTGATGTCGCTGTGTTAGTTCATGACGCGAACGAGAAAACGACACAGGCCGAACGCGATTTAATAAAAATTTTTGAAGATCGCAAATTGCCGTTCGTAATCGCAAACAACAAAATCGATTTACATAAATCCTCGCTCCTCTCTCCTAACTCAATCAACGTAAGCGCGTTGACGGGTGAAAATATTAATTTGTTAAAAGAAAAAATTGCTGCGCTTGCAAAGAAGACAGAGCCGGAAAAAAAATTAGTTTCAGATTTACTCACGCCCGGCGACATTTGCGTTCTTGTCGTCCCGGTCGATAAGGCCGCGCCTAAAGGTCGTTTAATTCTTCCGCAACAGCAAACTATAAGAGATATTCTTGATTCTCGTTGCTCGGCTTTTGTGTGTCAGGATTCAGAACTAGAAAACACTTTGAAAAATTTGAGCGTCAACCCGAAAATCGTAATCACGGACTCGCAAGTTTTTGAGAAAGTTAATAAAATCGTGCCGCAGGAAATTTTGCTAACGTCGTTTTCAATTTTATTTGCGCGCTACAAAGGCAGCTTGAAAATTTTAGTCAACGGCGCTCAACGTTTAGCGACTCTCAAGGACGACGATAAAGTTTTAATTTCAGAAGGCTGCACTCACCACAGACAATGCGGCGATATTGGTACAGAAAAAATCCCGGCTTGGATTAAAAATTTCACGAACGCAACGCCCGAATTTTCTTTCACGTCCGGGGGAGAGTTTCCAGACGAAGACAAGTTAAAAAATTTCGATTTAATTATTCACTGCGGAGGCTGTATGCTCAACGAACAAGAAATGCAATCTCGAATTAAACGCGCCATTAACGCCGGAGTCCCTGTCGTTAATTATGGAATCGCTATAGCTCACATGCACGGAATTTTGAAAAGAAGCCTTGAGCCATTCTCACTTGAATAAAAATAAAACATGGAAAAAAAAGAAATTTTAACAAACTTGCGCGCGCTTGGCCTCGAAGCGGGAGCGACTTCTGAAGATATTCACGCGGCATTCAGAAAGCTTGCTCGCGAATTGCACCCGGATATTACAGGCTCAAAGAGCGATTTCAAATTTAAGCAAGTTACTAGCGCTTATACGATTTTGAAGAGCCTTGCGCCCGAAGAACTCGCCGAACTCGTTCAGGCGTCAGAGCCTAAAACTGAAGAAGCAAAGCCGAGCAGGCCAGCTTATGATTATAACGTCGCTGAAAAAAAACGTCGCGCCGTTGATGAAAAAATTGATTCGATTATCGACAAGTACGAAGAAGAATTAAAAAATTTTCACGTGAATAAAACTCCTGATGAAGCTCTCGACATGGAAGCACTCGCCTTGCGATTGAAATCTAAAAATCTCAAAGTCGTAAACGCCGCTTTGAAACATGCGGGGAGTTTAGTTAATCGCGTTGAATTTCGCCGGACATTTGTTGAAGTTTTGAAACGGGCCGAAGTCGATGAAGAACTCGCAGACATTATCTCGTCATTGCCACTCGATGAGACAAATAAAAAATTACTTGCTCTCGATGCTTCTGCTAATGCCGCAAATTTGCCGACAGGTTTAATAATTGCGATGATTGGTTCTGATCCCGACGTAATGGAAAGTTTTTTGTTACACGTAAAGCCCGATGATGTAGCTGTGATTTTACGACGTTGGCCAACCGGGAAAATCATGAACTCGAATGTAGTCCGCAGACTTCTTGAGAACGACGACGCAAGAATTTTGGTGCCGGTGCTCGGCGCTATGAAAACTCACTTTCCCTCTGTCGCAGCTTATAACAAAAAACGACTTCAGGAACTTCAAAATCATTCCGTCGCAGCCGTGCGCGCGTGGGCAAAAAAACTTTCAAATTAAAAATTCTTAATTAAAATTTCAAATTTCGTAATTCGTTAAGCTCTTGAAATTCCGCGTCTGTGGCGACGTTTTGATTAAATTTCGTTTGGAGTTCGTTAAAACGTCGTTCAAGATATTTTTGTTTTATCCGGTTGTAAATCGCTTGCCACATGAAGTCAATTTCATTTCCCGCATAATATGTGCGACAAAGTTCTTCGCCGCGTTTAATCAAACTTATCTTATCAGTGTCGCCTGTCGTGAGCCACAATGACGTGAGCGTATCCGGGTTCTCTGTCATTATGGACATAGCGACGTCGCGCGCGAGTTTATTTGAAAGCAGTTTATAAATTTCTTCAGGGTCAATGCTAAATCGGCACTCTTCGTGATTGAACAGCAGTGCACATAGCGCGGCTTCTAATTTTTCATCGTCCGAGCCGGAAATAATTTCTTCGCTAGGCGTCGGCATAAAATTTTTAATTCTCGAATTTCCCGCTATCAAATTCAAAATCTCGCTCGGTGGAATTCGCGTTAAAGAACTTATCAGTGCGCTATAAGGCATGACTTCGTTCACCGTTGATTTAGAAAGCTCTGCAAATAATTCTTTCGTTGCCTGCTTTTGCGTCTCTGGATTTTTGATTGCCGGCGCTAACGCTTTAATTTGTTGCAAGACTAGCGGAGCCGAATTTGAAATTTCTTTTTCAAAATCTTCGGGCGGATTCGTGCTTAAAAATTCGTCAGGGTCTTTGCCTTCCGGGATACTCACAACATGAACATCAAGGCCGTGTTCTTGAAGTATATACATGCCTCGCAAAGTTGCATTTTGTCCGGCCGCGTCGGAATCGTAGCATATGTAGCAGCGTGAAGAAAATCGCGCCAATAAGTCGGCCTGTTCGGCGGTCAATGACGTTCCCAAAGATGCAACAGCTTCGCCGAATCCGCATTTATGAAGTCGCAAAGCGTCCATGTATCCTTCGACTAAGAGCGAGCGATTTTTTTCTTTTATAAATTTTCTTGCCTCGTGAAGAAGATATAAATTTTTTCGTTTGCTGTAAATTTCGCTCTCGGGACTGTTGATATATTTCGCGCCTTCACCGTCAATCAATCTTCCTCCGAACGCTATGACACGCCCCGCGACATCTCTAACAGGAAAGATTAATCTTCCGCGGAACCTGTCATAAATTCCCCGGGGGCTTTGAATAGAAAGTCCCGTGTTTAATAATTCTCTGTCTTTGACGCCAAGGCGACGTAAATAATTCGTGAGGCTGTCCCACGAGTTCAGACTGTAACCAAGAGAAAATTTTTCAATGTCGTCCGAATCCATTCCGCGACGCTGCATATAAGCTCGTGCAACTGAACCTTTCACGCTCGTGAGATTTTCTGTGAAAAACTTCGCGGCCATGTCTAAAATTTCGTAAGCTGATTTTTCGCCCGCGTTTTTGCTCTCTCGTTTTGAAATTCTGATTCCGGCTCGCGCAGCTAAAAGGCCAAGAGCTTCGCTGAAACTCAAGCCATCAATTTTCATCACGAACGTAAAAATATCTCCGGCGGCCTGACAACCGAAGCAATAATAACTCTGTGTATCAGGATAAACATGAAAGGACGGAGTTTTTTCGCCATGAAAAGGACATAGCCCAACAAAACCGCGTCCCGCTCTTTTGAGCTTAACTCGTTCGCCGATGATGTCAACTATGTCGAGAGAATTTTTAATTTCGTCGTTAAGATTCAATTTTTAATTTGTCATTCCTCGTTCCTCATTATTTCAACTGTATATTATAATAATTTTCAAAAATTTATTTCCGGGAGATATTTTATAAATGAAAAGAAAAATTTTATCTGCGCTCGTAATCGTGATGCTTTTGTTCCCGTGCGCTTCCTTTGCTGACGAAGTAAACGATCTCTTGAACTTCTATGTGAAAAAATTTACGCCCGAGAAAGCCACGCTAATAATTTCTGACAAACCCGACGCGACAGGACTTTTTAATAATGTCTATATGGATTTGCAGGGCGTCGTGATTGACAAGCTGCGCTTGAGTTCTTTAGTTGTGAGTATGCGCGGCGTTCAGTTCAACGAGCCTAGCGAATGGGCAAAAGGGAACGTCGAATGCAAAGACGCGATTTCAGTTTTAGCAACAGCGACTTTATTCGAGAGCGACATTAATAAGTCAATCGAAAATAAAAATTTCGGCAAGAAAGATGAACATTGGCACGACATGTCTATGAAGATTAAACCGTCGGGACTCAATGGCCGCGGCTATTACAAATATTCGCTACTCGATATCCTGATTGAGATCGACAGCAAATTAAAAATCGTGAAAGGCAAAGAGTTATGGCTCGACAATCCGCAACTGAAAGTAAACAAGCTCGACGTTCCCGACTACGTAACTAAAAAAGCACTTTCAAAAATTCAACCGCTTGTGAACTTGCGAAAATTTCCGTTGCCATTGACGCTTCATAAAGTCGAACTTAAGAACGGCAGCGCGACTCTTTCATCACGAACTTTGCCGAAGGCTTTGAAGGGCGGACTTAAATACACCTACTCGAAATAAAAATTTTTCATCATGAACAACATCGATAAGAAGCGTTATATCTGGGTGATAATTTCGGCGATTATTCAGGGCTTGCTGCTGGGGCTTTACGCGATTGCACAATCCGGGCCGCTTCGGTGTATGCCATTGACGGTGATTTTTTTAGTGCCGTTTGCGTTTTGGCTTACGCAAGAACATTGGGGCCGGAGGCTTTTTAATTTTTTGCTTGGCCTTGCGGGAGTGCTTTTATTATTCTGGTGTTATCGTCTATGGTCGTGGTATTCGCCTGCGGTGGGGAATTTTGATGTAGTGCCTTCGCAAAAGTCTGATTTAATTCGCGTCAGCATGGCCGTGTTTTTGTTAATTCCGTTCTTTCAGTGTCGTATAGCCGCATGGAGCTGGCGATTTCCATATAGCGAGATTTTTTTTCAGTTTTGTCGAAATTTATTCTTGCTGTTTCAAGCTTCAATCGTTATCGCGGTGTTCTGGGGATTGCTCGTAACTGCGGGATTATTATTTGACATTGTCGGACTTGATGACGTTCCGTTTGTAATTTTTAATCCGTTAATTGCCGTTCCGCTTTCAAGCTTAACGATAGCGATTTCGATTTCTGTTGCGATTAAACACCCCGGCATCGACTCGCTAGGCCGCTGGATATTATCCGTGCTTGCGTGGCTGTTACCATTGTTCTCGGTGCTGTCAATGATGTTTCTTGTTTGTTTGCCTTACTCTGGATTAAAAACTCTCTGGAGCACAGGGCAGGCAAGTACATTAATGCTTCTGTTGCAATTCGGTACGATAATTTTAGCTAACGCTGCTTGGCTAGACGGCAACAAACCCGCTTTCAAAAATCCCGTCGTGAATTTCCTCGCGCAAATTTCGCTTCTGTGCTTGCCGTTCTATACTGTGCTTTGTTTCTATTCAGTCGGCTTGCGAATCCAACAATACGGACTCTCAACTGACCGTATACAAGCTATGTTTCTTGTAGTCGTTACGGGGATCTGGGGACTCGGATACGCTGGCGCAGTTTTGCTTCGTAAATGGCCGGTCGCGATTGGCAAAGTTAATATGGTCTGCGTGTTAGCTATGGCGGCTATCGTTACAATCATGAATTCCCCCGTGCTTGATCCTTATAGATTGTCAGCTTTCAATCAGGCACAGCGCCTTCAGTCTGGAGAAATTGCTCCTGATGAATTTGATTATATTTATACGCGCTTCCATTTGGGACGTTATGGAAACAAAGTATTAGCCGAGCTTGCTAAAAACGGTTCTGCGCCGATTAAAAAAGGAGTCGAGGCGGCTATGGCCGTCAACGCTTCAGAATATGCTGCGTATCTGGTCAACAACATTCCCCCCGAATCGATTCGTCGCGAAATTATTTCACAAGCTAAAATTTTGCCCGAAGACTCTAAATTACCTGACGAATATATAGATTATTTTGTTGACGAATGGGGCGGAAGCTCCGGGACTTTTCAAAATATTACGAAATCCAGCGAGCTTGCTTTCATGTTTCTTGACGTTGAACGCAATGGCACAGGAAATTTGATTTTGTTCACAGCAAACACAGGGACGATTTATAAAATCGACTCGTCTAATTCTTCAATCGCACCGGAGTTTTCAGGAAGCATTCACGGCGAATTTGAAACGATTCTAAATTCCGAAATTTCTTTGCAGGATATCGAAACAACAGAGCCAGAATTTTTTGATCTTAAAATCGACGGCGAGACTTTTCAAATTCTCAAATAATTCTAGCTATGGAAAATGGACATCTTAAAATTAGATGATGAATTTGTAATTAAAAATCTCTCTGAACTCCTCAAAAATAAATCCACCGGGAAAAATCTCCTGCCTGAAAACGAAGTTAAAAATCTAAAACCACGCAGCCAAAAATCTCAGGACATACAATCTTTACGCACCAGACAAACTGCCGAAGTCTTCTCTCCGGCTTGCCTGTGCAAAAAAATGATTGACGTTCTTGATGACGAATACAAAAATCTAAAATGGCAAAATTATATTAATTTACGTTGTATCGAAATCGCTTGCGGCGAAGCTCCGTTTATAATTTCACGCTACGACGCTGAAACAGGACAAGAAATCGAAATCGAAAATCGCGTCGGCATTCTTGACCGCAAATTAAAAGTCATTAATGAGAATGTTCCCTATCGCGATCAGTGGTTCAAATTCGCCCTTCAGGCCTTTCGATCCGTTTATGGCTACGAACTTCAGGCCGATAGTCTCATGATAGCGCGTTTGAATCTCTTGCTGACGTTCGTTGAATATCATGATTATAAATGGAAAGATTTTTCCCGTGATTCATATTTTCGTGATTGTCTCAAAGAAATTGTTGACGCTATCGCTTGGAACTTTTGGCAAATGAACGGACTCGAAACACCGCATGACGATTCGCAAATTTCGCTCTTTGAAGTTCAGGATTCAAAACCCAAATTCAAAATTAGAGATTGGCAAAATAATATCGAAGGAGAATTTACAACGATGTCAGAACTAGAAATAAAATTTGATTTTTGTGTTTCTAATCCGCCGTATCAAGATGACGTTAAAAATCAAGGCGATAGAGCCAATCCGCTTTATCATAAATTCATGGACGCGGCCTTTGAACTCGCCGATAAAGTCGAACTAGTAACACCGGCGCGATTCTTGTTCAACGCAGGGCAAACTCCGAAAGCATGGAACGAAAAAATGCTTAACGATCCTCACTTCAAAGTTCTCATGTATGAGCCGGATAGCAAAAAAATTTTCCGCAACTCTGACATCAAAGGCGGAGTCGTTGTAACATACAGAAATAACGATAAATACTTCGGTGCGATTGGTGCGTTCTCTCCGTTCCCCGAATTAAATTCAATTCTTCATAAAGTCCGTGCCCTCGAAGGCGAAAACTCTGCTTACTTGGATAGC
>JAFSUP010000005.1 GCA_017445205.1 Synergistaceae bacterium
CGACTTAAATTATTTATTCCTTCAGCTTCAGTTACAGTTTCGTGTTGACCTTGTTGAACGGCGGTCATTAATAATTTTTGACGAAGTTCAGCTTTGTCCGCTTGCACGACAGGCAATAAAGCACCTTGTAAAAGATCATCGCTACGACTACATTGAAACCGGCTCGCTTATTTCAATTCGTAAAAATGTGAAAGATATTCTGATCCCAAGCGAAGAGCGTAAGATCAACATGTACCCTATGGATTATGATGAATTTCTTTGGGCGATTGGCGATAACACCGGCTTTTTGATAACAAAGAAATTTTACGAAACTGGTAAGCCTCTCGGTCAGGAAACTAATCGCAAATTATTGAGAAATTTTCGGTTATATATGCTGGTGGGCGGAATGCCTCAAGCCGTGAATGAATATATTGCGACAAACAACTTACGAAAAGTTGACTTAATAAAACGTGATATTTTGAAATTGTATGAAGATGATTTCAAGAAATTTGATCCTACAGGCAGAGCTTCAATGTTATTTGATGCAATTCCGGCTCAATTAAACAAAAATGCTTCGCGTTATCAAGTTTCGAGTGTGTTGGAAAATGTAAGAGCAAACGGTATCTTGAATCTTGTTGCGGAGATGAATGACTCAAAAACGGTTTTAACTGCATATCACGTCAATGACCCTAATGCAGGGCTATCTGCCAATCGGGACTTGACAAAATTTAAATTATTTCTCTGTGATACAGGTCTTTTTACTACCTTGATGTTCAAAGATCGGGACTTTACGGAAAATGAAATTTAGTAAGCGTCAAAGCTAGGGGACTATCTTAAAATAAAGTACTTCATTATAATTTTGACCAGCATTAGGGAAACATCATTGGTAGTTGCTCATTATAGTCATTATGGTCATTATTATAAAAATTTTGTTTTTAGGAGGTACTTTATGACAGCAGGCGAATTAAGGATCATTGAATACTGGAAGAAAATCTTCGATATGGTTGAACAAAGCGGAGATTTTCCGAGAGAATGGTGCAGAAAGAACGGCATCGAATACGAAGAGTTCAGGCAGTACGCTTGCATTTTTGAACGGCAGAAATATTCTTCCTATATTATTAATACTGAAACGGCAGTTACTGAAACGGCAAGTAAATTTGAAATAAAACCGATTGAAGGTACGCCGCTTGTTGAAGTTCCATTTATTACTGAACAAAAGAACTTCAGGGATATAGTCAGCAATCCATGGTTTGGACACACTCCAAGCCTTGTGATTAGTTCCAACGGCATTCATCTTTCATTTTACGGAGATTACACTGAAGAACGAATCAGGACAGCTTTGAGGGGAGTGTTAATCAATGCTTAGAGAAGCTCCCGGAATTAAAAAGCTCGTGTTAAGGGCTGGAAAGACTGACATGCGTTTCGGCATGGGCAAGCTTGCGGCAATGCTGCAAACCGATTATGGTATTAATCCCATGGAAGACGGCGGACTGTATTTATTCAGCGGCTCAAGGAAAGATACAATCAAGGCTCTCACTTACGATGGAGACGGTTTCGTTGTCATGACTAAACGTTTAGCTACTGGAACTTTTCAGTGGCCAAAAGACACGAGTGCAGCTCTCGAAATATCACGTGAAAGTTATGAACGCCTTATGGACGGTTACAGAATTGAAACCGTGCTGACCCGACATGAGCTCGCGAAATACGGATTTCATTTATAGCACTTTCATTTATATTTTATAGCTATAGCACTTTATAATAAAAACTTGACATGGAAATAAAAAGTGTTAAAATTAATGAAGCATAAAGCGTGGTGTGAATTATGGCAATAATTCGGCAGCATCATAAGGATACTGGAACGACTTATGTTTTAACAAGTGAATCGTACTGGGATCCGGAGAAGAAGCAATCTCGGTCGAGGCGAAAAGTTATCGGGAAGATTGACCCGAAGACCGGTGAGGTCATTCCGACAGGTTCTAAAAAAACACAGAATAATGAAGCCTTAACGGAAAAAATTCGGGAACTTGAAATTCAGAACGATGCGCTTCAAACCAGATTGAATGCGCTGGAAAGAGAAAATAAGAAGCTCCGCGCTAAAAATGACGAACTTTCACAGTTTAGGGTTAAAGTTCAAAAACTGAGAAGTATCGTTAAAACTGCCAGCTCATCCCTTCTTGAATTTTGGGAAATGCTTGGTATAGACGAAAGCGAAGTGCTTCATATTGAAACGGGAAATATTCAGGAACAATGTGAAAGAGGCTTTGAGAGAGCCGGACAGAGCGTTGAACCTGTTAATGGGAA
>JAFSUP010000006.1 GCA_017445205.1 Synergistaceae bacterium
ATTGGAAATGTCGAAGCTCATCGCGTTGAAGTCAGCGGAGTCAGGACAACGGCTGATGATTGGGCAAAGATAACAAATTACAGCGGCACCGAAGCAACAATCGAAGCTAATGTACCGTCAAGCCTTGAAACAGCTACAAAAATTTCAATGTCAGTGACGGACACAACAGGAAAATTGTATGAAGCCGATTTAGGCACAGTGCAGCCCGCTACAAACAACAACACAACAAACACTATCGGCTCTTCTGGCAGTGGTTGTAATGCAGGAATTGGCGCATTTTCACTTTTAATTGCGTTAGCTGGATTATTAATTCGCAAAATATAAAAAACTGAAGTAAAAAAGAATGTTTCCCGCAGAAAAGCAGTGATAATCTACGGGGAACATTTTTATTAAAGGGGTGAAAATTTATCCAAAATGAAAAAATATTTTGCAATTTTAATAAGTTTATTTATATTCTTTAATGTAAATTGCGTATTTGCAGCATATTACGAAAATAGCGACGGAAAAACTGCAGAAACTGCATTTGTAATAAATAATGCTGAAGATTTCAAGCTAATGCGCGACAGAATCAACGCTAGCGACGACGAGAAAGGCTCATATTACAAATTAAATGCTGACATTGATATAAGTTCCGAAACAAATTGGATTGGAATTTTAGATTTTCAGGGCGTCTTTGACGGTCAAAACCATGTTATAACTGTGAATATCAGTCGCGATTACTTGTATACAGGACTTTTTGAAAATATAAGTAATTCTTCAACTGCTGTAAAAAATTTGAAAGTTACAGGCAGCGTAACAGGAGGCTGGGCCGGCGGTTTCGTATGGGGACTAGAATCCGGCACTATAGAAAATTGTAGTTTCAGCGGAACTGTACAATCTACCGAAGAATGGGCAGGCGGCTTTGTTGACCTCATGTTGGGTGGCACGATTAGAAATTGTAATTTCAACGGGAAAGTTGTATCATCGACACATTCAGCCGCAGGCTTTGTATCTGAATTACATGCAGGCAACATCGAAAATTGCACCGTTACAACAGACAGCGAAATCACAGGCCCTTCATACGCAGGCGGAATTATTGGACTTATGCACGGCGGTTATGTGAAAAATTGTACAACGGAAGTTAATTTATCTGCCGAGAGCAAAGGCGGAATCGTAGGCGGTGCAACAGCTGAAGTTACCTCTAATCTCTCCGGAAATAAATGGCCAAATATTTACACTCAAGTTGGCGGCATATTGCAAAATAATTCCACTGAAGGAATAATAATAAGATGGAATGGCCATAGATACCAAATTTACAACGAAAATCTAACGTGGGAACAAGCTAAAGCACGCTGTGAACAACTTGGCGGACATTTAGTAACGATCACAAGCGAGGCTGAACAAAATTTTATTAATACAGTTCTTCAAAATGCTAATACAAGTTTCAACGCATATTGGATCGGAGCAAAAGCTGATGAATTAGGCTGGTGGAAATGGGTTACAGACGAAGTTTTTGAGAAACAGTACGAAAATTTTACCAGTGGTCAGCCTGATGGCTCTGGAATTTATTTGCAAATATTAATTTCACAAGAAAACGGAAGCGCAATTCAGTCCAGCAGCGTTTTGGGCGAGTGGGACGACACAACGACAGATACAACTATACAACGCGGTTATATTTGCGAATGGGACGATGAACAGGAAGTTGCAACTGCGCCACTTTCGTCAGAATTTCAGCAATGGCAAGAAAATCCCGATGCATGGCAAGATACAACTGATGATTTACCCACTGGATCCTTACCAAATCCTGTAGATAATTCACATCTTGAAAATAACCCTGCAAATGTAGAAATCGCAACGCTTCCTACATCATATGATTCAAGAATTACTCATGGTCTTCCTCCAATTAGAAATCAAGGTGGTTATCGCACTTGTTGGGCATTTGCAGCACTTGGCGCAATGGAGGCCGATTATATTGCTCAAAAAATGAGTTCTCTAGGCACTTCACCCGACATTTCTGAATTACATTTAGCGTGGTTTTTATACAAAGATCCAAGTTCAGATTTTTACAGCAGCAAAAATGGAAATGGAGTTTTAATGGCGGGCGGGAACAGTGATAAAGCGGTTTCGCAGCTTAATAAAATTACATTATATCCCGTCAATGAATCCGAAATGCCTTATACAATCGCCGGAGATGACCAAGCAAACGCAGACAGCAAGGTAGAAGAGTTCGTGAAGAACAAGATTTTTGATACTTTACCAATTAGCTTGAAAGAGACAAATCATTTTGGGTATGTAAAAACTACAAACACAGACGATATAAAGCGCGCTATAATGCAGCACGGTGCTGTTTTTGTCAGCTATCATGACATTTTAGACGACTTTAACGCAGATAAAACGGCTTTTTATTCAACCAAATACGACGCAACGAGACGTCATGCTGTATTATTAGTAGGCTGGAATGATGACTATGAAACAAGTAATTTCAAGACTTCACCCTCTAAAAAAGGCGCGTGGCTAGTGCGAAATTCACGCGGTACAACTTGGGGCGGCGAAGATGGTTATTTTTGGATGTCATACGCTCAAGCCGATGTAGCTAGCGGAATGGAAGATGCACGAGCCTTTATCATCAGCGAAGATATCGTAACAAACAACACCATTGTACAAAACGAACATGATGAAAATGGCAAAACTAAAAATATCACGTCAAAATGGTCAGCAGGAATTTTCAAGGCTGAACGGAATGAGAGCTTGATACGAGCCGGTTTCTATACGACAGATAATAATGTCAAATATCAAATTTTCGTAAACAATTTTGGAAAATTAAAGCCAACTGACCCCGGCGAAGCTGAAATTCCAATTTTAAGCGGAGATATTCCCTATGCAGGCTATCACACAATCGAACTTCCAGAAGGAATTGATTTATACAACGGAGATTATTATTCTGTGATTGTAAAATTGACTTTGACTTCAAGTTATAAATATCCTACAGCAGTTGAAGCAAGTATTGATAAATACGTGAATGTTGAAGTTAAGCCGGGCGAAAGTTTCTTTGCAGAAGGCGAACCCGTTCCTTCAGTTTGGATAGACGGTGCCGAAGTTGGAGAAGGCCCGTTTAATGCCTGCATTAAAGCGTTTACAATCGCTAGAGCTAGCGAAAAACTCAAACCCGAAATTACAACTTCCGTTCTTTCTGATGCAACAGTCGGAGAAGAATACAATTTCACTCTTTATTCAACAGAATCTGAAAATGTCGAATGGAGAAGCGGTAATATCCCTTCAGGACTTGCTTTAAGTCGCACAGGAACAATAACAGGTTCGCCGCAAGAACCAGGCGATTTTGATGTAAAAATTTTAGTGTTTAATGACGTCGATGTAACAAGCAAAACGCTGAAATTAACCGTAAAACCTGCTTATAGCGTCCCCTCCACAAGCAGCAGCAACGGCGGAGGCTGTAATTTAGGATTGGGCGTTTGTTATTGTGTGATTGTATTTTTATTTAAGGTGAAGCGCAAATGATAGTTAAAAGTCTTCATTTGTCTTACTCTCGCGAGGAAAGACCGCCTTAAAAATTATACAAAAGCGCAACGTAGGCATTCAAAATTCTTTTTAATTTTAGAAAGGGGAATTTTCATGAAAATAAAAAAATTCGTGGGATTATTATTTGTAATATTCTTCGCTTTTTCTGCTGTATCAACAGCATTAGGAGCTAGTTCTGCCATAAATCCCGGGCTCTTGACTCTTAATGTAAGTAGCTATGCAAAAGTCTATACTCTTACATCGTCAAGATACTACGGATTGTATAGCGACTCCAATTTAACACAACGCCTCTCATCAACTGCATGGACGGGCGAAGATGACGAAGTGTGGCTCATTGGTACTGGACGTACAACCAAAAACGTTCCGTATGCAAAAATTAAATATCCAGTTGGAAGTAGCCGTGTTACAGCGTATATGAAACTTCAAGATACCTTTGTATCAGGCACGTTAACCGGAAAAGCTATGAAAGCTACAAAAAGTTTCTACGGTTTAGCCAAACGTAAAAACGATTCTCGAGTGAGTTATTTCGGAATTGATGCAGCCGATCGTGTTTATCTTCTTACACAAGAAAACGGTTGGTGTCAAGTTCTTTACCCTGTAGGAAACCTTTGGAGAATTGCATGGCTTACACAAAGTGAGTATAACGGTTTGGACTTAGTTCCTATTGATGACCCTAATCCCACGCCAGTTAATGATGGAGATGCGCGCGATAAAGTTGTAGCCTATGCTCATGAGATACTTGATTATGAATGGGAAACCAATGGATATGTTCTACTGTATACTAAGCAAGCTACTAAAAACGGTGATAGCATAACTTTTACTTATAATAACACTGATAGTACGCCTATGGTTGCTACAGGAAGAATTAAAGGACTTCCTTATACGTTACAATGTGGCGGTGGAGTTCAAGAAATGTCTTTTACTTCTTATAAATCTCTTTCTGAAGCTGACAAACTAACAGTATCCGGACAATATTCATATAACGGTGGAACTAGAATAAGTATGAAATATGGCATGGCTTGTGCAACTTTTGTTACAGACTGCATAATTCAAGGAATGCCTGAGAAGGGACTTTCGCGTTCTACTTCGACATATTTTCATAATAATAGCGGTTGGATAAACTACGTTTCAATGGGAGATAAAGGGACTGATGGTTATAAGTCGCTTCAAAAAGGCGATTATGTTGATAACTATTATCATGTAATGTTGATCGTTGAAAACACCGGAAGCGGAGTATGGGTAATTGAACAAACTCCACCAGATGAAGCTAAACAAGGTTGCAAAAATCCAACGTGGATAGATGTCTCGTTGAGAGGCGCGTCCGGCACATATAGAGTAAAAAAGGTCTGTATGGAATGTGAAGAGTGCGAAAAAAGTTACATAGGGACGCGAAAAAAATATTATCCTTATACTGGTAATGATTCACTTTATTCAAATAACTACAGACCAGTATATGTCACGTATCCTCAAAGTGAAATTCCTCCTACCCCCACAATAACAAGCGTTCCCAGCGCAATGCTTGTAGCAGGTACTTCTGTAAGTTATCAAGCTAAAGCGAGTGGAACTGTAACCTCATGGTCTGCTTCAGGTCTGCCGGAAGGATTATCGATTGACGAATCAACAGGCGTCATCAGCGGCACGCCAACGCATACGACAACTGGCAAAAATTCATATTACTATGCCGACTATCGTTATTCTGTAATTGCTTCAAATGCCGGTGGTTCATCTACGAAGCAAGGCTTATTTAGAGTTTACGAGCCTCCAGTAATCACAACGTCAGCCACTCTTCCTAGCGTCGAAGTCAATGAATACTACAACCAAACTCTCACAGCAACCGGCACGGAATATTCTATGCGCTGGAAATTAAAATCTGGTTCGCTGCCTCCGGGATTAAAATTTCAAAAGAGTAATAGTTCTCGTACTGCAAGGATTTATGGCTATCCCAAGCAAGCCGGCGAATACAAATTCACTATAGAATTATACAACTTAGTCGGAAACGCAAATACAACAACGACGAAAACTTTTACAATCAGAGTTGGCCGTGTTGCAAGCGAGTACAAAGACAGCCGCATAAGTATAAATTGGACTTTCAAGAGTGGCTATGTCGGCAGCAGTTATTCGGACTACGTCGGCATTTATGATTCGTCAACTTCGCAAAAAAATATAAGCAATAAATACATCATTCTGCTTGAGAGCGGCGAATTACCCGACGGCTTGTACATAAAACAAGAAAATTCATCGTATCGTGCTTCAACAGTCTATTTGAAAGGAATTCCGACCACATCTAAACGGCCTTACACTTTCACATTGAAAGCTAAGAGAATCAGCGACGGTGGTTATGCTACAAAGACGTTTAATCTCTATGTCAATACATCAAGTGTCAGTGTTAAACAGGATTCCAGCATGTCATTGACACAGATTACAAGTTTCAATAATTCATCTTTCGGTACGCTTGGAGTTTCGCAACAAAAATACTTCTATGTAAGTGGTGGCACAACTCCGTTCACACCGTCCGTTGTCTATGGCGAACTTCCTCACGGTTTGACGCTAACACAAGTTGGAAGATATACAATTATTAGTGGCACACCGCAACGTTACGGACAATATGATCCCTTCATAATCCGCGTAACAGGCTCTAACAACAGATATACACAGCGTACTTTCTCAGGTGTTACAATAAAAGATAATCCTAAATTCACATCCGGCGCTGATGACGATGACACGCCCGCAAAGCCTACTTTTGTGTCAACATCGTTACCGACGGCTTATATCGGCACTGAATACAATGTAACGCTCTCTGCAAATGGTACACAACCTATAACCTGGTCGCCTGTAACGTCGTTGCCGAGCGGATTTGATTTAGATTTTGAAACGGGCGCAATCACCGGTATTCCAACTAAAACTGGAAAATACAAATTCAAAGTCAAAGCCGAAAATGAAATTGGATCTGTAACCAAGAAATTAACGCTCAAGATTATGGATCAAAAGCCAGTAATTCAAACGCAGGACGTTCTAAGTGATGACGTTGAAAACGATGAAGATACAACCGAAACAACACGTTGGACTTTGCCCGACGGAGTTCTGAAAGTTCCTTATGAAGTTCAGCTTGAAAGCACCGGCACAGGCACAATTAAATGGAGCAAAATCGGCACTCTTCCTTCAGGACTGAGTTTGAACAAGAGCAAAGGCATAATCTCAGGCACTCCAAAGAAGGCCGGCACTTATGAATTCTCAATCAGAGCCAAGAATAAATCCGGGTCTAATATAGTTGTTTACACTCTGACTATTCTCGAAGCAGAGCCGGAAGAAAAGACTGATGACGAAGAAGAAGCAGAAGAAGAGACAGGCAGCACTAACGACACAGAATCAAGTCTTCCTGAAAAATTAATTTTTGAAGACGAAGCCCAAGATGAAAATACAGGCTCCGGCACTGCTATCACAGATCTTTTCGTGTTAAGCGACGATGAAAAACTCAATGGTGCTATCGTCAAAAAAGCCGGCTCTCCTGCTGATTTCGTTATTGATAATTGGGTCGATGAATACGGTCGTAATGTCAAAGTCTCTGACGTTAAAATCGTTGTAAATGATGAGTTCGTTGAAGGCGTTGTGATTTCTGATGATGGCTCTTTCACACTTCCTGAAGAAATTGTAAGCGGCGAGCTTAGTGTTTACGCTTTAGCCAATGCAAACGGCCATGAACTCAAGACCAGCGAGATTTATATCACTGCGTCTGACTCTGAAACACAAAATAATAATACAGGAAGCTCGGGAGCAGGTTGCAATTTTGCGACTGGATTTGCTGGCGCTCTATTTGCGTTAATTGCGTTTATAACTAAAACAAAGAAGCACTCTTAATATAAAAATTGAGGAGCAGAGAAGCTAATTCTCTCTCCTCATTTTTTTTCTCTTAAATTGCAACTTCTTCAGCAACTCGCGTTAAATTTTTTTCAACGTCTGATAATTTCGCTCTCTCTCCGAATAAAAGTAACGTGTCGTCAGCTTGCAAGACCGTTCCGCCCTTCGGAATTAAAAATTTAGCTCCACGATTAATTAGCAAAATTGCAACACCCTCAGGGAATTTTAATTGACTGACCGTCTGACCGACTACAGCGGCTTCGGGCGTGATATCGACTTCGCGAGTTTCTTCAGTGCCGCTGCCGGGCGTTATGTCAAATGCTAACGGGTATGTCTTCGCTTCTCTAACAACTGCGTCGAGCTTCAGCCATTTCGCTACGTTCGCTAAAGTTTTTCCCTGAAGCATTACTGAAGTTAATACAACAAAGAAAATTAAATTAAACATGTATTTCGCTTGCGCGTGTCCTTCGGTTAATGGATAAGTCGCAAGAATAATCGGCACTGCTCCGCGCAATCCTGTCCATGATACAAATAATTTTTCTCGGAAGTTAAATCTGCTGAACATTGAACCAATGAATACAGCCAGCGGCCTTGCAAAAAACATTAGAGCAAACGAAATCAAAAGTCCGACATTTATAACAGAAAAGTTTACTAATTCCTTAGGATTCACAAGAAGACCAAGCACTAAGAACATTATAATCTGCATCAGCCACGCGAAGCCTTCGTGAAATCTTTGCAAACTGTATTTATAAAGAAAATCTCCGCCGCCCATCACAATTCCGCAAATATAGACAGCTAAGTAACCGTTGCCATAAACGCTTTCAGTTAAGCCGAAAGTCGTTAATACTATACAAATTCCCCACACGGGATATAAAGCTTCGTTTGAGACTTTCAATCTTTGAATCATGTAACAAGCAAAACGCCCCATTAAAAGTCCCATCGCTCCGCCTGCCAACATTTGAACGACAAATTTTATAGCAAGCTCCGTAACAGGTACGTCAGGAGTCTTCAGCCATGTTAAGGCCGTCAACGTCAAGAACACCGCCATAGGGTCGTTGCTGCCCGATTCAAATTCAAGCAACGGTTTCAGCGCGCCTTGAAGTCCGACTTTCTGAGTCCTAAGGATCGAGAACACTGCTGCCGCGTCCGTCGATGAAATTATCGCGCCGAGCAAAAACGCATCTTTGTAATTAAACTGCGGAAGCATTGCTATCGGTATCGCCGCAAAAACTGAAGTCAATAAGACCCCAAGCGTCGATAACACTACACCCTGCGTTACTATCGGCTTTATGTCTGACCAACGAGTCTGAAAGCCGCCGGAGAACAATATGAACGCAAGCGCAAATGTTCCAACCTGATTAGCAGCTTCGGCATCACTGAAATCTAAACCGCCGGGACCGTCAACGCCAGCCAACATTCCTATAGCTAAGAATAAAATCAGAGCCGGGACTTTGAACTTTTCTGACAATGTGCCAGCTACAAGACTCATGAAAAATAATAATCCAGCAACAAGAAAAGGATCGACAGTTTGAAGCAAAGAAAAATTTCCTCCTGATTCAATTTATGATTTTCGTGAATTAAATCAGTTTTTTTGTTTTAAGGCAAGCAGAAAAATTTTGAGAGTTGACAGAGAAATTTTTCAAGTTATAATGTTTGACGTAACGAACAAATACGAATTTGAAATTGATGAATCGATTTTGAGAGTTTCAATTGGCAGCGGGCCTCCCGTCCTGCAATGAGACTTTCGAGAATAAATTATAGAAGATGAATTAATAACCCTCGTTCTTGTTCGATCGTTTTAGTTTTACCCCCCTCAAAAAGCAATCGCCTCCTGTCCAATCGGATTAGGGGGCTTGTGTTTTATAGAGCTTCATCAGCTCGCTCACGATTGGCAGCGGGCCTCCCGCCTCTTCTTCGCTGATGTCCTTTTTGAATCCGTAAGCTTCGCACACGGCCGCGTCGTTATCTTTATGCGCTTTCTTCAACTCCGGCGGCATTAAGTCATCGTTATACAGACTCGCAAACGACGACTCCGAATACTTCGCCCGTGCGTCTAAAATCTTTTGCGCGGTCTGCTCAATCTTTGCGCGCTGCTTGTCGTTCACGCCGGGCCACACAAAATTGTTATACACGATCGTGTTTGAATAGCTGTAATCGCTTTTAAGTCTTCCCGCCGTCGCTCGCATCCATGCCATGTGGACACGCGAAGTCAAAACTCCGAAGTGATACAGCGTTGCGTCAGGAATGATTCGCAAAGCGTCGCCGGGAATTATTGAAGCGTCAAGCCAATCTATAGGGATATAGTTGCGATTTTCTGATGACGTTTTCGGAATCGCGATGTAATTCGTGGTTATTTCGACTCTTTCGTCAAACAGCGTCGGAGTCTCGGCTTTGCGCTGCGTAGCTTCCTTCTTGCTTGCGAGCCTGAACTCACGGACTCTTTTGACGCGCTCAACGACCTGCGGGCATTTCGCAATATCATCAGGGTTAGCACCGACTAGCCACAGGCAATAACGCGGCCTTCGCTGAATAAAATCTTCGCCCATCATGAACGGTCTGATGAATTTCGTAGCAGCAGGATTCTTTTTCAAAAGTTCGTCGCGCTCTTCACGAGTTAAGATTAAATTGCCGTTGTCCGTCGGCTGACTTCCTCTCCTCATCATCGGCGCGTCCGGGCAAATCGGAGTCTTGCGGGCTTCAATGAAGACATCATCGCCGGGCACGAGATAGAAATTAATATTTTCGCATTCGACAAGGCCGTCAGAGCTGTAGAGCCGCCGCGGAGTCTTAGAGTCAGTCGCGCTGAAGCCGATTATGACGACGTGGACTTGAGCTTTGTCTTTAGCTTCGCTTGACCATTTG
>JAFSUP010000025.1 GCA_017445205.1 Synergistaceae bacterium
GTGAGTGAGTCTGGCGGAGAATTTAATTCCGTAACTGACGAAGAAATTTTAGCCGCGCAGAAGATTTTAGCCGCAGAGGGCGGAGTCTTTGCTGAGCCTGCGTCATGCGCACCGCTCGCCGGGTTAATAAAACTCAAGGGACTTGGCAAACTTCCTGAAGGAATCACCGTTACAATGATTCTCACAGGCAACGGCTTGAAAGACCCTGACACAGCTATGTCGCAAGTCGGAAAGCCGATCGAGATTAACGACACTCTCGAAGACTTAATGAGAGTTTTAGAATCGAAATGATTAAATTAAAAGTTCCTGCAACAACCGCGAATTTAGGTTCCGGCTTCGATACTTTGGGAATGGCTTTGAGCCTTTACAACATTTTCACGATTAAAGAAATTTTGCCCGAAGGTCAATATACTTGCGAGATTTCTGGCGAAGGCGTTGACGAACTCAAAGACGCTTCAAAAAATATGCTCGTAACGAGTTATATTAAAGCCTGCAACGAATGGAACCTGCCCGTGAAGGGCTTTGCTTTTGAAAGTTGCAACGCCGTTCCGTTAAATCGCGGCTTAGGAAGTTCTTCGACTGCTGTAGTCGCGGGGGTTGTGCTTGCGAATTTGTTATCGGATGCGGGAAAATCAGAAAATGAATTATTGCGCGTCATGACAAAAATCGAAGGCCACCCCGATAACGTCGTTCCGTGTTATATTGGCGGCATGACTGTTTCATGTTGGGACGGCGAGACGCTTCGATGTGTAAAACTTCCCGCGCTCCCTGACGACTTGAACGTAATCGCGGCCGTTCCAGATTTTCAAGTTCACACTGAAGACGCAAGAAAAATTTTGCCGCAGAGTGTTCCGTTTAAGGACGCTGTTTTTAATGTCAGTCATGCTAGCATTCTTTGCGCGGCGTGGGCCATGGGACGTTGGGACTTGTTGCGAGTGGGAATGGAAGACAGGCTTCATCAGCCACATAGAGCGAAATTATTTCCGGGGACGACGGGCGAGAAATTTCTTCACGAAATCGCCAATCACCCTGACTGTGTAGCGACGGCGATAAGTGGTTCAGGCCCGACTATGATCGCAATTGTTCACGGCAAAGCCGGGCAATTATCTCAAGCAATGTGCAAAATTTTTACGGGAGGCGGCTCGGCTTCGCATTTCTTTGTTCTTAATTGCGCGTCGTCCGGAACTGTCATCGAAAAATAGAAAACATATAGAAAAAGAGCATACCCGAAATAAAGAGTATGCCCTTTTATTTTTCACCATAAGATTAAAATTTTTTACGCAAAATCGCACATGAAAAAATTAAAATCGCAGGCAAAATTCCAAATCCAAAATTACAGCCCGCTCCGGAAGATTTTAAATTGCTGTTGCCGGTGCTGGAGCTAGTTGACCGCGCCAAATATACTCCGTGAGTACCCGGTTCAAGATTTGCAGAGACATAGATCGAACTCGGAATTGTCGTTAAAGAATTTCCGCTAGAGTCCGTGACCGTTGTTTCAGTTATTCCGCTCGGAAGTGATGATACTCTCACAGCGCCCGTGTAGACGTTGATATTCACGAGATAGATTTTGTAATTTGCTGCGGGTTGTCCCAGGTAGCCTGAATTAGATTCGACTTTAAGCTCCCAATAGTAAGCTCCCGCCGTCTGAATCGAAACTGAGCCAAACTGATCGATAACTGCAAAGCCTGCGTCGTTCGATATGGCTGCCTTTGCTGCGTCCGTTGCTACTATATCTTGATTCGTAGTGCTCGAAGGCAAAAGCGTTAAATCAGAACTTGAAACACCAAGTTTTGAAGCAATATTTTCAGACAAAGTTTTAGTTTCTGTTCCTGTCTGTTGTGTGTTGTTTTCTGTGTTTGCTTGTTGTTCAGAACTTGAAGAAGTTTTGCTGACGACTGCTAATAATGGATAAAATCCATCTTCCCAATATGGCCGAAAATCAGGTTCTCTGCGTTCAAAAGCTCCGTTGCTATTTTGAGTCAAAGCAAAGTAAAAACCCATCAATGAAGGTGTATCAACGTCAGGGTAGAGTCCAGCGAATAAAGCTTTGTCGACGGGATCGTAAACAAGGCTACCTAATTGTGTATCCGAGCTATATACTTGCGTTGATTTTGAGCCGTCGTAATGATAAATTTTCTTGCCTATTACAAAACTTCTACCGCCTTCAGTGGTAATAAAATCCTCTCTTAAAATGTAATAAAGTCCGCCGTTGCCGTCTGAACAAAAAGCCGCTACTTCTCCATTTATGGCAAGCGTAGTGTATTTAGAGAAATTCTCGTCTGACTCATTGAGCGTAAGATTTTTGAAGTCATTGTATTTCATGAGATAAATTCCGTCTCCGCCACCGCTGCAATAAAGATTATTACCGCTTGAAGCCAAATCTACTGTCAAACCGTTAATGCTCCCGGTTACTTTGTCCTTGTTTACTGCGCTCAAAATTTCAAGTTTGAAAGTCGGATCGTCGTTTCCTAAAATAAACTCTGACACAAAAATTAAACCGTCATGCACGATTACATCAGCTTCGGAGCCAACATAATCACTATATTGATACGTGTTGACGATTTCGCAAGTTTCCGGATTCATTTCGTAGATGACATTAGCTTCTGCGAAAATAATATTATTCCCCAAAATGTCAATACCGCCGTCATGACCGTTAGGGATTTCATGCGTCTTGCTTGCGACAGGAGTTGAGAAATTTTCAGGGTCGTATGTCGATATGGTTACGCTTGTATCAGATTCGCGACGGAACACGATAACTCTGTTTTTGCCGTTTACAGTGAACGCGGCAATTTCGTCGTAGTAAGGATAGCGATTATCGCTTCGCTCTGTGATTTCTGGAAGTACATCTGAAATTCGTGTGAATTTTTCGGAGCTTTCCTGCTTGACATACATTACATGACTCTGACTATTTCCAATGTAAACTATATCAGCATAAGAAACCGAACTTGAAAGGAAAACAAACAGAAGGACTAGTGCGCTAAGGATCAGCTCAGCTCTTGACTTGACCATTATACAGTCAAACATAAAAAATCAACCTCCATATTACTTAAATTTTGTTAGTAAATTATAGCATGGTTAGATGAATAAAAAAAATCAGCTCTTCTCACGCGAGAGAGACTGACTTTTTCAATTACAAAAATCTTAAGTGCTCTTCACTTATTCGGGACAAAAAATTTTTCCGTGTTTATTTTTTCTAAAGCCAAAAGCTTCATTTTTTTATCAATGCCTGCGGAGTAACCCGTGAGATTTCCATTTGAGCCTACAACACGATGACAGGGAATAATAATTGAGATTGCATTATGTCCTACAGCACCGCCAACAGCTTGAGCCGACGTTATGCCACACTGTCGAGCAAGTTGACCATAAGTTGTTGTTTGACCGTACGGGATTTTTAACAGACGCTTCCAGACTTTTATCTGAAACTCTGTCCCAAGCATATGAAGAGGCGGCGTGAAATTTGGATTTTCGCCGGAAAAATATATATTTAGCCACTTAGAAACTTGTTCAAAGATCGGCATATCTTTTTCCTGATGCTCTGGAGCAAGATTTGAGGCAAAATATTTTTGTCCATCAAACCACAAACCCGTTAGACCTTCTTCGTCCCCAGCAAGCAAAATATTTCCGAGCGGAGATTTATATTTTTGCGTATAGTGCATTTACTAAAATCCCGCTGCGAAATTGTAATCTTCTGCAACCGCCACAACAAAATCTTTCACAAGAGCGTCAGCTTTTAATTTAATTTCACCGTCGCGAACTCGTTTATACTGACGCGGCATATACTGACGCAAGAGTCCTGGCAGAAGTAGATCATGCGAAATAAAAGAGTCGATGCCTGTAAATAATTTTTTAATCGCGGCTTTAACTTCGGGATTGCTGAAATAATATCTGCATCTATCCGAATAGCTGTAGCGACGTGCAAGAAAATTTCCGCTATTTGAGCCCTGATAATGTTTTTGCCAGTGGCTCGGATTCTCTAACATGACTTTTTCAAGTGTTGCCTCAAATTCAGCGCGATTACCTGACATTAATTCACTCTCAATCATGCTTAAAGCAAACAGCCCTTCACGAAGTGCGAACGTCAACGCCGGCCCTACTTTCAAAATCGCGATGCCGTCCTCGACCATCTCACGCAATCTTTCTTTTGACTGATAGTCCGTCGAATGTCCTTCAAAGACGACGCCGGGATATTTTTTCAAAGCAGCTGAAAGTTCTTTCGCCGCTTCACGATTATAAAAATGAATTTCTTTGTCGCCAAACTCGACGCCCGGCTGAACAACTACGCCAATGACATCGCCCCAACGTTCTGAAAGTCCATGCTCCTCAAATTTCTTTTTGTAAATTCTCAAAGTGTTTTCAAAATCGCTGACCTTCGTAACTTGAAGCTCAACTTCTTCTTCCTGCGCACCGCCTGGAATCGGAACTTCAGAACCGATTATATAAACCGGTCGAACTTCTTCGGGATTTTGTTTTAAAAGTTCCTGATACGTTTTTTCACATTCAGCCAATAAAATTGCTCCACGTTCGGCGATTTTTTCATCAGAAAGTCTTTCGTAAGGGGCGTCATCAGCAAGTTTCATGCTTGTGTCTAAATGAATTTTTTTGAATCCCGCACGAACGGCCAAGCGCACGAGCTCAAGAGAATTTTTCATAGCTTGTTTTTCATTAAGATTTGACCAGACGAGCGGCCCGAAATGATCTGCGCCGAGAATAATTTTATTTTTGTCAAAGCCGACTCGTTCCGCAATTTTAAAAACATAATCGCGAAAATCTTCTGGCGTCATTCCCGTATAGCCGCCAAACTGGTTAATCTGATTCGCAGTACCTTCGATTAAAATTTCTGTGCCGAGCTTCGCGCCCTGTTCGAGCAGAGCTTCGATCGCGAGTTCGTTCGCTGTGCAATACGATGGAATGCCAGAAATTTCCCCGGCTTGTCTTTTGTTAATAATTTTTAATAACGGATTTTTGTTGAACATAAATATTTTTCTCCTTTCACATTAATAAATATGAAATTATTTGTCATCAATAATTTTCACCATTGTTTTACTTCCTAATTGCTTTTTCAAAACTCCCATTCGAGATAACGTGCGCGCTTTGCGTCGTTGCCAGTGCCTTCGCTGAAGAAGGCTTTATATTTTCGTGAGGAGCGCCTTTTGATTTTTGCGGTTAATAATTCTGCACGTGCGAGAACTTTATAATTTTTGTCTAAAAATAGCATAGTGCCGCCGAAGTTCACGTTATATTTTGTTGAGTTTCTAATCGTTACGCTGATGCTGTCGAAGCCGTACGAAATCGCCGAATAAGAAAGCCCGTTCTTGCCTCTAATGGCTCCATCAAGAATAACACCTTCGCAAATTGCGACCAGCGACAATAAAAACACAAGAGCGATTGCAAATTTAATTTTCAGTTTCAAAATTTCTCCTCCTAAATATAATTTTTGTTTTAAAAGGGGCATGGAAATTTTTATTATGATATATTAAACATGCCGAATAAATCAAAAATTTTTTCTTTCATGGGAGTGATTTTAATTTTTGTAAACTTGTTTATAAAATTTTTGCGCGTTCTGCCTCATGGTGTTGCGCTTGCGTTTGGTCGCTTTCTTGGACGCGTTGCTCGTTTGCTTCTGTGGAAAAAGACTGACCGCTGCGAAGCTCGTTGCGTTAAAGCTCTTGGCCTAGGCGTAACTGAAGCTCGTGAAATCATAAAAAAATCTTTCATTAACATGGGAATGTCGTTAATTGAATTTATTCGCTTGCCCGTAATGAAAAAAAATGTTAATAACTTCGCAATTTTTGATGACGCTAGCAAAAAAATTTTGTCCGAAGCCGTCGCCCGTGGTCATGGCGTCATATTAATCGGCGCGCATATGGATAACTGGGAACTTGCTGCTATGCGAGTGATCGCTGAAGGCTTTCCCTTACATGTCGTTTACACGCCGCAAAGAAACCAAAATGGAATTGACGACTTCGTAGAAAAAATCAGACGTGAAACCGAAGGAATGTTATTAATCGAAAGCGAAGGCGCGGGGCTTCGTGAAATTTTCCGAGCTTTGAGGGCCGGCGGCATTGTCGTTATCATGCAGGACTTGGACGCGCGGCGCGACGGAGTGATTTTAGATTTCCTTGGACTCCCCGCAAGCACTCATGACGGGGCCGTGAAACTCTATCAAAAATTCAAATGTCCGATTATCCCGGTGCGCTACACGAGGGACAAAAAAAATTTTTCGCGTCACTATGTCGAATTTACAGAAATCTTGAGCGACCGCCCCGGCTTCGGAGAAGATTTGAGAACGTCGCTTGAACTTTGTAACAAAATAATCGGAGAATGGATAAAGGAGACTCCCGAGCAATGGTTCTGGATAATGGATCGCTGGCAGTTCACGCTAGGGAAAATGTAAATAAAAATTTAATTCTTGCGTTTGACCCCGGTCGCGACAAAACGGGCTTCGCTCTAGTTCACGAAGACGGCGAATTAATTTTTTCAGGTATCTTCCCGTCGTTCGAACGAGAAAATTTTTTTGAGCAATTATTAAGTGAAGACATCGAAAATTTTATAATCGAAAAGCGCGAAGAGATTCAAAATTTTATTGAGCGAGTCAAATTTATAGCGATCGGGAACGGAACTCACAGCCGCGAATTTATAAAGGCAGTCGCGATTTTGCCATTTGAAATTAAAATCACCGACGAACGAAACACGACGCTTGAAGCGCGGAACTTGTATTGGAAAATTCATAAGCCGGGATTCTTTTTAAGATTATTGCCGCGAGGTCTTAGAGTGCCGCCGCGAGTTCTTGATGATTTAGCCGCGTGGGCAATCGCAAGGAAGCAAGTGAACGATAAAATATTATAATGAAATTAAAGGAAGTGAAAATAAATGTTGATTGAAACAGAAGATTATACGGACGCAGCAACGGCGGCAAAAATTTTGGGAGTAACGAGAGCTAATATCAGCATTCTATGCAAAGGCAATCGTTTCCCCGGCCAAGTTAAGATAGGGCATTTTTGGGCAATTCCTCGTGATGCTGTGGAAAATTTTACACGCTTAAAACCCGGAAAAAAATCTTCTTCACGTGCGCAGTTAAACGAAGTGAATAATAGCGAGTAGTGATTTAATTGTGAAATTTAAAAATAATAATAATAATTTTTTGTAGCTGTCGCTGAAAAAAAAACATGGATAAGATATAATAATGCTAATTTTCAAAATCAAAGTCTTATTTTTTACAGGAGGGGATTAATTTAGATGGCCGGTATGGATAAACTTGTCGCTCTTGTGAACAGTTTCGCGTCGGCTGTTCTTTCAGTAGGGCGAGAGGTGGGGCTTAATATCACCCTCAATAAAGCAAAAGTCGCCCAGGGCGTTAAAGTCGAAAATATTTGCACCGTTGCCCTTATAGGCGTTGTGGGCGTAGGCTCCCGCGGAACAGTTAATATAATGCTTAACAAAGAAGGATTTGACAATATAATCAGAGCTATGTCGGGCGGAATGATAATACCTCAAATTGGCGACGACGTTTCTATGAGCGTAATTGGCGAGCTTTCCAACATGATTGGCGGCCGCGCTCTCGTTCAGAGTGCTCTCGGAACTGTCGACGTAACGCCACCGCAATTAATTTGCGGAGATAATATTAGCAATGTTGTCAAAGAAGATAACGGAATGAAAAGTTTTACGTTACCATTCCAACTTGAACCTACGGGCGGTCTTTATTTGGTACTGTCTTTCAAGATTGACTAAGCAATTTTAATTTTTAATTTTTATCTTTATAATGAAGAATCTAATTGACGGTTCTGGTCGTGATGGGCCGGAACCGTTTTTCTTTAAGGAGATTGATTAATGTGAAAAAAATTTTTTGCGCTCTCATTATGATTTTGATGTTTGCGCTCTCGCCCGTTCAGACAGAAGCCGGAGTCGTTCTCGTCTTATCTGGCGGCGGCACAAAGGGCTTCGCTCATCTCGGTGTTATCGAAACGCTTGAACAAAATGGCGTTGAAGTTGTCGGAATTGTCGGCACAAGCATGGGTGCTTTAATGGGGGCCTTGCGTGCTAGCGGCTATTCTACTCAAGACATGCACGAAATTTTAAGAAAATTAGATCTTCCAACTTTGTTGTCAGAGAATACCGGCCCGATGTTCGTCTTCACAGGCAACGACCGACGCGCAAAGACTAACACGATCCCTGCCTTCACTTATAAAATTAGCGAAGGACAGCGTGGCCCCAAAGGACTTCTGACGGGCGACAAACTCTACGAATATTTTTCGCAACTTATGCGCCACGTAACTGAAACAGATTTTTATCAGCTCCCGATACCTTATGCGGCCATCGCAACGGATATTAACACTGGTGAAAAAATCGTTTTGAAAAATGGCAACCTCGCTGCGGCTATGCGTGCTTCAATGTCTATTCCGATGCTCTTTGAACCGTGGGTAATTGATGATCGTCTCTTAGTAGATGGCGGAGTCGTTTCAAATTTACCGGTCTATACTGCGCAAGAATTATTCCCAGGCATTCCGATAGTCGCTGTCGATATTTCAGACGTCCTCGCAACTACGGGAATTAATTCATACGTGGACGTCATCAATCAGGCTCTCACGGTCTTGATGAGAAAGACAACCGACGAAGAGAGCCAAGCTGCTGACGTTTTATTAAGGCCGAAAGTTGCCGGGCTCGGTATGCTCGACGCAGGAGACCCCGAAGAGATCATCAAGTTAGGCCGCGAAGCCGCAGAAGAAAAAATCGAAGAGATTAAAGCTTTATCGGCAAGAGGCCCCGCGCTTTTCACGTTGCAGCAAGAACGACATTTGAGCGACATCGTAGGAGAAATCGAAGTTCACGGACTTCCAGATAAAATGGCTGAACTTGTTCGCAAAAGAATGTTATCGTGGGTCGGTCGCAAGGTCGACACAGAAAAAATTGATGAGCAAATGGAAAAACTTTCAGCCGCGCCCGGCGTTGAACTTGCTGACTATCAGTTAGGCCGAACAGAATCCGGCGATGTCCTCGTTCGTATAGACGTCAGACAATCTCCGGAACTTAAATTCGGAATTTCAGGTTACACAACTAATCTTCACCCGAACAGATGGCTTTATCTTAAAGGCGAAGCACGCGGAATTTTTTCGGAATACGATTCTCTAATCGGTGTCGCGAAGCTTGGCGAACAGATGGGCATCGATCTCTCTTATCAGACAGCGCCGCAGCCTATGGACGCGTGGCAAATTAATCTCTCTATTCAAAATTGGCAGCCGGCCGGACCGAATGACAAGCGACGAGATTGGGACAGATACGCGGTCGGAGTTAGTCGCTTGTTCACATGGGGAGATGTTAATACTTCAATCGGTTATGCTTATGAACATATTGATGGCGGAACAATTTCAGATAAAGACGACACAGACGCAGCAGGCCCGACTTTCTCTGCCGAGTATGACACGCTAGACATTCCAGGCGATCCTACTAAAGGCTATTCATGGCGACTAAACGCATGGTGGCCAGACTTCGATGAAATTGTTTATAGATTTAGTTATTTTAAGCCGCTCGAAGTTTCTGACATTTGGAGAACGTATTTCAGAATGGGATTTGCAGAAGGCGACATGAACAGACGAAGCCACGCGGTTTACTTAGGTGCTGCTGAAGAACTATATTCAATCGCGCGTTATCCGATTGAAGCCGAGCGAATGTTCTGGACGAACATGGCGGTTAGAAAAATTCTTTCGCGCAGTGCTATGGGAGTTGTTGCAGGAGAACTTTTTGCAAGTTGGGGCTACGCTATGGACAAAGGCTGGCATAAAATCGACGCTCCGTGGGAAGTCGGTTTGGCCGTAAACTTCCCGAATAATTTTGTAGATGTGAAACTCGCAGTTATGTACGGTTCTGAACAATGGAAGGCGGGAGTTTTCCTTGGGATTCCGATTTGGGACCACTTCCCGCTGCCATAAAACTAAAAAATAAAATTAAAGTCTAAAATTTTTTTCGTCGCGTTGGTGTGAAAGATTCTCAAACTGACGCGGCGAATTTTTTTTCAAAATTTTTCACAAAAAATCGTTAATTTTGCGCTATACTATCTAATCATTTTATGGGGTGTGATGATTTTTTAAGATGAATATGAAACAGAGGAAATTAAAATGCTGACGCTTGACAAAGTTTATCACGCAGCTTACGTTCTTAGAGAGTGCGCAAGAAAGACCGACTTAATCGCCGCGCCATTGCTGAGCGAGTCGCACAACTTATACCTTAAGACAGAAAATTTACAAGTAACAGGTAGTTTCAAATTACGCGGAGCCTATTACAAAATTTCGCAGCTTTCCGACGAAGAGAAATCGCGCGGCATAGTCGCCTGTTCAGCCGGCAATCACGCACAAGGCGTAGCCATGTCCGCAACTCGCAAGGGAATCAAATCTACAATTTGTATGCCTGATAGCGCTCCCGTTATGAAAGTTGAAAGCACTCGACGGCTTGGCGCTAATATCGAACTCGTTAAGGGCGCTTACGATGACGCTCACGACAGAGCTGTCGAAATCGTCAACGAGACCGGCGCGACTTTCATTCACCCGTATGACGACGATTTTGTAATCGCGGGGCAGGCTACGATAGGACTTGAAATTTTGGATCAGCTTGAAGACGTCGAAGCCATCGTCGTCCCGATTGGGGGCGGCGGTTTAATCTCGGGGATCTCTTTCGCCGTGAAGTCCTTGAAGCCTGATATAAAAGTTTATGGCGTTCAAGCCGCGGGCGCGCCGTCGATGTATAACTCGTTTGTTAATCATAATCGTGAAGTCCTCGATAGCGTTTCGACTTTTGCGGACGGGATCGCCGTTAAAAATCCCGGCGAAAACACTTTTGAAATAATTTCAAAGTACGTCGATGATATTGTCTGCGTGTCTGAAGACGAAATCGCCGCCGCTATTCTCGCGTTAATCGAAAAACAAAAATTAATCGCTGAAGGCGCGGGAGCCGTTCCTGTTGCTGCCGCCATGTTCCACAAATTGCCGATCGAAAATAAAAAAACTGTCTGCGTAGTTTCAGGCGGAAATATCGACGTCAATATTCTTTCGCGCGTTATAACTCGTGGCCTCATGATGACGGGACGAAATGTCAATCTCACAATTGAACTTGTTGACAAGCCGGGCCAGCTTCAGCAAGTCTCGGAGATAATCGCAGGCTGCGGAGCTAATGTTGTTTCTGTGTATTATGACCACGGCGACACAAACATGGCTATTAATTCGTGTTTCTTGAAACTAGCTCTCGAAACTCGCGACAGCGAACAAATTGACGCAATTCGCCGCGAACTTTCAAAGGCAGGTTTCAGAATCGTAACAGAGAGAGTATAAAAAGAATTAGGAATGAGGAATTAGGAGTTAGGAAGTAAAAATTATGAACTTCTATTCTATTTAGAAAGGAGACGCTTTGATGAAAAAGAAAAAATTTTTAACTGGATTTATATTAACGCTTGTGCTTGCAGCTCATGCACACGCTGCAAAATGGGAGACACTTGTATTTAACGAAGATGTTAATTTAGGATTTATTGAATTAGATCGCTATTGCCTGCTTCATGATATTTCTGTCGCTGATGTCCTTTGGGCGAACAGTATTGCCTCATCTGCTGACGTCAAGGCCGGGACTTCAATATACTTGCCTGCGAATCAGGCCGACATGCTCGCAATTTGGCAAAATCAAGGCGCGTGGAAGCCTACTGCTCTAGTGCCCGTAACAAGTGCTGCCGCTGCAAAGAAAATCGCAGTCGAACATGAAAAGAAAGTCGAAGATAAGACCAAGAGCGTCAATCACGTTACACCAATGGAACAAATTTTAGTTGACCCCAAAGAAAGCGCAGAACTTCAAGCGAAACTTAAAGAGCTTACTAAAATCACAGAAGCTCCCGCACCGAAGCAGGCCGCGCCCGAGCCAGTTAAAGAAGCCGTAGCGGAAGTCAAAAAAGAAGTTAAAGAAGAAAAAAAAGAAATTAAAACGGCGAACGTTCAAGATAAATATTCAGAAATAATTCGCGAGATTAAAGTTGAAAAGAAAGAAACTCCTCAAGACGCTATCGCAAAAATGACAAAGCCTGACAAAATTTTAACCGAACAGCCGAAAAAGAAATCTTCTTCTTCGTCCGCAAATGACCCGATAATCGTTCTTTCACCGAACGGCGACTCTTCGCAAGGGCCGATGAGATTATTAATCGTCGGTGATAAAGTCGAAGTCGTCAGAATCCCGGAGAACGCTGTACCCAAAACTCCAAGCGTAGCTGATTTAGATCACGTTTTCGGAACAACTCCGAGTTATTTGCCTTATTACAACATGACCGAAAAACCGCGCAACGATTACATTTTAAATTTCAGAAATCTTAACGGAAAAATGATGTGGCCAGTTGATGGCAAAGTGTCATCGTATTTTGGCTGGCGCGGCAAGCGTAAGCACGAAGGAATCGATATTCCAATGCCCGCCGGAACGCCGATAAGAGCTGCTCGTAACGGAGTCGTAGCACGTACAGGCAATAATTCGACAATAGGCTTTAGAGGTTATGGAAATTTCATTTTGCTTGACCACGGTGGCGGATTACAAAGTTTCTACGCGCATTGCTCAAGCGTAGCTGTTCAACAAGGACAAAGAATTATGCAAGGCCAAATAGTCGGCTATGTCGGCTCAACAGGTCGCTCAACGGCAAATCACTTGCACTTTGAAGTTCGCGTCAATAATGCAAAAGTCGATCCGATTCCGTATCTTGGAGGCAAAACGCAATTTGCTTCGCACAAGTAAAAGGAAGTTTTATTATGAGCGATACGCAAAATCTCGTAACAAGAAATGAACTTGAGATTCACTTAAAAGGCATAGATGATCGTATAAGCTTCAATGAGCATATGACTGACGCGAGAATATCAGCAATCAAAGACGCACTTGATAGTCATCTTGAAGCAACAAAGGCAATAATGGAAAGGAATCTTGCCGAGCATAGAGCCATAGCTAGCGGAATGAGTGCTGAAGTAAATAATTTGCGCGCTGATTTTAATGATTTAAAAGGCGATGTTAAAGCATTAAGTGCTAAAGTTGATTCGATGCAGATAAAATTCGGCTGGTATTTAACGCTATTCGGAATTGGAGTAGGCGTGTTAATATTTCTCGCTCAGAAAATTTTTTAACTAAAGGAGAATCACACTTTGAATTTTCAAGAAATTTATTTTAGGCTCGAAAATTTTTGGAGCCGTCAGGGCTGTGTAGTTCAGCAGCCCTATGATATTGAAGTTGGTGCCGGAACGATGAACCCCGCTACGGCGCTTCGCGTTCTTGGCCCTGAGCCGTGGCGTGTCGCTTACGTCGAACCTTCACGAAGACCGTCAGACGGTCGTTATGGCAAAAATCCAAACAGACTTCAACATTATTATCAATATCAGGTGATAATCAAACCCGCTCCTGCGAACATTCAAGAACTTTATATTGAAAGTCTCGCAAGCCTTGGAATCGACCCTAGCGAACATGATATTCGCTTCGTTGAAGACGATTGGGAAAATCCTTCGACAGGCGCATGGGGACTCGGTTGGGAAGTCTGGCTTGACGGAATGGAAATTACTCAATTTACATACTTCCAACAGCTTGGCGGCCTCGATATGGAAAACGTCCCTTCAGAATTAACTTACGGAATCGAGAGAATCGCTATGTACGTTCAGAAAGTTGATAACGTTTATGATTTAGAATGGTCCGGCAAGGTCAAGTATGGCGACGTACATTTACAAGGCGAGATTGAACACTCTCATTATAATTTTGAAATTGCTGACACAGATATGTTATTCCAGTTGTTCCAGATGTACGAAGCCGAAGCAATGCGAATTTTAGATAAAGGATTCGTTTTGCCGGCTTATGATTACGTTTTGAAGAGTTCGCACACGTTCAACTTGCTCGACGCTCGAAACGCCATCAGTGTAACCGAACGCACAGGTTATATTTCAAGAGTTCGCGCGCTCGCTTGCCGTTGTGCAGCCGCCTATCGTCAACAACGCGAAGAGATGGGCTTCCCGTTAATGAATAAATTTGAAAACACAACTGGAAAATTTTTTGAGGAGTAATTTACAACATGGCAATAAAAAATATTTTGCTCGAAATCGGCACAGAAGAAATCCCTTCACGATTCATTCCAGACGCCCTCGAAACGTTAAAGAAAAACGCCGAAGCTTCATTCGCAGCCAACAGAATAGAATTTAAGGACGCTAAAACTTACGCAACTCCGCGCCGACTCGTCTTAATCGTAACTAACGCTAATGACTCTCAAACCGACAACGTAGAAAAATTAAAAGGCCCCGCCGTTTCCGCAGCTTATGACCAGAATGGCGTCCCCACTCGCGCCGCCGAAGGTTTCGCAAAGAGCAAAGGCATCAGCGTAAACGATTTAACAGAAATCGAAGTCAATGGCGTAAAGTATATTGCCGCTGAAGTTCATCAGGAAAGCAAAAACACTATTGAAGTTTTGCCCGAACTCTTGAAAAATTTAATCGCAAGTCTGACTTTCCCGAAGAGCATGTATTGGGACAACTCCGGCGTAAGATTTGCTCGCCCGATTCGCTGGATAGTCGCTCTTGCTGACGAAAAAATAATTCCGTTTAAGTTTGGCAATGTCGAATCAGGACGACGCACAAGCGGACATAGATTTATGGGCAAAAAGTCAATCGAAGTTTCAAACGCCGCCGAATTTCTTGACGTTCTTTATGACAATAACGTAATTTTAGACCAAGAGAAACGACTTCAAAAAATGAAATCCGCAATCGCAACTTTGCAGCAAAGTTTTGACGGAAATTATGAAGTCGAATTAGACCCGAAAATACTCGAAGAAAATTTATATCTTGTTGAATATCCCGTGCCGTTCGCAGGTTCTTTTGATAAACGCTATCTCGAAATTCCCGAAGAAGTTTTGACAACTTCAATGAAGAAAAATCAAAAGTATCTCGCCGTTCGCAACAGAGATAAAGGCGGAAAACTCGCAAATTACTTCGTCGGGATTAGCAACAACATGGTTCCGGACGTGAATGTAATTCGCGAAGGCAATGAAAGAGTTTTGCGCGCTCGACTTGAAGACGCAGCCTTCTTCTGGGACGAAGATAGAAAAACTCCTTTGACGTCTTACGTCGAAAGGTTAAAGAGCGTAACTTATCAAGAGAAACTCGGAAGCGTTTTTGATAAAGTCATGTTGACGCGAAAATTAGCGCTGTGGTTCTGCGACAAGTACGGCATGAACGACATCGCCTCACTCGTTGACAGAGCTGCATATCTCTCAAAGGCCGATTTAGTTACAAGCATGGTGTTTGAGTTCACGGACCTGCAAGGCGTTATGGGGCGTGAGTATGCAAAGAGTGCGGGCGAAGAGCCTCGAGTAGCGTTGGCGCTTTACGAACAATATTTGCCGCAGACAGCCACCGACAAAACACCTACGGACGACGTGGGCGCGATTCTTGGACTTGCTGAACGAGTTCATATAATCACGGCTTGCCATAAAGTCGGACTTGCTCCAACGAGCTCACAAGACCCTTACGCCCTTCGACGCGCAGCGCGTTGCATAAATGAAATTTTGTTCGCTCGAAAATATAATTTCGACATTACCGAAGCCGTTAAAGAGTCATGCAAGATTAACGAAATCGATGAGGCTCTTCAAAAAGAAATTTTAGAATTTATGACACAGCGTCTTAAAAAACAACTTGAAGAGCGTGGCTTTGCTCCTGAACTCGCAGCACTCGGAATTAGCATCGCCGGCAATGTTCCGTATCAAGCTCTTAAATTTATTGAGACAATGAACGGAATTAAAAATGAAGATTGGTTCACGGCTCTTGTGAGTTCTGCATTGCGAGTTAAAAACATTCTCCGCAAAAACGAGAAAGAAATCACGGGCGCAGCTCCTGACGAATCATTAATGAAAGTTGAAGCAGAGAAAAATTTATATCACGAAGTCAGCAGACTTGATGAACCTGTTAAAAAGGCTCTCGAAGCTTACGACTGGGAAGGCCTCGCAAAAATTCTTGCGGAACTGTCGCCGGTCGTCGCGAAGTTCTTTGATGACGTCATGGTCATGGATAAAGATGACAAAGTCCGCGCGAACAGACTCGCTTTGCTCGAGCAGTGCAATAAATTATTCCGTGAAGTCGGAGATTTGAGCGTGCTCTCTAAAAATTAAAACTTAGAACACAAGCTCAGAAGTTAAAAATTTCATCAGCCTTTCTTATGCGGGAGGGCTGATTTTTTATGCTAATATAAATTTCACGAATTGAAAGGAGGGTTCCAAAATTAATTATGAAAAAATTTTTCCATTCGTTTATTTCTCATCTTATAAAAATTATTAAAGAAGATTGGAAAGCTGTTTTAATTGTAATTATTGCGAGTTCGATTCAGGCCTTCGCGGTCAATTATTTCACGCTTCATTATCGTTTTCCTGATTTAGGGGTTGCGGGCATAGCCGTGCTTACAAATTATATGTTCGGGATCTCGCCTAACTGGGTTATCCTAACGGGAAATATTTTGTTGCTCTTATGGGCTCACAAAGATCTAAACGTTCGTTTTTTAGCTCTGACGCTCTTGGCGATTTCAACTTTTTCGACAATGCTTTCAATTTTTGCTGATATTCCTTTGCCACTTCCTGAAGATAAATTCATGGCTACGGTTATCGTTGGCTTATTGAAAGGTTCAGCGGGCGGCTTGATGTTTAATGTCGGAGGCTCCGGCGGCGGAACAGATATTCTTGCTGTCGCTTTGCGTCGTCGATACGGAATCGAGATTGGCAGATTTTCAATTTTTATTAACTTTTTTATTCTCGCGTTGTCGATTAGCGTTATTGGGCTCGAAGCGGTCGTTTATGGTGCGGTTGGTCTCTACATAAACGGCATCACGGTTGATAACGTTACGCGCAGTTTCGACAAACGCAAGCAAGCAATCATAATCACAAATATTCCAGACGAGGTCAGCAAATTTATAAACTCACTCGGCAAAGGCGTAACGAAACTCGAAGGCCGCGGCGGATACACTGGCCAAGAGCGTCCCGTCTTAATCACGCTGCTTGAACCTCGGCATGTCGTAATGCTCAAACGGTTTCTGAAAGAGAGAGACGAGAGAGCATTTGTTTCTATTTGCGACGCTTCAGAAGTCTTAGGCAAAGGCTTCAAGAGTTGGCGCAGCTTGTAAATTAAAAATTCAAAATGAAAGGACGATGTAAAAAATATTATGAGCGATTTCAGCATAGGCAATATGCTTGACGAGGACAAGCGAGCCTCACTGCAAAATTTTTCAGAAAACCTCCCTATAAACTCAACAAGAGCAGAAACTCAAAAAACAAAACGAGAGATAGTTTCAAGAATTGCTTTCTTAATTGGCATTGACGACAGATATTTTGGAATTGGTCAGAACGAAAATATAAATCCTCAATTTTATAGAAGCGTTTACGACGAAATGAATCAAGATAAAGAGGCGCGTATCGTGCGTCATCTTTGCCGACTTAGAACAAAACTTCAACGAAATTTCAAAGCCATCTTCACAGAAATGAATTCCGATATTAAAAATCTCGATTCTATTCCCGACCTTGTGCCACAAGATTCCTTAAAATCTCTCGAAGCTGACGGAATACAATTTGTCAGAGCCCGTCGGCGGCTCGATGAATATATCGTTGATGTTCATAATTATTTATTGCCGCACGTTCCAAACTGTCAAAAATTTTTGCCCGAATGGATTAAGTGGCCTTATGTCAGAAATTTATTTTTTATCACTCGCGGCAACACCACCGAAGGCAACAGAGACGCTGCGCGAATTTACAGCGAATTTCGAGATTTATTTCCTTATCAGGCGTTTATAAATTGGAATCCCGACGAAGGCGACGGAAATATTTTGCGCGACGACGCTAAGTTCATTCCAATTCTTTACGAACGAAATCGCGATAGATTTTACGACATGAGCAAAGTTACTGACGCTGGCGACGCTGCTCTCACGAACCCCGAAGATTTTTTTGCGAACGCTAGCCGCGTTATTATTGCTGTCGATTGTGAAAACGCTGACCCTTGTAAAGTCATCGGCATAATGAAAGACCTTGACGCAAAAGGAATGATTAACAAAGTTAAAAAAATTTTGCTCGTCGATGATGAACACACTTCTGCACAGTGGCGCGCCCTTCGACGTAACGA
>JAFSUP010000026.1 GCA_017445205.1 Synergistaceae bacterium
TAAAGCCCGGCGTGGTCAGCTATAATTTTTTGAATCGAATGCAAATTTTCAAGAGCGTTATTGCGCGCAGCATTCTTTTTATATTTTTTCATGGTGCGGAAAATTACAAAGCCCATTGCTCCTAAAAAAATAACTAGCAGCATAAAAATAAAATTCTTCATGCTCGTACTATAATCAGCAATCGCTTCTGTTACGGCCTCACTCGTTAGCGACAAGCCAATTATTACTAGTCCAGCAAATCCACCGGCAATCGCTCCGAGCCAATCCGGCAATATTTCCGAAGAATCATTTTCATATTGCTCCATAACGCCTTTTATTTCTTTTTCAATTCGTGCATTCATCAAAATTTCCCCTTCATAAAAACTTACACCTGACTACAACTTTTTAACAAAATCTTACATGGCAAAAATTGTATTATTTATTATCTTATTCCCCCCCAAATGTCAAAGTGCTTTTTATTCGTGCAAACTTTGAAAAACGTTATAATATGCGCGTCAAAAAGAAGAACTATTAAACGAAAGGAACGAAAAATTTTTATGGCTAGAATTTTTGACAAGACTTGGCAGCGAACTTCATTATGCGGTCTGTTCACCGAAGATGACGCCGGCAAAGAAGTCCGCGCTAACGGTTGGGTCAGAGCACGCCGCGATTTAGGCGGAATTATTTTTATCGAAATTTTGGACTGGACAGGCCCTATTCAAGTTGTCTTCGATCCGTCATTGCCCGAAACTCCGAAAGAAATTCATGAACTCGCAGCGACGTTGCGCAATGAATATTCCGTGGCCGTCAAAGGCAAAATGCGAATCCGTCCCGAAGGCACCGAAAATCCCGAACTTAAAACAGGAAATATTGAAATCGTAGCGCGTGATTTTCTCGTTATGTCGAAGGCAAAGCCGCTCCCGTTTGAAATCGGCGATGAAACCGACAACGTTGATGAAAACATCAGGCTCAAATATCGTTATCTCGATATGCGACGCGACAAAATGCAGAAGAACATGCGCACCCGTGCAAAAATCAACGAGTTCACGCGAAATTATTTGAGTGAAAGAAATTTTGTTGAACTTGAAACGCCAATGCTCACTAAAGCAACTCCCGAAGGCGCTCGCGACTATCTTGTGCCGAGCCGAGTTAATCAAGGCTGCTTCTATGCTTTGCCTCAATCACCGCAGCTCTTCAAACAAATTTTAATGATCAGCGGCTTCGATCGTTATTATCAAATCGCACGCTGCTTCAGAGACGAAGACTTACGCGCAGACCGTCAGCCCGAATTTACTCAAGTCGATATCGAAATGAGTTACATCGTCGAAGATGACATCATGGAATTAATCGAAGGTTACATGAAAGGACTCTTCAAATTAATTCGCGGCGTTGACATTCCGACCCCGTTTATCAGAATGCCTTACTGGGAAGCTATGGACAAGTACGGCAGCGACAAACCGGATTTAAGAGTTAAGTTAGAGCTTTGCGACTTAGCCGACGCTTTCAGAAATTCCGGCTTTGAACCATTCAGAAAAATTTTAGAGGGCGGCGGAGTCGTTCGTGGCTTAAGACTGCCCGGCGGTGCTTCAATGTCAAGGAAAGAAATTTTAGACCTTGAAAATCACGCGATTAAACTCGGAACATCAGGGCTTGCAAACTTCCTATATAAAGACGGCGGATTAAAAGGCCCGCTCGTGAAGTTCTTGACGCCTGAAGAAGTTGACAAAGTCCGCGAACTTGGCGGAATGCAGCCTGATGACGCTTTATTTATTGTTGCTCACGCTTCACGCGGCAAGGCCTGCGAAATTTTAGGGACGCTGCGTCTCGAACTTGGCAAGAAGCGCGAAGACTTATTCGACGACAGCCCCGACAACTGGAAGTTCTTATGGGTTACACAGTTCCCGCTGTTCGAGTGGAGCACGGACGAGAAACGCTGGGTAGCAATGCACCACCCGTTCACATCGCCTGCGCTTGACCTTGAAACACCGTTCGACGAAGACCCCGAACACGCTTTAGCCCGCGCTTATGACTGTGTCTTAAACGGCAACGAAGTCGGCGGCGGCTCAATCAGAATCCATGACCCCGAAGTTCAAGCGAGATTGTTCAAAGCTCTTGGAATCACGCCAGAGGACGCTAAACGAAGATTTGGATTCTTCCTTGATGCTCTTTCATACGGAACACCTCCGCACGGCGGCTTAGCGCTCGGAGTTGACAGGCTCGTTATGCTGCTTTGCGGCGGCAATTCAATTCGCGACGTTATGGCTTTCCCGAAGACACAGAAAGCGCAGTGCTTGATGTCAAACGCTCCTGACCAAGTCGAACAGGAAAGACTCGATGAGCTTGCAATTAAAGTAACTAAAGAAGACGAGTAAAAGACAATTAGAAATTAGGAGTTAGGAAGTAGGAATTTTTGCTTCCCGACTCCTGATTTTTTGTGAATAATTTTGAAAAATTTTGTGAAAAGAAAAAGCGGCATTTATGAAAAACAGATCCATAGTAAAAACACTAAATCGCTCATTAAAAAACAAAACTGTCTTTGAACGCGCAGGACTTTCTGCTCGGGCTTGGCTCGCAAAGGCTCACGCTCATACGCTTGCAATTTTCCCTGACACTTTGCAGGCGGCTACTTTCATGCAAGATTACAAAACTCTTCACCCGGACTTGAAAATCTTTGCGCTCAACGAATTGCCTTTAAGCTCGCAGGACGATGTTAGAGCGTTGTTAGTCGAACGTGGCGAGGCTATGCGACGTTGGAACGACGAGAACGGAATTTTGACAGCTACTCCCGGTGCTTTGATGGCGTCGTGCATGTTGGGAAGCTCGGAGCTTCACATTAGACGCGACGAAAAATTTGACGCTGAAAAAATTAAATCGTGGCTCGAAATCGCGGGTTATAAACGTTCCAATCTAGTGTGGGCGCCGGGGCAATATGTTCAGCGCGGATTTATTTTGGATATTTTCGATCCTGCTTACGCTTTACCAATTAGAATCGAATTTTTTGATGATGAAATCGAGAGAATTGGCTCTTATCACCCGGACACGCAAAAAAGTTCAAGCGAGTTGATGGCTATTGATGAAATTCTTTTGCACGGCCTGACAGAAACAAAAATTAAAATGCCCGTCGAACTAATTCCCGCCGATACAATGGTAATTTTGAACGAGCCGGAGAAAATCGAAACGCAAGCAAATTCTTTCACGTGGCTTTGGCACGAGATTTATAGCGAGATTAGCGCCTCTTCCGAAGTTAGCGCATGGGATAGTGTTTTTCACAAACTTGCTACCTTACCAGTTGTACGAATTACGAACGACCCCAATAAATCCAACGCAGAGTTTATGACGGATTCATTGCCGGCGTTCAAAGGAAGTCCGGAAAAAATCCTTGAAATTTGCGATGAACTCGAAAAAAATAAATTTAAGATACAAGTTTTTACAAATAATCCAGTCTTCAAAAAATTGCCATATGAAATTCATGATGGTGTTTTATCCGAAGGATTTATAGATATTAACTCAAAACTCGCGTTCATTTCTGACAGAGAGCTATCTGGTATTAATGCAAATGTACCATTAACGCAATGGCGCGCACCTAACGAATGGAACGATGCAGAAAAATTATCACCGGGGCAATTAGTAATTCATGATGATTATGGAACTGGAATTTTCCGCGGGATTCAAACTATAAACGCGTCCGGCGTGCCTCTCGATGTCCTTGTGATCGACTTCGCTGGCGATCAGCAGCTCTTAATTCCAGTTTTACAATCTTACAAGCTAACTGGACTTCGTGAACATGAAAGCGAAAATGTAAAATTGGATACTCTCAAAGGCAAAGCATGGAAGAAAAACGCCGCAAAAACTCAAGAGCGAGCTAAAGAAGAAGCCAAAATCTTGATGGAAATTTTTGCACACCGTGAACTTGAACGCCGTGAGCCATTCCCCGAACCTGATTCAATGTATGATGATTTTATAAACGCCTTTCCATACAATGAGACAGCCGACCAGTTAAAGGCAATTAGCGAAATTATGAAAGACCTTTCGAGCCCGTATCCAATGGATCGACTGTTAGTTGGTGATGTGGGATTTGGAAAAACAGAAGTAGCATTACGTGCAGCGTTTAGAATAGTTATGGCAGGCTTTCAAGTTTGTGTGCTTGTGCCTACAACGATACTAGCGCAGCAGCATTTTGCAACTTTCCAATCGAGATTATCAGGCTTCCCTGTGAATGTTGGATTATTATCGCGATTTATAACTCCTAAACACTCAAAAGAAACGATTAAAGCAGCGTCTGAAGGCAAGATTGATATTTTAATCGGCACGCATAGATTACTCCAAAATGGAATTTCATTTAAGAAACTCGGACTTTTAATTGTAGATGAAGAACATCGTTTCGGTGTCATGCACAAAGAAAGCCTGAAGAAGACTTATGGTGCGGTCGATATATTGAGCTTGTCGGCAACACCAATCCCGCGTACTCTTGCAATGTCGCTGCGTGGACTTCGTAGTATTTCGGTTTTATCGACTCCGCCCGAAGATCGTTTGCCCGTCGCTACTCTTACAGGACAATGGAACCCCGGAACTATTCGCCGCGCTATAACTTATGAATTAAATCGCGGTGGTCAAGTTTATTTCTTGTCAAACAAAATTTCACGAATGCCAGAGTATGAAACCATGCTGCGAGCTTTCTTTCCTGAAGCAAAAATTCAAAAGGCTCACGGGCAAATGAAAGAGAAAGAACTCGAAGCTACAATGTTGGATTTTTATTTAGGAAATATAGATATTTTGCTTGCAACCACTATAATTGAGAGCGGTCTTGACGTCGGACGCGCTAATACAATTATCATAGATAACGCTGAAGAACTTGGACTTGCTCAAATGTATCAACTTCGAGGACGCGTTGGACGCCGTGGCGAAAAGGCTTTTGCTTATTTCTTTTATCCAAATAAATCCTCACTGAATCGCGACACACGAGAACGTTTGGAAGCTATTGCCACTATGACAGATTTGGGATCCGGTTATGAAATTGCACGCAGAGATTTAGATATTAGAGGCAGCGGCGAAATTGGCGGAACTCAACAGCACGGTAATTCACACAATAGCAGCTTTAATTTGTTTTACAAGATGCTCGAGCAAGAAATTAATAAATTACGTGGTATTGATGAAAAACCCGAAGTCGAAATCGATTCGGACAGAGGCAGCGGCTTTATTCCTGAAAATTATATTCCACAAGACGACGTTAGAATTACAATTTACAGGCGAATGTTAAACGCTTTAGGATTTGAAGAGCTTGAAACTTTGTTGAATGAAATGCGCGACCGATTCGGGAAAATTCCAAATGAAGTTGAATATCTCGCCGGGCAAATTGCAGTTCGTAAATTTGGATACAATTTTGGAATTGAAAATGTCGAAGTAAGAAAGGGCATGGTGAAAATTAAGCATAAAGGCCCAGAAATCCCTGCTAATTTCAAAAAATATCTTAAAGCACTTGGACGCAACATAAAATTTTTAGCGTGATATAAATTTTCACAGATACAAGCGCGCTTAAATTTCACCCCTCCGCCTCACTTTGTGAGTCACCTCCCATTAACATACATGGGCGGCAAGATAAACGTTCTTGATATGCTAATTCCTCGCCCCACATGACAAGGGGGAGAAGGCCAGCTTACTGGCGAGGGGGTACTATTTTTCAAGTGTATTTACTATACAAGCGAGCATTCTGTTTATAAAAAGTGAATTTTACAATATTTCATGAGGATTTATTTTTTTAATTTATACAAATCCCATGCGGGTCTTGCAAAATTATTTAGTAATCAAAATGCTCCTTGTGGAGTTCCCAGACTTTCTTTAAGAAAGCCCTTCCTGTGTAGCCTACATCACCGAACCAGCCGTAATCCTCGCTTTCGAGGCCAAGTAGTTCATCTGTGCTCACTGACAGAACGTTCGCAAGCGCTATGACCATATCCAACGAAGGTTCGTTGTAGCCTCGTTCATAACCGCCAATCGCAGACTCTGACATGTGAACCATAGAAGCAAGTTGTAACTGCGACCAGCCTCTCTTTTTGCGAAGAGTTCTGATTCTTGTTCCAATACCGTCTGAATCCTTTTTTTCAATACGTGCCATGAAATATCACACTATCCTTTCATGACCCGCACAGGATTCAACATATATTATAGTCATTTACGAGTTTCAAAAGCGCGGCATTTCTGCGCTAAAGAACGAATATATTGCGAATTAAAAATTAAAATTTTTGTATAATTTTTTTGATTAAGCTATTTTTATGAAGGACAGGAAGCCAATAAAATGACAGAAGAAATTTTATCTCAAATACTAAAAATTCGTGATACAGGATTGATTAACATGTGCGACTGTATAGCAGTCCAAAAAATTGCCTTCGATAAAAACATGAACGAACTTGTGAACTATATCGAAGAAGACAAAGCGCGATATTTTCATTTTATAATTTACGGTGAGGAGCCGGATTAAAAAAGTGAAAATGTTAATTTATGGGTTCGCTAAAACCTCCGGCAGATTTTAATATGTCTGCTATTTCTTCATCAAAATTCATAACTGCGAACATAAACGCGTTCAGTCCTTTTTTATCTTTAATTGAAAGGTCTGCGCCATATTCTATAAGTGTCTTGACCGTTTGAAGCTGAACTTCACGCTTAGCCGCCGCGAATAAACTTGCAGTTGAAAACCATTCGGCACCATGTTCAGCTCTTATTGCTCCCGTTCGGATCAAAGCCGCTGTAAATAATTCTGGCTCTCGATCGTGATCTATGATTGTCCACATTAAGGCCGTATGGCCGCTGCTGTCCTGAATATCGGGATTTGCGCCGCTTTCAAGCAGTGCTTTTATAACGCCGGCTTCGGTTTCGCTGTCGATAACGGCAAGCATTAAAGGCGTGCGGCCTTCTTTGTCGCCAATATCCGGATCAGCACCATGACGCAAAAGAACTTCGACCATCTCCAGACTTGTTAGAACGGCGTACATTAGTGGCAAACGACCTTTTGAATCTATGAAATTTGGGTCGGCGCCATTTTCAAGAAGTAATTCGGCGGCGTCTGTGGCGCTTAACGAGATCGCGATATTAAGATTTGAAGTCGTAACGCCGTCCCCGAAGTCTAAAATTTCATTAACGTCGGCGCCATTTTTAATGAAAAGTTTCACCATGTCCATATTTTTATCTTTTTCAAGATTAAGAATGGCAATCGAGAGCAGACTTTGATCATTTATAAATTTTTCATTAACGTCAATGCCATAGTCAAGAAGTACTTGAGCGAGTTCAGTGTTATGAAGTTTTATCGCGGTCATCATGGCTTCATCATACTCAGAGCCGGCGTCCATTAAAAGTTCTATAATTTTTTTGTTTAATTTTATTTCGCTTTGTTCGTTATACATAAAAGCCGCATAAGTAAGAGCGTTGAAGCCCGCGCTTGCTCTATAGTTGGCATCGGCGCCCAGCTCTAAGAACCATTGAACTAATTTAACTTTGTTTGTATTTAGAGCATATAGCAGCGGCGTCCGATTGTGAGAATCACAGCAATTTATATCGGCTCCACAGTCAATCATAAATCTGAGCATGTCTTCGTCTTCATTCATCATTATCGCAACGAATCCATAAATGCACTTGGCCTTATGTTTAATCAAAACTTTCACGGCGTCATAATTTTTTTCTATCACTGCCACGAACAGCGGCGGGACTGACGAGCCCATGAATTTTGCGCGACGATTTACGCTAGCTCCTTCTATTATTGCAAGCTGAATTTGTTCAGCGTTTCCTCTTGCACAAAGATAAAGAAATTCTCTTTGAGTCATAGCCATTTTTATTTAATTCCTCGTTTCTAATTCAAAATGCGCTTGGTTTACTACGTCATCGATATTAAAAGCAAAATTTTTTTCTTGGCGCGTCAAAAAACACAAAAATTCTATATTGCCTTCAGCTCCACGAATCGGCGAATATGTCAGACCTGAAATAAATAAATTTGTCTCTTCGTTTATGAAATTCGTGATAGCGTCAAGAACTTCAGCATGAATTTTTTTATCGCGAATGACACCGCCGGAAATTTTTTCGCGTCCTGCTTCAAATTGTGGCTTAATCAAAACTGCGGCTTCTCCGTTTGAATTTAATATATCGTCAATCACAGGCAAAATTAATTTCAGCGATATAAACGAAACATCGCAGCAAGCAAAATCAATTTCATCTGAAAAATTTTCACGTGTCAAGTATCGCGCGTTCGTTCTATCCATAACTACTACTCGCGGATCGTTCGCAAGTCGCCAGATTAATTGACCATAACCGACATCGATAGCGTAAACTTTTGCCGCGCCATTCGCAAGTAACACGTCCGTGAAACCGCCCGTTGATGCTCCGAAGTCGGCACAAATTTTATTTTCAACGTTCAAATTAAAAACTTCAAACGCTCGCAATAATTTTTTTGCGCCACGTCCGGCCCATTGTGAAACTTCATCGAGAGTTATATTAGCGTCCTCCTCGAACATTGCCCCGGCCTTCGTAACAACTTGACCATTAACACGGACTTTGCCCGCCATGATTAAGGCTTGTGCTTTATTTCGCGTCTCTGTCAGGCCAAGAGCTACAAGTAATTTATCGAGACGCTCTTTAATTTTTTTCATGAGATAAAAATTTTGTGCATTCGTTAAAAATATTTTCTGGCGTCAGCCCGTATAGTGCGCGCTGCTCGTCTTGCGTTGCGTGCTTGACACAGACATCAGGAACTCCGAAACGAATTAATTTAATTTTGAAATCGCACTCTGTTATTCGCGCTGCAACAGCTTCGCCGAGTCCACCGGCCATATAATTTTCTTCGATAGTGGCGACTAGCTCATAATGATTTAAAATTTCATCTAGCGAATTAAAATCCAAAGGTTTAATTTTGCGAACGTCATAAACCGCGGGAGAAAAATTTTTCGTTTCAGCAAGTTTGCGAGTTTCTATCATCGTCGTAACCGACGCACCATGGCCCAATAACGCGAATTTTTCACCGTCAAAAATTTTCACGATGCCATTATTTTTAATTTCAGGGCTTAAATTTTCGGCCGGAATTTTTCCACGAGGATAGCGAATTAGCGTCGGGCCATTTCGATCCGCAGCCTTGAACATAGCTTCACGCAGCGACGCTTCATCACACGGCGCAAAAATTTCAAGATTCGGAATTGCTCGTCCCCAAGGAATATCTAAAAGTCCCTGATGAGTGTCGCCGTCAGAGCCTGAAAGCCCTGCGCGGTCAACCATAATCACGACGGGCAAATTTTGAAGCGCTATATCGTGCATAAGTTGATCCATAGCGCGCTGCAAGAACGTCGAATAAATAAACACCCAAGGACGCATTCCGCCCGCTGCAAGTCCTGCTGCCATCGTCAACATATGACTTTCTGCAATCCCGACATCAAAAAATCGATCTGGAAATTCGCGCGCAAATTTTTCAAGTTTAACGCCCGTCATCATTGCGGCCGTGAAACAAATTATTCTTTCGTCGCTCATGGCAAGGCCCTCGGCAATCTCTGAAGCAGCTTCGCTCCACGTTCGTGATTTCACTTCGTTCGCTGGCGCGACTTGATGATATTTCGTAGGGTCTGCTTCGGCCGGTGGAAATCCCTTGCCCTTAATCGTGTTGAAGTGTAAGAGCACGGACTTTTCATAATTTTTTGCAAGTTCGAGGATGTCTTCGGCTTTTTTAATGTCATGTCCGTCGAACGGCCCCCAATAATTTATATCTAGCTCGTCGAACATGTTATTCGGCTTCATAATAAATTTGAAAGTGTCGCGAAATTTCTTGAAAGCCATGAAAACTTTGCTTGAGCGCGTGCCGGTCTTTTGAAGTAAATAATTTTTGAAGCGTTTATAAAGACTGTTTGATGACAATCGCGCCAATATCGTCGAGAACCCGCCGACCCTGTTGCTGATTGAGTGCCTATTGTCATTGAGGACGATAATTAATTTCGTGTTCGTCTCGTGAACGTAATTAAGAGCTTCGAGGGCAAGACCGTTTATTAATGACGCGTCGCCAATGAATGCCACAATATGCCTTTTTTCTTTTAATAAATCTCTTGCCTTCGCATATCCCAACGCCGCTGAAATCGAAGTGCTGCTGTGTCCGGTGTTGAAATGGTCGCAAGGACTTTCAGAGCGTCGCGGAAATCCTGAAAGGCCGTCTTTAAGTCGCAACGTTGAAAATTTATCAAATCTATCCGTGAGTATTTTATATGGATAGGACTGATGTCCGACATCAAAAATTATTCTGTCGTTGAAGGGATTAAATTTTCGCAACATCGCTATCGTGAGTTCGACAACCCCGAGCGAAGAGCCTAAATGTCCGCCATTCTTTGTAACGGTGTCTATAATAACTGCCCGCACTTCATCAGCTAGCACGGGCAGATCTTTTTCATCAATACGCAGAAGATCTTCGTGTGAAAATCCCGGTTTCAGAAATTTCATATTAGCTTATGCAAATCTTCTAAATTCATAAGCGGCGAACTGCGCTATTAATTGCAGTGAAGCAAGTTGTGAACGATCGAGCGCTATTTTTCCTTCTTGCCCCGCTCCAAGCGCCACGAATCCGACGAGCGAATTATCATCGCAGATTGGGAAGATGTATTTCATTGACGAAGCCTTCAAAGTCTCTTTCCACGGACAATCTTTGAAACCCCAATTTTTGAAAATTGCTTCAGGATTTTGTTCAGCGAGGTCATAAACGGACTCTGTGATTTTGTTTTCAGGAACGACACCCGCAGAAGGCAGCAACGTTGAATCAGGTTTCGTTTTCGATAAGGCAGCGCGATGTTCGGCGATTATATAGCCCTTTTGATTTTTGTCCCACGCTGCAATCGAACAATTTTGCATTCTGCTTTGTTCCATGAAAATATCGACAAGCAGCGAGAAAAATTTTTCTTTGTTATCCGCGCCTCGCAAAACTTTCAAAACGTTCGAGAGCGACAAAACTGTAAACTCACCTGTCGAGATATGGGCCTCGGTTTGTTGCGAACGTTGACGAAGATTATTAATCGCGATTGCTCGCACTGCCAAGTTCCCAAGAAGCTCAAGAAAATTCATAGTCTGTTCGTCGGGCAACTTGTCCCACTGCATGACGCAGAATAAACGCCAATCGCCTTCAGCCACCGGCAGCACGACTTCAACGGGTGAATCTTTCTTCGTTACTATCGGGTTAGGCGGCAAAATCTGCGACGCATAAAAACCTTCGCGCGCCGGAACCGAATCGGCTTTGCCATGAAAGACAGCTAAATTTTTGCCGTCGTCTTTGAAAATCACAACGGACTTCGGGAACAAACTTTCCTGCAAAACGTCCGCGAGGAACGAGGCGAAGTACTGAAGCGGCATAGGCTCAAAAATCGAAGCGAGCGTGCTCTTAGTTGCGAGGATCATATATGAAAGTCGCGATAATTTTTTCTCTGTCTCTGACGTAGTCTTGACGTTTCGCCACAGCCTGATTAATCCCGCGCAAGGTTTCAAATCCTCGACAAGTGCTTCTGGATTCGCCGGGACTTCTTTGAGCAATAAATAAATTTCCCAATCTGCTCCGCGGATTCTGATAACGCCGGGCCATTCGTCATTGCCTTTTGAAAATTCGATCTCGAAAGCGTCTTTGACCATTCCCGAAGAGAAGAAACCGCTCGCGCAATTTTTAAGAGTGAGACTCGTTGGAACGACTCCGGCCGCGTCGATTACGTTAAGAGTTTCATCATTAACTTTTTCAACAACGAGAGCCTTTACGCCCTTCTCGTTAAGAAAGTCGGTTAAAATTTTTAATGCGCCACCTGTAACTATAAAATCAGTTTTGTTGTAAAGTTCTTTGAGATTTTCTGACATGATTTTGAAAACACACCTCCATAAAAATTTTCTTTTCTCTATTTTATCGCTTTTTTTCTCTAAAATCGTATAATAATTAATATAATAGGAATAAAATTCAGAAAGGCTTTTTATATTATAATGATTGAAGTACATCGTCTGAACGGCGAGGCATTCTTATTGAACTCTGACATGATCGAGACCATAGACGTAACGCCGGATACTGTCTTGCGGTTGCTTAACGGACATAGATACGTCGTGAAAGAAAAAGTCCGCGACGTTTACAAAAAAATTATAGCATTCAGAAAAGCGGCAGGTTATACCTGCATAATCGCAAGCACTAAAGACGAATCAGAAGAATCGTAATAAAACGGCAGAGGTGGATTCATTTTGGATTTAACAAGTCTTATCGGATTTCTTGCAACATGGATATTAGTTCTTGCGTCAATGGCTTCGGGCGGAAACTTTGGAGCTTATATTGACGTCCCTTCGATCATGATCACACTAGGCGGAGCGATTGGCGCAACGGTCATTTCAAACCCCGGCGACAGACTAAAAAATGTCGGCGGAACTTTCAAGAGCGTTTTCTTTTCTAAAGCTCCGGATTTAATCGGCATGGTTCAAATGATTGTCAGCTTCGCAGAAAAGGCACGTCGCGAAGGATTATTATCTCTGGAAGCCGACGTCGCCGAAGTCGATAGCGATTTCATGCGCAAAGCTATTCAGTTAGTCGTTGACGGTACAGACCCGGAACTTGTAAGAGCGATTTTAGACACGGAGATCGGAGTTTTTGAAGATCGACACAGTCAGAATAAATCAATGTTCGATACGCTAGCGGAGTTCGGGCCGTCGTTTGGAATGATTGGAACTCTTATCGGACTTATCGCAATGTTAGGAAACCTTCAAGACGTTAGCGCGCTTGGCCCTGGTATGGCGGTTGCACTTATCACGACGATGTACGGCTCAATGCTTGCGAACATGTTCGCGATACCGACTTCAAAAAAACTCGCAGCACGTTCGGCCGAAGAAGTTAAAGCTATGGAACTCATGGTCGAAGGAATTTTAGCTATACAGGCCGGCGAAAACCCAAGAATTGTTGAAGAAAAATTAAAAGTTTACTTGCCGCCGAAATTGCGTGAAGCGTTCAATCAGGAGGGCGAATAATGGCACGTCAGAAGAAACCTGAAGAGCCGGGACTGTCAGCACCGTTCTATATGGGAACATACGGCGATATGGTTACATTAATATTATGTTTCTTCATATTGCTATTTGCTATGTCGTCAGTCGATTCACAAAAATTTCAAAAGGCGCTTTTGTCGTTGCGTGGTTCGCTTGGCGTTCTCAAGGGTGGCGTTACGACCGAAGAGTCTCAAGACCCTAACCGAAGCGGCGAAGTCGGAACAAGTCCGGGCGCAAGTGAGCGTGTCGAACTTGATACGCGGCATGTAGCTTATACATTAAATTCATTTTTACGTTCAGAAAATTTAACGCGCGATATTCAAGTTTCAATTAATCAACGCGGTGTAGCAGTTTCGATCAGCGATCAATTTTTATTTCTTCCCGGTCGTGCGGAACTGCGGCCCGAAGGTCAACGCGCCTTATATAAAATTTCGGAGCTTGTCAAAAATCAAGTCCCCGCTGCCGCAGTCGAAGGACATACAGACGCGGGAATCTTAAACGGCGGAATTTATCGCGACAACTGGGGACTTAGTGCAATGCGCGCTGCAGTCGTAGCTAGTTATATGGAACACGCAGGCGGCTTTGACCCCACGAAATTACAGGCCGTCGGCTACAGTTCTGCGCAGCCTATAGTCCCGAACGACACTGCCGAACACAGAGCCTTAAATCGAAGAGTCGAAATCGTGTTTTTGTCGCAATATCCGAAACGCTAAGGAGGAAATTAAATTATGTTGAAGAACTTTACGGCTTGTTACACGAAATTGGAACATGGATATATGGGGAAGCTACTTGAATGGCCGGGAGTAATTACAGAAGGCGATGACCTTGAAGACTGCCGCGATTTACTGACGGAAGCTGCTAATGAAATGGCGGAGTTATATAAAGACGAAGGACTTAAGATACCGTATGCTCCGCTTATTCTTGAATCAATGCCCGTAAATGTTGCTTCTGAATGTTTACCGCAAGAAGAGGCTTTGCTCGCACATGTCAGTTAAACGTAAAGATCTTATACGCTATTTAGAACAGTGCGGCTTTTTCTTAAAGCGTGAAGGTAAGCGACATAGTTTTTATGTTCATGAAGACGGGAGAGCGACCGCAGTAAAAAGACATAATATTTTCGATAGAATATCCGCCAATGAAGTTTGTAAAGATGCAAAACTTCAACCAATATTCTAACTTTCTTTCAGGAGGAACGAACAAATGAAACGCATTTTAATATTCGCAATAGTCGGCCTCGTAATGTTCGGGGCAGGTTTTGGCGGCGGCCTTATACTCGGTCGCACAATGGCACCTAAAGACACAAACGAAATCGGAGCCGGAAAAGTCATTCAAGAGCCGGGGCCTATAGTTTCAATCGGACAGTTTACGAGCAACTTAGCCGGAGCCGGTCGGCATGTTATAGACTGCTCGCTAGCTCTTGAACTCGTAGAGAAAGAAGGAGCTTCGGCGCTTGTTCAGTCGCCCGGTTGGATGAACAGAATTAGAAGCGAAATTTTCATGTTGATGAAAGACCGAGTTTATGACGACTTGACGAGCGCGGAGGGAGCTTTGCAACTTGCCGGCGACATTAAACGCTCATTAAATCGAATGTTGCCCGACGTCGGAGGCGAAGCGCCGATCGTGAATGTGTTATTTGAAAGTATGATTCTTCAATAAGAATTTAGGTTTGTGAAAAAATGCCTGATGTATTATCACAGAACGCTATAGACGATTTACTAAAGTCTATTTCGAGCGGCGCGAATATCGACGAGATAGCCGCAAAAGCTGACGAGTACGCAAAGTTAAAAATTTACGATTTCAAACGCCCGGACAAGTTCAGCAAAGACCAACTTCGCGCCATTCAGATGATCCACGAGAGCTTCGCGCGTCAGATGACTACGGTTTTATCTACTTTAATTCGTTCAATCGTTTCTGCTGAAATCGCTTCGGTCGAACAGCTCGCTTATGAAGAATTCGTAAATTATATGGTCCAGCCGACTGTCATAGGATTAATCGAGATGCACCCGTTTGAAGGTTCAATGTTGATCGAAATAAATCCCGCCCTCGTCTTCACGATTATTGATAGAATGCTTGGCGGGCGCGGAACTTTCACAGGAAGTATTAGAGAGCTTACAGACATTGAAAAAACTGTTATCGAGCGCGTCATAATGCGAATCCTAGAGTTACTTGAAGACAGTTGGAGCACAGTTGTTGACGTTCGATTTAGATTTGAGAGCATGGAAAGTAATCCGTTTTTCGTTCAAATCTGTTCACCTAGCGATATGGTGCTTGTCGTAATCATGAAGCTTCGAGTTTCTGACGTCGAAGGCATGGTCAGTTTATGTTTCCCGTATTTCTTAATTGAGCCGATTATGGACAGACTTTCTAGCCAGCAGTGGTTCGCTTCGACGAGCCATAAAGCAGACCCCGAATTAAAGAACTGGCTCAATAACTCGATGAGACAAGTTAAAATGCCGCTTGCTATGGAGCTTGGACACACCGTGCTTTCTCTTAATGACGTTTACGCGCTTCAAGTCGGTGATGTTATTAAGCTTGACGAACTTAAAGATAGTCATATTGATGTTCGTGTCGGCAATCAAGTTAGATTCAAGGCGCGGCCGGGAACTCTTAACGGTCATATGGCGGTTGAACTTACGAAAGTTTTAACGCAAGACATGCCCGCATTGCCTTCGACTAGCGAAGAAAATAATAAAGGAGAGAAATAAAAAATGTCTGACGATTTATTAAGCCCCGATGAAATTAACGCCTTGTTAGCCGGCGGAGGAGATCTTGGCGACGTATCCGAAGTTTCAGATGCAGATGCGGAACAGCTTGCAAAAGTCTCAGACACGTTTGCGAACTCTGAAAACAGCGTCATCAATATGCTCGCGGGCAAAAACGTCACCACAAACACGGGCGCCCCAGAGATTTTGACACAAGACGAATTTTCAGGAAAATTTTCTGAAATCCCCTTCTTATTCTCAAGTACATTCGGCGGCATGGACGATATGCCCCTCGCTCTCGTTGTGGATCAGCGTGGCGCTTTAACGCTTGCGGACTTTATGATGGGTGGCACGGGCGCTTCTGTTCCTGAACCAAACGATATGTACTGGGGAGCAGCTCAAGAAGGTTTGAGCCAGATTGTAGGCTCGGCGTTTACAAGTCTTGCTGCGATGTTGGCGGGGCGTCGTTTGATGCCAGAGAATACAACTTCGGCGGTCGGTGAAGACGGTTGGCGGGCATTCTCGCTTGAACCAGCTGATGAAAAAATTTGGGCAAGCCCCGTTAGCGTTACGATTGAGGGACTTCAGCCATTTAATATTTGGACATGTCTGACGCTAGACAATGCTTTGACAATCGCGGGCTACATGCGCGACGCGCTCGAAGGCAAGAAGCCGCAGCCTCAGTCATCAGGTCCTGTAAATAATAATCCTATGGGAGGAGGAGGACGGAACGTGGGTCCGGCAGTTGACGTAAGACCGGCAGCTTTTCAGCCTTTAGGAGGCGGCGGCGCGGGCGGAGCACCAAGTCCGATTGATTTAATCGCTGACATTCCCGTAAGGGTTACTGTAGAGCTTGGCAAGGCAAGAAAAAGTGTTTCAGAGATTTTGGCATTGAATACCGGCGCAGTTATCGAGCTTGACAAAATGGCGGGCGAACCCGTCGATATTCTCGTGAACGGAAAGTTAATCGCTCATGGTGAAGTCGTCGTCATAGATGAAAATTTTGGCGTTCGTATCACTGATATAGTAGCCAATGGCGCTAAAGCTTCATAAATTTTAATTTGAGGCGCGAGGAGTCCGGCAATAATAAAAAAAGTCGTGTTATAATTCAGGCGAAATCTTTGAATGATTTATAAAAATTTTTAATTCAGGGGAGTTTTCAAAATGGGCAAAAAGGTTTTAATAGTCGATGACGCAGCATTTATGCGCATGATGTTAAAAGACATTCTCACAAAAAATGATTTTGAAGTCGTCGCTGAAGCAGAGAACGGTAAGGCAGGAGTAGCAGCCTTTCAAAAATATAAGCCCGACATCATTACAATGGACATTACAATGCCCGAGATGAACGGCATAGACGCAGTAAAAGCGATCAAGGCTCTTGACCCCAGTGTAAAGATCGTCATGGTATCAGCAATGGGACAGCAGCCGATGGTCATTGAAGCAATTCAGGCCGGTGCCAACGACTTCATAGTAAAGCCATTCCAACCCGAGAGGGTCGTAGAAGCAATTACAAAGGTGCTGTCATAAAATTCAAAGCGTAAGTCTCACGGCCTATATAATTCGGGCCGCAGCTGCATTGATAATTATGTCGCTGGGCGCGTTGCTTTTTATTAAATACGCGAAGAAGCATAATCTCAACATGAAAAGCGCGTCAGCCGTCAAGATAGAAATGTTGTCGTCCCTGCACCTGACCGGCAGGGATATATTTTTTGTTGTCCGTTGCGGCCCGGACGTTATAGCTTTCGTATTAAGTCAGGGCGGTGCGTGTCTGATGGGTAGATGGAGCTATGAGGAATGGAATAAAACAACTCCCGAAACTGAAACACAAAACTAAATTTTTCTTCACAATTTCCCTTGCTGTAATTTTAATTTTTTTATTCAGTGCGCTTTCATTCGCAGCGATTTTGAATCCCCCGCGCGCTCCTGAACTTTCAGGGACGATTCCGTTGCCTTCATTAACGCTCGGAGTAGGTCAAGCAGACTCGCCGCGCGACGTTGCCTTAACTCTTCAGATTTTGGCGCTGATGACCGTGTTAAGTCTTGTGCCTGCGATTTTATTAATGGTAACGAGTTTCACGAGAATAATAATCGTTTTAGGCTTTGTGCAGCGCGCAATAGGTCTTCAGCAGTCGCCTCCACAACAAGTCATAGCCGGGCTTGCGTTGTTCTTGACGATGTTCACTATGTATCCGACGTGGCAGCAAGTTTATAACAATTCGCTTGAGCCTTATTTATCTGGCAATATAAATTCGCAGCAAGCTTGGGATAATGCGATTAATCCCGTTCGTAATTTTATGTTCAGATACACGCGACAAGAAGAATTATCTTTAATAATCTCTATGTCGGAGTCTCCGCGTCCTGCTAATCAGGCTGAAGTGCCGACGCAAGTTTTGATTCCGGCGTTCATGCTCAGCGAATTAAAAACTGCGTTTCAAATGGGCGTTGTGATTTATATTCCGTTTTTAGTCGTCGATATGGTTGTGTCGAGCGTCTTGCTAGCGATGGGAATGATGATGCTGCCGCCGATGATGATCTCGCTGCCATTTAAGATTTTGTTATTTATCATGGCCGACGGCTGGAATTTAGTTGTGATGAGCGTGTTGAAAAGTTTTACGAACGTGCCATAATTTTTTAACAGGGAGGCATAAAACATGAAAGTCGTTTCAGTAATTAATTTCAAAGGAGGCGTAGGCAAGACTACACTGACCGCTAATCTAGGAGCTTACGCCGCATCGCAAGGTTATAAAGTTCTTCTAGTGGATTTAGATTATCAAAAAACATTGACTTGTACTTTCATGACAAATGAAGACTGGAAGAAAAAATTTTCAAAAACGAAAACGATGAAAATTTTCTTTGAGCCTGTCCTAAATGGTCAATTACCATCTCTGAAACCATTATTAGTAAGAAGAGCTGTTGCTAATGAAAAATTAGATTTGCTTTGTTCGCATGACGATTTAAGAATTATAGAGCCCAAATTAACTGGATTATTATCAAATGTTGATGTCCCTTCGCTTGCGGCTGATTACATGAAATTTGTAAGTTGTCTGCGTCGCGCGTTGAACAACATTGATAATCTCTA
>JAFSUP010000027.1 GCA_017445205.1 Synergistaceae bacterium
GAAGTGTTGCGCTTCGCTGGCAAATGTTCACGATGCCTCTTAACGCTACTATAGTTTTGTCGAACATGATGTTACAGTCAATCGGCAAGGGAGTTCGTGCGACGATAACGGCTTCGGCTAGGTCAGGAATATTTTTTATCCCGGCGATTTTGATTTTGTCGCGTTTATACGGACTGACGGGCGTCGAACTTGCTCAACCTGTTGCAGATGTCTTTGCGTTCTTGCTCGCGATTCCTTTAACGCGTTCAGTGTGGCGAGAAATGTAAGAGTGCAGGTAGGAGTTAGGAATTAGGAAGTAGGAATTAAAAAAATTTTTCGTTCCTACTTTTTTATTTATTTTATTTCGTTGCCTGCGAGCTTCATTAACTCGTCAAACACAAATTGAACTTTCGTACCGATTACAACTTGCATACTCTCGTTTGAGGGACGTACAACGCCGAGGACGCCTGCCGATTTAATTTTTTCTTCATTGACTTTGCCATTGTCGTTTATAAGAACGCGGATTCGAGTGGCGCAGTAGTTTATGTCTTTGAGATTTTCAAAACCGCCAAGCCCTTCGAGAATAATTCTTGCCATATCCGTGTAATTATTATTTGTTAAGACAGTGGCTTTTTCTTTTTTAGCAGGAGCGACTTCGCGGCCTGGTGTTTTTAAGTCAAATTTTTCGATGGCCCACTTGAAAGCAAAATAATAAATCGCAGCAAACACAAGCCCCACGGGAAGCAGCAACCACGGATTTACTGCCATAGGCGCCTTGAAGCTCAAAATCCAGTCAACAAGTCCGGCACTGAAATTAAAGCCGCAACGTAAAGGCAGCCACGCACAAACTGCCATTGAGATTCCCGTTAAAATTGAGTGAAGGACATAAAGGCTCGGGGCAAGGAACATAAACGAAAATTCTATAGGCTCTGTTATCCCTGTGAAGAACGACGCAAGCGCACCCGCTAATAACAAACTCGCCGCCATTTTTTTTCGCTCAGGCCTTGCAGTTTTGTACATTGCGTAAGCTCCCGCGACAAGTCCGAACATCATAACTGGGAAGAAACCCGTCATATAGATGCCGGTCGTCCCTAAAGTGCCCGTGCCGCTCCAGAATTTTCCTAAGTCATTTATTCCGGCCGTGTCGAACCAGAAAACCGCGTTCAAAGCGTGATGAAGTCCAAGAGGAATTAAAAGCCTGTTCAACATTCCGTATAATCCCGCACCGATTGGGCCAAGCGCTAAAATTGAAATTCCAAACTGAACGAGAGCGCCATACAAAAACGGCCATACGTAATATAAAATCACTGATGCTATTATCGAAACTATGCCCGTGATAATTGCTACGGACCTCTTGCCACTGAAGAACGCTAGCGCGTCGGGAAGTTCCGTATGTTTGAACCTGTTGAAACACTCCGCGCCGATTAAACCGGCTAAAATTCCTATAAACGCATTTTGAATCTTTCCGAACGCCGCCGGAACGTGTGAAACGTCTATTTGTCGGTACATCGCTATAGCACCTGGCGACAACAATGTCGTTATCATTAACCACGATACTAGACCCGCAAGCGCGCTGGCTCCGTCTTGCTCGTCCGACATTCCGATTGCCACGCCAAGCGCGAATAATAACGGGATTTGGTCAATGATTGCAGAGGCGGCTTTGATACAGAACGCTGCCGTGAGATTATTAGACCCCCAGCCTACAGGATCGATCCAGTAGCCTATGCCGTATAAAATCCCCGCAATCGGCAGACACGCGACAGGCAACATTAAAGACCGGCCGATCTTCTGAAGATATTTCATCATGAATAAAATAACCCCCTTGTGTTTTTGTTGGGAAAATATTTTTTATTATACATGAATGAATCATGAAAATATTTAAAGTCAAAAAATTTCCTATTAACAAAAATTTTTCTTGTTGACTTTTTAAAGTTAGTCTGCTAATCTTATCAACGTAAAAAAATTAATGGCACTCATTAATAACGAGTGCTAAGAAATAAAATCAAATGGAGGTGAGTAAACAAAATGACAGAGAGACAGCTTAGTATCATTCTTGCAGTCGTGTACGAGTACATCAAGACGGGCGAGCCTGCCGGATCTCGAACAATCGTAAAAAAATATTTGAGCAGATATAGCCCTGCTACGATTCGTAACGAGATGGCCGACCTTGAGGAGCTTGGATATTTTTATCAGCCTCATACATCTTCAGGGCGACTCCCTACGGCGAGAGCTTATCGCGTTTATGTTGACTCTGTAACGGCACGCGCGCGCACTCATTCGCAGGCGGAAGATATTAAGCGAGAAATTCTCAACAGCCGAAGCGGAATTGAAGAACTTCTTAATAATGTAACTCACCTTATGGCGCGACTTACAAACTGTGTGGCAGTTGCGGCTGTACCGACTCTCGACGCAGCGGAGATTCAGCGAATAGATTTGATGCTCATCGGGGGAAATAATATTTTGGCGTTGATAGTCCTGAAGGGCGGACTTGTTCATCATTCGCAGTTTAATTTGCCTTATGACATCGACCCCGGGACGCTCGAAGAACTCACGCGACGCATTAACACCGTAGCAAGCGGTCATTCGTGGAGCGAGGTTCGTGAGGCTCTTTATCAATATGTTCTCGGTGGTCTCGAAGAAGCTGAAACGTCATGCCGCGAAGCAATTAGAGAGCTTGATAACTTCCTGACGAAACAGAATTATAAATTTTTTAGTTCCGGCGCGCGTCAGATTTTGGGACTTCCTCACTTTCAAGCGTTATCACGTCTTCAGGCGGTCTTGAATCTTCTCGAGCAAGAGAAACCGTTGGCGCGAATGATTGAGAAGTGTCGAAACAGCGCGGCTTTGAAAATTTCGCTCGGCGAAGAAAACGAAACCGAAGGCATGGAAGATAACGCCATGATTTTAATTCCGGCGCGTCCTCGTCAGCAAAGAGCAGTGTTGGGGTTAATCGGGCCGCTTAGAATGGACTATGAAAAATCTATAAGCGTCCTTGAAAGCGTCGCAGAAGCGTTAAATAATGAGGAGTTAGGAGTGAGGAGTGAGGAATGAATAACGAAGAACTAAATGAGGAATTAGAAGCGCAGGAGCAAGAAGAAGTAGAAGAAACACAAGAGCCTGCGCCCGAAGAAGATTTTGAAAATAAGATTAAAGAACTTGAGCATGATTTAGCTGTCGTGCGAGCTGATTTTTATAATTACCGTCAACGAACGATTAAAGAGCGTCAAGAAACTCGTCAGCGCGCTAAAGAAGAAGTCATCATAGAATTTCTTCCGGTGCTTGATAATCTCGATAGAGCTTTGACCGCCGCCAACGAAGACCCCGCAAGTATCGTTAAAGGCGTCGAGATGGTTCACAGGCAATTTGTAAACGCTCTCGAAAATCTCGGAGTCAGCGCGATAAAAGCGAAAGGCGAAATTTTCGATCCGTCTTTGCACGACGCGGCTGGCACCGAACAAGTTGAAGACGCTGAACTTGATGGCAAAGTTATAAATGAAATGCTCAAGGGCTGGCGAACTAAAGACAGAGTTTTACGTCCAGCACAAGTTACAGTAGGAAAGAAATAAGAATTAAAAGGAGAAATGAAATATTATGGCTAAAGTAGTAGGAATAGATTTAGGAACAACAAATAGCTGCATAGCAGTGCAGGAAGGCGACCAGACCACCATTATAGCTAACAACGAAGGCGCGCGAACGACTCCTTCAGTCGTGGCATTCACGAAAGACGGCGAAAGGCTCGTTGGTCAGCTTGCAAAGCGTCAAGCGATCGTCAATGCCGACAGAACGATTATGTCAATCAAGCGCGAAATGGGAACAGATTATAGAGTTTCGATTGATGGCAAGAAGTACACGCCGCAGGAAATTTCCGCAATGATTCTTCAAAAACTGAAACGCGACGCTGAAGACTATCTCGGCGAACCTGTTACGCAAGCGGTTATTACGGTCCCGGCTTACTTCACTGACGCTCAACGACAGGCAACAAAAGACGCGGGCACAATCGCGGGTCTTGAAGTCCTTCGTATCATCAACGAGCCTACAGCGGCCTGCTTAGCTTATGGTGAAAACAAGAAAGAAGAGCATAAAATCTTAGTCTTCGACCTTGGCGGCGGTACTTTTGATGTTTCGATTCTTGACGTCGGCGAAGGAGTTTTTGAAGTCTTGGCTACAGCGGGCGACAACAGGCTCGGCGGCGACGACTGGGACAACAGAATCGTAGAATGGATCGTTGACAACTTCAAGAAGACCGAAGGCATCGACTTAAAGAACGACGGAATGGCCATGCAGAGATTACGCGAGGCCGCAGAGAAAGCGAAAATCGAACTTTCCAACATGACCGAAACAACAATCTCGCTTCCGTTCATCACGGCTAATCAGACAGGCCCGAAACATTTGGAAATGAAATTGACGCGAGCAAAGTTTGAAGAGATGACCGCGGACTTGCTCGATAGAACTGTAAAGCCGACACAGCGCGCATTATCTGATTCAGGACTTAGCGCGAGCGAAGTTGATAAGATTTTGTTGGTCGGTGGTTCAACAAGAATGCCCATGGTTCAGAAAAAAATCGTTGACCTTCTTGGCAAAGAGCCCACGAAAGGCATCAATCCCGATGAATGTGTTGCAGCAGGCGCGGCGATTCAAGGCTCAATCCTTAGCGGCGACCATAAAGACATCGTGCTTGTTGACGTTACACCGCTTACACTTGGAATCGAAACGCTTGGCGGCGTTATGACTAAGATGATCGAACGCAACACAGCTATCCCGGCTCATGCTTCGCAAATTTTCACAACGGCAGCCGACAATCAGCCGCAAGTTGAAATCATGGTCTTCCAAGGCGAACGCCCAATGGCTCAAGATAACGTAAAACTCGGTCAGTTTACGTTAGACGGAATCGCGCCGGCTCCTCGTGGAATTCCTCAAATTGAAGTCAGCTTTGACATCGACACGAACGGAATCTTGAACGTATCCGCTAAGGACAAAGGCACAGGCAAAGCTCAAAAGATAACTATTCAATCTTCGCACTTGTCGAAAGAGGACATCGCGAAGATGAAAGCTGACGCCGAAGAGCACGCCGCTGATGACGAAAAGAAGCGTGCCGCTGCGGAAGTTCGCAACGAAGCTGACGGAGCTGTCTTCCAGGCCGAAAAATTGATGCGCGAATTAGGCGACAAAATGACGCCGGACGAGAAAGGCAAAGTAAATTCAAAAATCGACGCTTTGAAAAAAGCAATCGAGACGAACAACGAAGCAGGCATGAAGAGCGGCAAAGACGACTTAATGAAAACTCTTCAGGAGTTTGGTACAAGAATGTATCAGGACGCCGGAGCAGGAGCAAATCCGGGAGCTAATCCTGGCGCAGGAGCTTCAAACTCATCAACGAACGACAGCGACACCGTAGACGCAGAATTTACGGACAAAAACTAAAAAATAAAATTAGAAATTAGGATTGAGGAGTTAGAAATTAAAACTAGCTCCTCAATTTTTATATCATTTCCAAAATCAGCGGCACATGATCCGAAGGTCTTTCCCACAAACGCGGCCTCGAATCTGGATAACAATTTCTTGCACACGCTGCAAAACTTTTAGTAGCTAACATGTGGTCAATTCTCCAACCGATTTTCCTTTCGACAGCGTCTTTAACTCGATAATCATAAAAAGTAAAAACTTCGGGACTTTTATTAAACGCTCTTAATAAATCAACAAGTCCGTTTTTAGTTGTGTTAAAGACTTCGCGAATTTCTGAACACACACAGACATGATCGCGTTTATTTTCAGGGTGCGTTACGTCAATGTCTTCGGGCGCGACGTTCAAATCTCCGAGCCACAAAAATTTTTTTTCAGAATTTTCTTTTATGATTTTCGCGACGCGAGCAAAAAATTTTTTCTTGACTTCAAAATCCGCGTGCGTGATCGACTTCCCTTGCGGCACGTAAGTGTTCAAAATTTTAAAATCTTTATATTCAAGCGTCAGAACGCGAGTATCAAAATTATTTTCTTCGCCGTCATTGAAGCCAAAATTTATTTTTACGTCCTCAAAATTTTTTTTGAAAATCACAGCGACGCCGTTATAACTTTTTTGTCCATGATAAAAACTTTTGTAGCCTAGCTCATCAAAAAATTCCCGCGGGAAAAATTCATCTTGCGTTTTAGTCTCTTGCATAAAAAGAAAATCCGGCTTCACTTCATTAAGCCAACGTTCCAAAATCGGCAGACGAGTTCGCACAGAATTTACATTGAAAGTCGCAATCAGCATAAAAAATTTTCTCTCCTGTTTCGTGATTTTTGAGCGAAATTATATAATACGTTCAAAATACTTATCGAAAAGGAATGTAATATGAAAGCTCCAGTTAATCTCAACGGAAAAAAAATTCTTGTTACAGGCTCGCCCGGCTTTATCGGCGCTAATCTTGTTATTCGGTTGTTGTCAGAGATGACCGGCGGGCAAGTTGTCAGCGTTGACAATCTTAATAATTATTACGACGTCGGACTAAAAAATTATCGGCTTGGACTTATCGAACGCGCTGCAAAAAATTCAAACGTCGCTCACGAATTTATAAAAGGCGACATTGCCGACAAAAATTTTATTGACGAGTTATTTTCAAAATATAAATTTGAAATCGTCGTGAACTTGGCCGCGCAAGCAGGAGTCCGTTACAGCATCGAAAATCCAGGCGCATATATCGCAAGTAACATCACGGGCTTCTTTAATGTCCTCGAAGCGTGCCGACATAATCCTGTCGAACATCTAGTCTATGCGTCAAGCTCTTCTGTTTACGGCGGGAACAAAAAAATTCCCTTCAGCACCGATGACAAAGTTGATAACCCCGTATCGCTCTACGCAGCCACAAAGAAAAGCAACGAACTTTTAGCTCACGCTTACAGCAAGTTATATAAAATTCCCGCGAGCGGCTTGAGATTTTTCACAGTGTACGGGCCTGCGGGACGGCCGGATATGTTTTATTTCTCTGCGACAAAGAAATTAGCAGCGGGCGAAAAAATTCAAATTTTTAATTACGGCGACATGAAACGCGATTTTACTTTCATTGATGACATCATCGAAGGCGTTATCAGAGTTATGAAACTTGCTCCTGCGGGTGAAGTCCCTTATCAAATTCTCAATATTGGCGGCGGTCAACCTGAAAATCTTCTTGACTTCGTGGCGACTCTTCAAGATGAACTTGTTCGCGCCGGGGTCTTGCCTTCAGATTATGATTTTGAAGCTCATCGCGAACTTGTCGGAATGCAGCCGGGCGACGTGCCTATAACATACGCAGACTCTTCGCAGCTTGAACGCGAATATAATTTTGTTCCCAAAATTGGAATTAAAGAGGGCCTTCGCAGTTTTGCCGAATGGTTTTCTTCTTATTATAATTATTAAAAATTTTTCAGGAGGTATTTTAATTATGTCTAAGAAAATTCTCGTTGTGTCAGGACACACGGATTTGAAAAATAATTCTTTCGCAAACAAAATAATTCTTGATCGTCTTAACGAAATCATGCCCGAAGCCGAATATTTATATCTTGATTCAGAATATCATGATTTCAAGTTCGATGTTGAGAAAGAGCAGAACAGACTCCGCGCCGCTGACGTTATCGTTATGCAATTCCCGTTTTTCTGGTACGGCGTGCCATCAATTATGCACAAGTGGCAAGAGGACGTTTTTGTTCACGGATTTTCACATGGTTCAAAAGGAAAAGCTCTCGTCGGGAAAAAATTATTAATCTCATTCACGTCGGGCGCCCCCGAAGAAATGTATCAGAAAGGCGGCATTCAGGGCTATCCCGTTGAAGATTTTTTAATCCCGTTGAAACAATTCGCGGCGGCCTGCGGCATGGAGTGGAGCGGATTTATTTACAGCGGCGGTCTTTCTTATGCGAGCCGTCATGACGACGAAAAATTAAAACAAATGAAAGCAAAAGCTCTCGAACACGCTGAAAGAGTTCTTGAAAAAATCAGGAGCTTATAAAAAATGAAAATTGCAGTTGCAGGTACGGGTTACGTAGGCTTGAGCCTTGCTGTGCTACTCTCGCAGCATAACGAAGTTACAGCCGTTGACATAGTGCCCGAAAAAATTGAAAAATTGAAACGCTGGCAAAGTCCGATTCAAGATGAATACATAGAAAAATTTTTAGCTGAACACGAACAGCGCGGCTTGAAACTCACTGCTACAACCGACGCGGCAAGCGCATATTCGCAAGCTGACTTTGTAATCGTCGCAGCGCCGACAAATTATGATCCTCAAAAAAATTTTTTCGATTGTTCCGCCGTCGAAGAAGTTATAAAACTCGTTCTTGAATCTTCAAACGCGACAATCGTAATTAAAAGCACAATCCCGGTAGGCTATACGAAAAAAATTCGCGAAAAATTTAACACGAACAGAATTTTATTTAGCCCGGAATTTTTGCGCGAGTCAAAAGCTCTTTACGATAATTTATACCCCGGCCGCATTATCGTAGGTTGCGACGAAGCGACACGAGAAAGCGCAGAAACTTTTGCAAATTTATTAATCGAAGGCGCAGAGAAAAAAGATGTTCCTGTCCTGTTCATGGGCCTAACCGAGGCCGAAGCCGTGAAGCTCTTCGCTAATACTTATCTTGCGTTACGAGTTTCATACTTCAATGAGCTAGACACTTACGCCGAATTAAAAGGCCTCGACACTAAAAGCATAATAGAGGGCGTGTGTTTAGATCCACGAATTGGAGATAATTATAATAATCCATCGTTCGGTTATGGCGGCTATTGTCTTCCGAAGGACACAAAGCAATTATTAGCGAACTTTGAAGACGTTCCCGAAAATTTGATTCAAGCTATCGTTGCTTCAAACAGAACTCGAAAAGACCACATAGCCGACAGAGTTTTAGAAAAGGCCGGTTATTATTCTACAAATTCCATGTGGAACGTCGAGAAGGAACGCCCGATTACGATCGGCGTGTATCGTTTAACAATGAAAGCAAATTCGGACAACTTCAGACAGTCTTCAGTGCAAGGCGTCATGAAGAGAATTAAATCGCGTGGTGCGACTGTAATTATTTATGAGCCGACTTTAACCGACGGAACAACTTTCTTCGGTTCGTTAGTCGTGAATGACATCGAACGCTTCAAACGGAGCTGCGACGCTATAATCGCGAACAGATACGAAGAAGTCTTGAAAGACGTTGAAGAAAAAGTCTACACGAGGGACATTTTCAGACGTGATTAAACTTGATATAAAACCTCTTGACGCTCAAGTGATGGCTGCGGCTCGTCAACGTCAGAACGAATTATTAAAACCTGCGGGAAGTCTTGGTGAGCTTGAAGAACTTTCGATTCAAATTGCCGGGATAACAGGCAAAGTAAAAAATAAAATCTCGAAAAAAATTCATTTCCTTTTTGGCTCCGACCATGGAATTTATGATGAAGGAGTTTCAGCTTCGCCGCAATATTTCACAAAAATTTTAATGCAACTCTATGCGAGTGGCAACGGCGGCGCTATTAATGAGCTCTGCAAAAATTCCGGCGTCGAATTAAAAATTTTTGATTTAGGCGTTAAAAATTTATCTGAATTTCCCAGCGTCGATTCTAATCACAAATTCATGAACGAAGGCACAAGAAATTTTTTAAGAGAACGCGCTATGGATCGTGAAACGGCCGAACGAGTTATAAATTTTGGAATTGATTTAGTAAAAGAGGCAAAGGGCGAAAATTTTAATATAATCGGTGCTGGCGAAGTCGGCATGGGCAACACGTCCCCGGCTGCAGCTTGCATAATGGCAGCGTTGGGAAGTCGTGATGAAAATCTTGTCGGACGCGGCGGCGGTCTTACTGATGAAGCATTCGCGAAAAAAAAGAAAGTTATAATCTCCGCTCTCAATCATCACTCGCTGAATAAAAATGACGCACTCGAAATTTTATCTTGCGTCGGTGGTCTTGATATTGCCGCAATGACGGGAATTTTTTTAGGCGCAGCGGCTTATCGCGTTCCTGTTGTCGTTGACGGAGTTATTTCAATCGCGGCGGCCTTGCTTGCTTATAAAATTTCGCCGTTAAGTCGTGATTTCATGATTGCGTCTCACAAGTCGCTTGAGCCGGCATATAGTGCGGCAGCCGAAGAACTAAAATTGAAACCGTTTTTAAATCTAAACATGCGGCTCGGCGAAGGTTCGGGCTGTCCGTTAGCGATGCAAATTATAGATGACGCTCTCGCGATTATGAACGGCATGAAGACATTTAACGAAATAAATTTAGAATCTGAATATCGAAAAGAAATTTTTTAACATTTAACGTTCAATTTCACTTCCTACTTCCTAACTCCTAACTCCTACTTTCTACTTGTTTTTCAACTCCTGTATAATCTAAAACAAAATCAAAATTTTTCATCACGGGGGTAAATTCATGTTCGTAAAAATCGTATGCACAATCGGCCCCGCCAGCGATAATTTAGAAACTCTAAAATCAATGGCTGAAGCAGGAATGAACGTCGCGAGATTAAATTTTTCTCACGGCGATTATGAAGGCCACGAAAAAAAATTAAAATTAATTCGCCGCGTCGAACGCTCAACTAAAAAGCCCTTGGCCGCGTTGCTTGACACTAAAGGCCCGGAAATTCGCACCGGACACGTTAAAGATGGCGAAATCGCTTTGACGCAAGGAGCAAAAATAATTTTATCGTCATGCGAAGAAGCCTTTGAAGGCACGGCCGAAAAAGTTTGGGTGAATTACAGGCTGCTTGCTCAAGAGGTCAAGCCCGGGCAAAATATTTATATTGACGACGGAACATTAAATCTTGAAGTCGAAAAAATCGAAGGCGACGACGTTCACTGTAAAGTTATCGTGGGTGGTGCTCTGCGAAACACTAAAGGAATTAATCTCCCCGGCTCTGATATAACTCTCCCGGCCCTCTCTGAAAAAGACAAAGAAGACATAGCTTGGGGCATTCAACACGGAATGGAATATTTAGCAGTGTCGTTCGTGAAGACCGCACAGGATATTAAAGACGTCCGCAAGCTGATTCAAAATTACGGCGGCACTATGAAAGTTTTAGCAAAGATCGAAACTCGCCAAGCCGTTCAAAATATTGAAGAAATCGTTGACGTCGTTGACGGCGTAATGGTCGCGCGCGGAGATTTAGGCGTTGAAGTCGCTACCGAAGACGTGCCGTTAGTTCAGAAAAAAATTATCGAGATGTGCCGAGTCCGTGGGAAAGTCGTAATTGTTGCTACTCAAATGTTAGATTCGATGATTAGAAATCCAAGACCGACACGAGCCGAAGCCAGCGATGTCGCTAACGCCGTTCTTGACGGTACGGACGCGGTTATGTTGTCGGGCGAAACAGCCTCGGGAAATTATCCTGTGCAAGCAGTCGCGACTATGCGAAAAATCGTTGACCGTGCCGAAAAAGAATTAGGACTTTGGGGCAACCACAAGAACAACGAACAAAACCCGATTGAGCTTCAAGGAATCCCCGTCCCTGATGCAGTCAGCGGCGCAGCCGTGTTAATCGCGCGTCAGATTAAAGCTCCCGCAATTATTTCATTAAGTCGCAGCGGCCTTACCGCGAAGATGATCAGCAAACACCGTCCCGAATGTCCGATTCTTGGCGTTACACCGAGCCAACAAACTTGGCGCGAGCTTGCGTTATGGTGGGGAGTGCAACCCGTTCGACTTTCGGAAATGTCAGATATTAATGTCGCGGCCCGCGAAGCCATTACGACTTGCGTAAATCAAAAACTTTTGCCCGAAGGCGAACTTGTTGTAATCACGGCCGGAGTTCCTGTAGGTCGTCCCGGCTCTACAAACGTCGTAGAAGTTTTAACGACGGGGACAATTTTATTATCAGGCACGCCGCTTTCAACTCGTAACGCCGTAGGGAAGGTCTGCATCGCGCGAACTCCTAAAGAAGCAATAGATAAAGTTACGCCCGGTTGTGTTCTTGTCGTTCGTCAACTTAACGAAGATTATCGGCCTGTGCTTGATAAAGTCGGCGCGGTGTTATTCGAAAGCGGATTATTATTTTCAGAAGGCGGAGCGCTCGCGATGGATTACAATTTGCCGTGCATAGTCGGAGTTGCAGACGCGTTCTCTACGTTGATGGACGATGATGTAGTTTCGATTGACGGCACACGCGGACTTGTTTATCGTGGCGTCGTGAGACTAGTTGTTTAATGAGGAGCGAGGAATGAGGAGTGAGGAGTTATTTTTATTCCTACTTCCTAACTCCTAATTCCTACTTGAAAAAAATGTGGGCAAATATCAGAAGTTTATTAGACATTGCGATTGTATCGTTAATAATTTATAGAATTTTTGCTGTTCTTGTCAGTACGCAGGCCGTGCAACTGGTCAAAGGCGTCGTGCTATTGTTAATATTGTCCGGTCTTGCGTCGCTGTTTCGATTTCGTTTGCTGTCGTACTTTTTGGGAAATTCGTTGCTAGCTTTAAGCTTTGCTGTGCCGATTGTGTTTCAGCCGGAACTTAGAAAAATGCTCGTTGAACTTGGACGCGGACATTTTTATAAGCGTCAAATGTCAGCCGATGAAGCCGAAGTCCGTGTAAATCAGATTGCGAGCGCCTTGCAATATCTCAAAGCTCATAAAATCGGCGCTCTAATCGTTCTTCAAAGAGAAGATTCTCTGACGCGTTACACAGAGACAGCCATACACTTAAACGCAAACATCACGGAAGAATTAATCGAGTCGATTTTCTGGGTCAATAATCCGTTGCACGACGGCGCGATTGTTCTTGACCGTTATAAAATCATCTCTGCGGCATGTTATCTTCCTTTGGCCGATGCTCCTGAAATTTCACGATGGTACGGAACGCGACACAGGGCCGGCCTCGGGATTACGCAAGTATCTGACGCGCTCGTGTTTATAGTTTCTGAACAACGCGGCGAAGTTTCTTTAGCAGCGTCGGGACATCTCGATAAAAATCTCAAAGATTTTCAAATTGAAAGATTGTTAATGCACTACTTTGTAGGCGAGCAGAAAAATAAAGGTTGGAAAGGTCGGCTTCATGAACTTAAAAAATTGCTCTGGACAAATAATACAACTTCAGACGCGGGCGGAATGGGGGGACTTGTAAATTGAAGCTCAAAAATTTCGACTTCGATAAAGTCATAACGTCTTCGTGGGCATTGTGGATACTTTCGATTTCATTATCTGTGTTCATGTGGATATACGTAACCGGCATTGAGGAAAGCGAATTTATAAATCGAAAATTTTCTTGTCCTCTTGAATATCGCGGACTTGATTCACAAGTTATTTTGCGCGGGCGGCTTTCAGAAGTTGACGTTGAAATTCGCGGTTCTGAAGAAGCGCTAATGAGGCTCGATTATAATTCCGTGAAAGCCTACGTCGATGCAAGAAATTTAGTTCCAGGCAAAAAATACACGCTAAATATAAACGTAGAAACACCGGCGAATATAAGTTTAATTTCGTGTTTCCCGTCGCAGGCAACTTTAGATTTAGTTCGTCAGATTTCAAGGCTCGTAACGGTCGAAACGATTTTGCCGCAAAATATTCCCGAAGGTCACTATATCGAAGGCGTTGAGATAATTCCCAAGGAAGTTGGCATTCGTGGCGCTGAAGACGACGTGGCTAAAGTCGGTTCCGTCCGAATTACTCCAACAATCGAAGAATTACAAGAAGGCGGCGAACGACTTATGGCGGTGAAGCTCACACAGTCCGAAGCATTTGAAGATAATGTTACGGTCGAGCCGGCGCAAGTTCGTTTTCATGGAACTCTTGTTCGAGGGCTGCCGCGAAAACGTGTCCCCGTGAACGTGAGATTAACAGGCAAACTTGATAACGATTACGAGATTCGCGCAGTTACGACAGAGCCATCTGAAATTCAAATTGAAGGAACGCTCGAAGACCTTGCGAAAGTCGAAACGATAGACACCGAAGTTATAGACGTTTCAATGATTACGGAAAATCAATCTATAGTAACGCCGTTAAGACAGCCGGAAGTCGAAGGCGTTTCACTTGTTAATAATTCGTCCGTGCGAGTCAGTTTGCAACTTAGTGAAGCGCGAGCCGAAACCATGCTCACAAATATTCCGATTGAAATTCGTGAAGTCGCAGATAAATCCCAAAACTGGGAAGCTAGCCCGATGAATGTATCTGTCACGATTGAGGGCAAGCCGTCAATCATTGCGAATCTTTCAAAAGATGACATAAACATTAAAGCCTATGTTGACATGACGAATATCTTTATGACGCCTGTAACGCTGCCTGTGAGAGCTGAAACGACTTCGGAGGACGTTTTCAGAATTACGAAAATCGATCCCGCGAACGTAACCGTGAATAATATGGAGTAAAGAATAAGTTAAACTTGAAATTTTTAATTCGTAATTTGACATATTTTAATTTGAAGTGTACAATGCCGGCTCAATGCAATTCAAATATATATTGTACCAGTTAGACAATATCTTTTCTTCATACTTTTCAGTGATAACTACCGCCGGGGAACATGAAACTCCCCGGCTAACAACCTTCCTTTTAATTGCTTTCTTACTTATTTAAAAAGGCGTTTACTTTGTCTTTTACTCGCGAACCGTCAGCAAGTCCCTTGGTCTTTGCCATAACGGCTTTCATTAATTTGCCCATGTCCTTAGGTGAAGCGGCGTTAATTTCTTTTGCTGCTTCGGAAATTAGAGCGTCAATTTCTTCATCACTCAACTGCTTCGGGAGATAAGGTTCAAGGATTTTGATTTCGGCAAGTTCAGCTTCTGCTCTGTCTTTGGCTCCACCTGCTGAATACTGTTCGGCGGCATCTTTACGTTGCTTGATTAATTTTTTAATGACAGTGTGAACGTCCTCATCTTTGATTTCAAAATCTTTGCCCTTGTCGGCTTGCAGTTTCTGAAGTTCAGCTTTCAACATTCTAAGGGTCGAAAGTTTTTCTTCGGCGTGGTCTTTCATTGCTTGCATTAAATCGTGCGCGATGTCTTGAGTTAATGACATAAAAATTTCTCCTTTTGAATAAAAAATTAAAAATAAAAAATAGTGAGGCTGTGAAAAAATTTTTATTTCTCACCCCTCACTTCTGAATTACTAAATTAAATTTAGCTTGGATTCCTATGGCGCATACTCTTGCGTTTACGTGCGGCTTCAGCGCGTTTTATTTTTTTAGCGTCGCTAGGCTTCTCGTAATGTTCACGTCTGCGAGCCTCGCGGAGTGTGCCTACTCTTGCTACTTCACGCTTAAATCGTCTGAGGGTATCCTCAAGAGACTCTCCGTCCTTACGGGTTACTGTCGTCATGTCAAAATCCCTCCCTTCGGATTCATTCGGATCACCGGTTAGCCGGGTGGCCAGCCGAGATTACGTCCTGCTAACAAATGCAGATGGAGGTGAGGTACTGTCTGCCCGCCCTGTTCGCCTGTATTGATTACCATTCTGTAACCGTCTTGTTCGAGGCCAAGCTCACGGGCAACTTTCACAGCAGCTCCCATTAATTGTCCCCACACGGCAGGGTCATCGACAAATATCCCCGATTTATAATGCTTCTTTGGGATAACTAGCACATGAACAGGTGCTTGAGGGTTTAAATCCTTGAAAGCCACGACGTTTTCATCACTATAGATAAAATCCGTAGGGATTTCGCCGTTAGCTATCTTGCAGAAAATACAATCGTCCATATTTAATTTTATAGCCTCCTCGAATTGACGCTTAAGATTTTATAGCAGATTGACGGATTTAACAATGAAAATATATACTGATTTTTTTATAAATGAATTTTTCACGAAAAATTTTTTCTTTTCATCTCTATCATTAAAATTTTAGATAAGTATAAACGTTTGCCAAAGTCCTTAAATCTGTGATATAAATTAACTCACTTATTAATTAAATTTCCATGAAAGGATTTGATTCTTAATATGAGTATGGAGATGTACGTAACGGCCTTGAAAGACCTGTTGATGCAGTCAGGTTTCATGGCGCTCACGCAAGGCAACATAATCATGATTATCGTGGCGTTCGTGTTGCTTTATCTTGCAATCGGCAAAGGCTTTGAGCCGCTGTTGCTTGTGCCTATCGCATTCGGCTGCTTGCTTGTCAATTTACCGCTTTCGGGAATTTGGGACGAGTTCAACGAAACGACACACACGATCGGCTTCTTGCGTTCACTCTACTACGGTGCCGAGTTTGAAATTTACCCGATTTTAATTTTCCTTGGCATTGGCGCAATGACAGACTTTGCCCCGTTAATCGCAAACCCGATTACGTTCCTTCTTGGTGCGGCGGCACAGTTCGGCGTGTTCGTGGCCTTCATCGGTGCGAACTGGCTCGGCGCTTTAACAAATGGCCTTGTGTCATTCAACATTAAAGAAGCTGCTAGTATCGCCATCATCGGAGGAGCGGACGGCCCGACGAGTATTTATTTAACGGTCATGCTTGGACAGACGCAAATTTTAGGAGCGGTCGCAGTTGCTGCTTATAGCTATATGTCGCTCGTGCCTATGATTCAGCCGCCTGTTATCTATCTCATGACTTCAAAGAAAGACCGTGGCATCGTCATGGGACAGCTTCGTCCGGTCAGCAAACGCGAGAAAATTTTATTCCCGATTATCTGCACCGTCGTTTCAGGATTAATTCTTCCGGCGTGCGTGCCACTTGTCGGAACTTTGATGTTTGGAAATCTTTTAAGAGAGTGCGGCGTTACAGACAGACTTAGCAACACTGCCCAGAACGAATTAATGAATATCGTTACGATTTTCTTAGCTCTTTCAGTCGGTTCGACGATGGCCGCGGATAGATTCCTTACTGTTGGAACACTCGCGATTATCGCGCTTGGCCTTGTGGCGTTTGCGTTCAGTACATTCGGCGGACTTGTCTTCGGTCAGATTATGAAAATTCTTTCCGGCGGCAAGATTAACCCGATGATCGGCGCGGCAGGAGTTTCAGCGGTGCCTATGGCGGCGCGTGTTGTTCAGCGTTGCGTACAGAAAGAATATCCGGGTCATTTCTTATTAATGCACGCTATGGGCCCGAACGTTGCCGGCGTTATCGGAACAGCAGTTGCTGCGGGCGTCATGCTCACGTTGTTATCACGTTAAGAAATTTTATAAGTATAGTCTGAACATTAGTCAGTCGTGATGAAAATCGCGGCTGATTTTTTTATTTTTCAAAAATATTGTCGATAATCTGGTATAGGTAAAAGATGAAATTTTTACTCAATAAAATAAAATTAAGATTTAAGAAAGGAAGTTTTTTAGATGCGAAAGTTTTTGATTTTTATTTTTGCGATTACGTTAATATCGTTTGTGGCATTAGGCAAAATACCAACTATCTCTGCTGTAAATGAATGGCAGAGCCTTGGTTTTTCTGGTGAGACTAATTATAGCGCAAGTTATATAGAAATGGCAATGTTAATTTGCTTAGGACTGTTCTTAAAGAAAAAATAATTTGAAGTGAGGAATTAGGAAGTAGGAATTTTTTTTAACTCCTAACACCTCACTCCTAATTCCTAACTTTTTTACTCCCATTCGATCGTTGCAGGCGGCTTTGAGGTTACGTCCATGACGACACGATTTATGCCTTTGACTTCGTTGCAAATTCGTTTTGAAATCTTATCGAGAACATCAAAATCGATTCTTGACCATTCCGCCGTCATTGCGTCTTGTGAATTAATCGCCCGCAAAACTATAACTTCGTTATAAGTTCGACTGTCGCCCATGACACCGACCGACTTCACCGGCAACAAAACGCAGAACGCTTGCCAAATATTTTTATAAAGCCCGGCCTCTTTTAATTCCTCCCTGAAAATCGCGTCCGCTTCGCGCAAAACGTCAAGCCGCGCCTTCGTTATCTCTCCTAAGCAACGCACAGCGAGGCCCGGCCCGGGGAACGGTTGACGCAAAATAATTTCTTCGGGCATTTCGATAATCTTTCCAAGCTCACGAACTTCATCTTTGAATAAGTCGCGCAACGGTTCGAGCAGCTTCAAGTTCATTTTTTCAGGAAGTCCGCCGACGTTGTGATGAGATTTTATTAACGCTGCGCCTTTCTTGCCTTTCATTCCGCTTTCTATGACGTCAGGATAAATTGTCCCTTGCAAGAGCCATTCGGCATTTTTAATTTTCTTAGCTTCGGCTTCAAAGACTTCAATAAATAAACGTCCGATGATTTTTCTTTTTTGTTCAGGGTCTGTAACGCCGGCGAGTTCGCTCAAAAATTTTTCTGAAGCATCAACGTAAATGACATTTAGGCCAAGAGCTTTATATTGCGCCATAACTTGTTCCGGCTCATTCAGTCTCATTAAACCGTGATTAACAAAAACGCACTGAAGATTTTCACCGATTGCGCGATTAACGAGAACAGCCGCGACGCTCGAATCAACGCCGCCGGATAATCCGCATACTACTTTTTTATCGCCGACTTTGTTTTTAATGTCCGCTATCGTTTTTTCGACCCAATTTGACAAATCCCAATCGCCAACGCAGCCGCAAATATCAAAAACAAAATTTCTTAAAATCTCTTCGCCGTGTTCAGTGTGAACGACTTCGGGGTGAAATTGAAGGCCGAAAAATTTTTTGTTCGCGTTCTCAAATGATGAAACAACGCCGCCAGATGTCGATGATGTCGCTATGAACCCGGCCGGCAATTTTGAAACGTGATCGCCGTGGCTCATAAGAGCGTTAATCTCGCTTGGAAGATTCTTCAAGAGCGCGGAGCTATTTTCGTTTCGTTTGATTGATGTTACTCCGTACTCTGAAGAAGTTCCGGAACTCACAACGCCGCCGGAAGTCTTAGCCATTAATTGCATTCCGTAACAAATTCCAAGCACAGGGCAACCGAAGTCAAAAATTTTTTTATCGACTGCTATAGCGTCAGGTTCGTTGACGCTGTCCGGGCCGCCGGAAATTATTATGCCCTTTGGCGAATATGATTCTAAAATCTCGGCTGACACGTCCCAATTTAGAATCACGCTGTGGATTTTCATCTCTCGTAAACGTCGCGCGATTAATTGCGTAAACTGTGAGCCGCAATTTATAATGATTATGTTTTCGTTCATTAAAATTTTTCTCCGTATAAAGTTTTTTGAAATTATAATCTTATAGTCAAAACACTTTAAATTGTACCCCTCGCCACTTCGTGATTCACTTTTTTAACGTGGCTGTTTTTTTATTGCAATTCTATTTTGAAAATCATATTTGTGAGTTTCGATGATGAAAAGAAAATTTTAAGATTTCTGTAGTGACCAAAGTAGTGACCAAAACATATTTTTATTTCTAAAAATCATTTGTGTTATTATAACATTAAAATAGCTAACTTAAATTAAGAAAACTCAGGAGGAAAAATTTTGATACCGAAACGAGAAGAGGCGCTTGGCCTCGTGAAAAAATATAACAAAGACGAATCACATATTCATCATGCTATCGCCGTCGAAAGCACCATGAGACACTTCGCAGAGCTCTATCACGAAGATCCGGACTTGTGGGGAGTTGTTGGCCTTCTTCACGATATAGATTGGGAAATGACAGCAGACACTCCCGAGCGTCATTGCCACGTTGCTCCGGACTTGTTGCGCGAAGCTGGCGTAGATGAAGATATTATTCACGCTGTTCAATCTCACGGCTTTGGAATTTGCACGGACGTTGAGCCTTCAAATAATCTCGAAAAAACTTTGTTCACTATTGACGAACTAACCGGACTCGTAATCACAGCCGGGCTTGTGCGTCCGTCAAAATCGCTCGCAGACTTGGAATTAAAATCAGTAAAGAAGAAATGGAAAGATAAAGCCTTTGCGCGCGGCGTCAATCGCGAAATTATTAAACAAGGCGCGGAAAAAATGAACATGCCTCTCGATGATGTAATTAATGAAACGATAATTGCCTTGCGGCCCGTTGAAAAAGAAATCGGAATGCTAAAATAGCTTAATATGGAGATGATTTTATAAAAATGGCTATAAAAATTTTACTTGCTGATGACCACCCTTTAACTCGTTCCGGTATTGCTGAATTTGTTCGACGCGAACCGAGTTTTGAACTTGTCGCCGAAGCTGAAGACGGCGTCGAAGCGTGGGAAAAAATTCAAACTCTTTCACCCGATGTCGCTTTGCTTGATATCCGAATGCCAGAAATGGACGGCGTATCAGTCGCACAAAAGGTCAAGTCTGAAGGATTAAAGACTGCTATTTTAATGTTGACTTCTTACGACGCTCAACAATACGTGATCGCGTCATTGAGAGCCGGTGCTCGTGGTTTCGTTCTCAAGACCGTAAGCCCGAAGGAACTGACCACGGCTATTAACACGGTAGCGAAAGGCGGTTTGTATTTAGATCCGGAGGTGGCGTCAGTTATGGGCATGGACGATTTTATCCCTGAACAACTTTCAACGAGAGAGCGCGAAGTTTTGCTGCTTGCAGCCAAAGGACTTTCAAGCAAAGAAGTAGCGCGTCGGCTCTTCATAAGTGAAAGAACTGTGCAGACACATCTAGCTTCGATTTATGACAAGCTCGGCTCACGCAATAAAACTGAAGCTTTATTATTAGCTTTGAAGTATGGAGTTGTAACCCTCGAAGAGCTTCTTGAAGACGAATAACGGATTTTAATTTATGTTTTCACGAATTAGAAATTTTTTTGCAAGGCCAAGAGCTAATTTTCTGGCCTTTTTATTATGTGCTTTAGTGCTGCCTTCGGTGGCTGTCCTACTCGTTGCTGTGGCCGGCATGGTCAGTCAGGAGCGTGCGATGGAGGCCGCTGTTAGTTCTTACGTTCTGGATTTAGCTGAGAGCATGTCGTATCACTTAAGCTCAAATTCCGAAGTCTGGAGTTTCTCAATGTTGAACGACTTCACGCGCTTCCCGTTTTTTTCATGGGGGCCTTCTATTCCCGGCTGGGTAGCCTTGATTGATAACAACGGTCGCGTAGTCATTGCTTCGCCGGGCGCAATGAACATCGCTAATATATGGCGGAACGATTTGCCCATCGGTCAAGCTGTGAAAATCGAAGATAGGGGCGGCGCTCAATATACGCTTGCTGTATATCCTGTTAAGCGAACGGGAGGCGGTTATGTCGTTGCGGCGGTCTCATGGAAACAATTACTTGGCGGACTTGTCGGAGTCGTTCGCGTGTGGCCGTTCTTGTTGGTCTTGATAGCGTTGAGCAGTTTCATCGCGATAAAACTTTTGTGGAGCCGTCTTGTGAATCCGTTGAAATCTCTCGTCGCTGAAATTGATAACATGTCCCTCGGGCGCGATGTTCCAGAGCAGCTAGACAAAGACGCCGTTAAAGAAATCGACAGCGTGCATAGCGCTTTAAGACGTTTCGCACTGGCTGCGGTTGAGCGAGATAATTTGCGAAATCGTTATGTCCGCGACATCGTTCAGGCTCAAGAACGTGAGCGCGTCGATATGGCTCGCGAAATTCACGACGGGCCTTTACAGGACATTACGGCTCTTGTGCAGCAACTTCATATGACACTTGACGACGAGAACGTCGTTGACATTTCCAGAATAAAATTAACTGAAACGATCGCTAAAAGTGTCGTTCGTGAACTCCGCGCCTTGTGTGATGAACTCGCACCACCGTGGATGGATTTAGGACTTGTCGAAGCGTTGACGGAATTGGCCGAACGATTATCGCAAGTTTATGATGTTCAAGTTAGTGCGGATTTTGAATTTGATGACGGCAGCCGAGAACTCGAACTCGATAACGAAAAGTCGCTTTCTTTGCTGCGAATTGTTCAAGAGGCCGTTTCAAACGCTGTGCGACATGGCGAGGCTACTGAAATTCATATTCAGCTACGCAAAGACAGTTGCGAAAATATTACGCTTGAAATTATGGATAACGGCTGCGGCTTTGAGGCCGAAAAAATAAATCACGAAACTTTGAGGGTCGAAGGTCATCGAGGACTTGCAAGCATGACAGAGAGAATGTCTTTAATGGGAGGAACTTTTAAAATTAAATCTGCACCAGGCGAAGGCACGGTCTTAACGGCTTCCTTTCAAATTTAACTTAACTTATGATACCCAAGTAGCTCCGGGCAAGTTCCGAGAGCTGCTTTTTTTTTCTAAAAAATCCGGCGCGGCTCCAGCCTGTAGCGTCAAGAATCCCGGTTAAAGGATTGCGGCCGAAATAATGAAGTCCCAAAATTTTTATAAAATCTGAATTTAACGAAGCGTCCGTGGCATAAGGCGTTTTAAGGTCCTGAATCATTTTTGTTAAAGGCTCTGTAATTCGTTTGAGGCGTTCGATTTCGGCTTCGATTCTTTGAATCTGATAAACATACTCGGCCACCGGGTCAGAAGGAGTTGTCCGCGAGTCGTTGTTATAGATTTTCACGTAGTTTTGTGCTTGAACGTCGCCGCGAGCACGCAGAATTTGTAAATCTTTTTGTAAAACCCCGATTCTTGTGATATTGGCGGGATAATATTGCAAACATTCATCTACGTATCTATAAATTTCTTTTTCAGATTCAAATTCTTGTTTCATAAAATTCGCGGTGTCCTCTTGAAATTTTTTGATTTTAGAGCAAGGCTAAATTATAGCAAATTGAATTTTAATCTTTTATTCAAAAAAATCTCCTCTATGTCTGTACCACAAAAACATAGCGAGCCCACCACAAAAAAATCCTGCGCCAAGTCCTTTTATCACATAGCCGGAATTAATCGCGCCGCCTATTAAAGAACTCCCGTAGCCCGCAAGCGCATACCCGAAGCCTATAACGCTTAATAATGAAAGTGTCGTTATGAATAATCGCATAAAAAATTTTTCTCCTTTTATAAAATATATTTTGAAAAACGCCGAAAATAATTTTAATATTTATCGTGCTCATTATCAAAACTTGAAACTCGAAAGGAGATTTTATCGTGCAAAAAAAAATTTGGTTTATGATTACGGTGTCAGCGTTACTGTGCTTGTTTTCAGTTTCGGCATTTGCGGAGGCAGAAATTAAAGCGACCGAGCTGCCATTATCGAAAGAGTTTCTTGAATGGCAAGCGCTACCTGACGAAGACAAGGACGGAGTTGTGCCCTTCCCAATCGATTTATCTTATACGCTCAATAATCCGCCGAATTTAATTCCTGAAAGCTCGCCCACTGTTAGAAACGACGGCGCTAGCGCCAGCGATGCAACTTTCGATTTAAGAAATGAAAATCGTGTAACGCCCGTAAAAAATCAAGGTTCTAATAATACGTGCTGGGCTTTCTCGTCGATTGGCGCAATGGAATCAAATTATCTTACGAAATATGGAACGACTCTTGATCTTTCTGAAATGCACTTAGCTTGGTTCACGTTCAAAAATTCCGACAAGTCGAAGGCTTTCAAAAATCTTTCTAGCGCGAATTTCTCGACCGTTATGTCGCAGGGAGGAAATTCTTTTTATCCCACGGCTCTGTATTCAAGACTTGAAGGCCCTGCCTCTGAAACCGATGTCCCATATAGCGGTCAGCCTTCAGCAGCGACTCCCGACACGTATACGCCGCAATTACGAGTTACTGATGTTTATTATTTAAATTTTGTTGTAGAGGACGATTCCGACAATATAAACCGAAGTAAAGCCGCGCGCGACGTAGTCAAGAATCGAATTATTAATAACGGCGCGGTCGTTGCGAGTTACAAAAATGACGATTCGGCTTATAACAAAACAAGCAACGGAACGGCCTTTTATTCCACGAACAGCGGAACGGGGCACGCGGTTATGCTCGTCGGCTGGAACGATAATTTTTCAAAGACAAATTTTAAAACTCAGCCTTCAAGTGATGGTGCGTGGCTTGTAAAAAATTCGTGGGGGACTTCGTGGGGCGACAATGGATATTTCTGGATGTCATATGAACAGACTTTAAGAGATGGAACTTCATTTATCGTTGAACAATATAACGACGACATGAAGGCTTATTATTATGACGCGCTCGGCTGGTGCGGCACTCGATCATATAGTAACAGCTCTCAAGCTTATTTTGCGAATGTCTTTCAGTCTGAACGCGATGGCGAAATCTTGACCGAAGTCGCATTTTACACGCCAGATAATAATATTAATTATGAAATCGACGTTTACACAGGTATGACTTCGATGCCGTCTTCAAGTCCAATTAACGGAAGTTCGCAATCTCATCAGACAGGCAGCGAACCTTATGTTGGTTATCACACTGTGAAACTCGACACGCCTGTAAATTTGACGAACGGCGAATATTTTTCAGTCGTAATTAAATTTACAAATACCGATACAATTCCGGTCGAATCCAAAAACAGCGGCTTCTCCGATAATGCAACGTTTGAAGCAGGAAGTTTTATTTCAGCTGCGGGAACATCTTGGAGTTCGGGAACAAATTCTTATAACACTTGCGTGAGAGCTTTTACTCAAAAAGATTCTGCGTCAGGTCCGCCTGAAATTACGACTTCGAGTCTTCCGGACGGTTTCGTGAATGGCGCATATAGTGCAAAAATTTCGGCCTCGGGTACGCGCCCGATTGAGTGGTCGTTAGAAAGTGGCAGTTTGCCTGATGGTCTTACGCTCGGCGCGAGCAACGGCATAATTTCAGGGACTCCGACAACAAGTGGCGATTTTTCGTTCACAGTTAAGGCTCATAATGACGAAGGCGACGATACAAAAAACTTCACTCTAAAAATTATTGAGAAACCGACGATCACAACGACAGAACTTATCGGCTATGCTTCGTATGCGTTCAGCGGAACTCTTGAACTTTCCTCTACCATAGACGCTACTTGGAGTATCAGTAGTGGGAAATTGCCGAAAGGCCTTTCATTGAACGCTTCAACGGGAGTAATTTCGGGTAAGCCTACGAAAAAAGAGACCGCGAACCTTACAGTCGCAGCAAATACTGCCGCGGGCGAAATAACGGCAAGCGTAAATATCATAATCAACGCCAAGCCTGCTAAGCCAAAGGTCTCGACTTCAAAATTAACAGACGGAAATATAAACAAAGATTACAGCGCTCAGATTAAACTCTCAGGAACGACACCAATATCTCTTGATGTCGATGGGTTGCCTAAAGGTTTGTCGATGGACTCGGCGGGGAAAATTTCCGGTGTTCCGACAGAAGCAGGTGATTTTATCGTTAAGCTTACTGCACAAAATATTTTCACAGAATATAATAACGCTCCTGTAACAAAAAATATAAAACTCAAGATTAAAGCCACGCCGCCCGTAATCGCGGAGCCTGATACAAATCTTCTTGGATACGGTGTAGCTGGTCAGGAGTACGCAGGCTATCAGTTTGAACTTTCAGAAGGCACGGAACCGGTTACATGGACGGCTTCAGCTCTTCCTAAAGGAATGACTTTAAGCTCGTCAGGTAAACTCACAGGAACACCAACGCAAGCTAAGAACGCTAAGATCAATTTAAAAGTCTCTAACAGCGGCGGGAAAGCTTCTTTAAAAGTTCCGTTTACTGTGTATCAGATTCCAACAATAACAACAACAAAAATTTCTGAAGGGACAACGGGCAAGAAATATAACACCAAGTTCGCGGCCAAGGGCACAGGGCCTATATCATGGGATATTGTTGGTTTGCCCGACACTTTAAACGTAACCACAAAGGGAAATAACGCGACAATTACTGGCACTCCTACATCAGCAGATACTTACTCACTGAACGTAATTGCCTATAATATTGCAGGCAGCAGCGATGTGAAAACTTTTGAACTTAAAGTGAAAGGCGTTGCGCCGAAAATTAAAGCTTCGCTCGCAAAAAGCCAAGTTGATACCGAATATACGGGTTCGCAAATTTCTGCTACGGGTACGAGGCCGATTTCGTTCGACTGCTCAATCGATGACGCTGATAAAGAAAAATTCGGAATTAATGCGCTTGCAGATTTAGGATTGTCGTTTACGTTTGACGCTGCCGCAGGCACCGCCGCAATCACCGGCACGCCCACGAAATCGATTAAAGGGCTTCCACTCTCAATAACTGCAACAAATGTCGCCGGGACTGCAACGAAAAAAATCAAATTTATAGTGACTGGAACAAAACCAGCAATCACAGCTCCGACTGATACAAGTATGACCGTAACGCCCGGACAAAAAGTCAGCCTTGAGTTTACGGCTACAGGCACGAAAGATATTACATTCTCTATGGCAAAAGTGAACGGCTTCGAGCTGACACAAACTGGCGATTATAAAGCTGTTGTATCTGGAACTGTTCCAGATACGGGCAAGAAAGTTAATATTTCTGTTACAGCTACGAATGCTGACGGTAAAGCGACAAAGAAAATCACGCTTCAAATTCAAGCGGCTACTACAGAAGAGAATAATAGTGCGGTTGAAAGCCTCGGTGATTCGACTTCAGCAAGCGAAGATGACATAGCTGTAAACGAAAATGAAGTATCAGACGATAACACGACGATAGATTCGCAAGTTGTCAGACTTGGCGGCGAACGCAGCATTAAATCGCTCGGGAGCTATGAACTTGACACACTGAAAGATTACACGATTGCAGCAGTGTTGCCAGAGATAAGCGTTTCTGAAAGCGGTATGTATGATTTTGAAGTTGAGTTTGATGACGAAATCGAAGCCGAGCAGAAATTATTCTGGTTTGCGTTTCCGAAGAATCGAAATGAAAATGACGATGACGAAATCGCAGAATTTTTCGATATGACGGGAGCAGAAATCACGAAGACCAACGGCGAAAACGAAATTTTAATTTCAGTCTGGCTAAACGAAGGAGATTTATACGCTCCTGTGATCGCAGTCAAAGACGCTGAATAAAGCTCAAGCTTTGGAGCGCCGCGCTCCCACCCACCCACCCGCGCGGCTAATCAACTTCTGGCCATAATGTCCAGAAGTTGATTTTTTCTAAGTTTGTAATAATAACAGAAAAACCGCCTTATCGACGGTTTTTTATATTTCAACGGAATAATCCGAATTATTATCTGGTGGAGCTGAGGAGATTCGAACTCCCGGCCTCGACAATGCGAATGTCGCGCGCTCCCAACTGCGCTACAGCCCCAAAATTATTCAAAACATGTTTTATTTTATTCCCTCAATTTTTTTTTGTCAATGCACCTGTTGTGGAAGTATAATCGTGAAAAACGCATTTCTATCAGCGAGAACGCGATAACGGCTACCCATATTTCGGCTATGTCAATCTCCCTCAGCTGATTCTCCGCCCTCCGCGAAATGCTCTTTAAGTATGGCGTAACGTTCAACTCCGCAGGCGTGGGGCGTAAGAATCGGGAAGCCCCCATAAAAACGGATAACGCAATTTTTTAAGCTGTGCTTTTACGTCATCAATGACCAACGGCTTGAGCATGAAGCCGCTAGCTTCCGTCTTCCATGCATCAAGCGAGTAATCCGCGTAGGCTGTAAGAAATACAATATTTGTGCGAGGATTAATTTCAAGCAGCGTTTTGCATAGGTCAAGGCCACTTGCCGTGCCAAGTTCAATATCCAGAATAGCCAGTGCAACCCTATTTATTTTTGCGTATTCGATTGCTTCCAATGGCCAAATAAAGCCAGTGATTGTAGCATTCGGCATGACCTCGCCAAGGACACTTAGACCGTCGGAGAGTATGATCTTGCTGTCGTCCACAATGATGACGTTCGGGCTTTCTTCGCTCTGAGCCGCAAGTTGGAACAGGCTGTTGATGTCCACGCCGAATAAATTTGCAAGACGTACAATCATCGTAGCGTCCGGCAGACGGCTGGCACTCTCCCAACGCGCAACGGTTGAATGGGTAACAAACAATTTTTCTCCGAGCTGTTTCTGAGAAAGCCCTTTTTCCTCACGCAGTCTCCGCAGTGTTTCCGCAAATAAAGTCTTCACTCAATATTCATCTCGTTTTATGTTCACGATTATATAAAAATATCTAAAAAAATTTTTTAATTCCACTTAAAATTCGGGTGAAGATTTTTTAATTTCCAAGTCCCTTTTGAGACATAAAGAACTTGAGATTTATATTCGTCGCTCCAACGTGCAATTTCTGGCCATTCGTGAGGCTTTTCATGTGTCATTCTATCTTGTCCGCCGGTCGATAAGACCCACAAATTAAAAATATTTGTCTGCGTGTCGAGTTCCATGTAAATTTCTAAGATTCCAAATTCGTAAGGATTGACTCTGCATTTTGAGGAAGTCCAGCTTGTGTCATTTAGTTTCTGAACTTTAAGCTGTTTTACATTAACGCCGTGATTGCGGTCATAAGTGCGCGGATTTTCAGCAAAGATTCTTCGGCACTTCAAATACATTAATTCATCTCCGTCATATACTGTCGCGTTCTTATATGCCTTCAATATTATTCCATACACATCTACTCCATTAATTTTTGTTGTGCCTTGCGTTGAGAATGGAATACCACTTCCGCTTAATAATGCCCAGTTATTAATATTTCGTCTCGGGCTTGAGCCATCATAAACAAATTTTGAATTCTTATAATGATTTACTGAAAAATCAAGAAATTTAAATGTTTTTTCTACTCCAGCTGAAATATCAGCGCTTTGATTATCAGGACTAACTGTCATAATTATAAGTATAGGAGTTTTATCTTCCTCTTTCATGCCTAGTATATTTTCGCCAGTGTCCATGTTACGTTCTGCGTAAAGCAAAGTTAAAACATTTCCACAAATTATATCTTTATCTTTATTATCGTGCGTAATTTCATTTTTTTTCTTGATGGGCGCATCTTTCAAACTATCATTTGCAATATCGTCATTATCTTCATATGTGATAACCACAGGCAAAGTTAAAGGATATTTCTTATTATAAAGGGGTCGGCCTGATTCTTTCGTCAAAGGCTCTAGAGCCTCTCGAATCTCTTTTGAGCTTTCTAAGGCCCACATTCCCAGCCCCGCACGTTCGATTCGTGAGCCGATATAATTCACGACCCTTTGACCTCGTTCGCGAGCCGTCATCACCATTTGAGATTTTGAGCCAAACGAAAGCAAAGTGTAAAACGTTCCGCCCAGCATCAAAATAAAAATCGAATGTATAACCAGCGCTATTAAAATTTCAGATAGCGTAAATCCCTTTGAACGTTTCATAAAAATTTTTTTCTCCTTTTGCGTAATTTCTTCGTGTTAAAAATTTTGATTTAAGTTTATTATAATGCCCAAAAAAATTTATGGAGGTAAAAAATTATGGAAAAGTTAAGCGTATTCAAGTGCGCAAAATGCGGAAACATTGTTGAAGTTTTACATGTTGGCGGCGGTCAGCTCGTATGTTGCGGCGAACCGATGAAAGAACTTAAAGAGAACACAACCGACGCGGCTCAGGAAAAACACGTTCCAGTCCTCGAAGGCTCAAAAGTCAAAGTCGGAAGCGTAGCTCACCCAATGCAGGACGATCATTATATCGAATGGATCGAAGTCATCAATGGCGAGAGAGTTTGCCGTCAGTTCCTTAAACCGGGTGAAGAGCCGGCGGCGGAGTTCGGGAGCGCGAAATCAGGTTCAACAATGCGCGAATTTTGCAACAAGCACGGACTTTGGAAAGCTCAGGCGTAAAGCATGAAAATTTCTGACGCAATGGTCGCGGCCATTAATGACCAGATAAAAGCAGAATTTGACTCGGCTTATATTTATCTCGCTATGTCGGCCTACTTTGAAGACGCAGGACTCGAAGGCATGGCCCACTGGATGAAGAAACAATATAAAGAAGAAGTCGAGCACGCTGAAAAATTTATTGATTATCTTTACGAACGCGGAGCGCGCGTCATAATCCCGGAAATCGCAAAGCCGAAAGAAGCTTATGCCGACGCTCTTGAAGTTTTCAAAACGGCCTATTCTCACGAGCAGTATGTAACTTCAAGAATTTATAAACTTGTAGATTTAGCTTCAAGCGAAAAAGATTACGCTACTCTTTCAATGCTTCAATGGTTCGTAAATGAACAAATGGAAGAAGAAGACAACACCGGCAGCATCGTCAGCAAGCTGGAATTTCTTGGAAGCGACAAACACGGAGTCTATACTGTTGACCGCGAACTCGCAGCACGTTAAACAGCTAACCACATACACGCAGATCGCAGGGAAGTTTTGAAGAAATCAGGCTTCCCTGTTTTTTATAAATTTCGACATGAATAACGAAAAATTAAAAGCATTCCTTGAAGGTCTTTATTACGTTTATCAGCGCAAAAATTTAATTAATCCAGACCCTTTATATTTTTTATATGAATATAAAGACATTCGCGATTTAGAAATTGTCGGACTTGTTGCGGCTTCGCTTGCATATGGACGCGTTGCTCAAATTATGAAGAGCGTCGATAAAGTTTTATCGTGTCTCACGGAGTCGCCGCACGAATTTTTAATCACGAACGAAAATTTTAATATCGTCCCTGAAACTTTCAAACACAGATTCACGACCGGCGAAGACATTAATAATTTACTCGCTAATATTTCAAAAATTATAAAAGAGTTCGGCACGCTCGAAAAATTTTTTGAAAAATGCATGAATGATTCAGAAAATATTTTTTCGGCGTTAGATAAATTTTCTGACGCGCTTTCAAAAAATAAAAAGCCCGGCGCGTTTTCTCTAGTTACAGCTCCTAAGGACGGCAGCGCTTGCAAGAGATTATTTTTATATCTAAAGTGGCTAGTTCGTCATGATGATGTTGACCCCGGCGGCTGGAAGGTCATAAAACCTTCTGACTTAATTGTCCCGACTGATACGCACATGCACAACATAGCGCAGAGGCTCGGCTTCACAAATCGAAAGAACGCAGACTTGAAAACCGCAATCGAAATAACCGAAGGCTTCAAAAAAATTTGTCCTGAAGACCCGGCTAAATACGATTTCGTTTTAACTCGCTTCGGAATCAGGGCCGGACTTAACGTTGATGAACTTTCGACATTATTTGCATGAAAGGATTTTGTAATATGCCATACTCGCTTGATGAACTTTTCAAGGAAAGTAAACGACGGCATCGGATTTTCTTTTATAGTCACCACATTTGAAAAGCTACAATGATAGCGGTATCTAAATCATGACAAAATTTAAGAGTATATGCTATATAATTATTATATTACATTTATAGTTTTTCACTTGGATTCACTATAAACGCATTCCGCCAATGTCAACAACAACGGCAACTGCAACTACAACAACGCGTCCAATGCTAATGGCGTTCGCCTCTTGTTCATGAGCGCAGATGGTTTAGACTTTTCTCTAAGAGACAGAGGAGGTCTAATTTTTTATGATTTTTCATGATGCTAATGTGATTTATGAGGCTATGCGGCTTGCCATAAAGAGCGGTGATTGCGACAGATACGTTACACAGTTGTATCAGGTTAATCACTTGCTTTATACAGCGATGTTGCAGAAGTCGTTGAAAAATGGAACTTACAAACCTGCTCCGGGCAATAAATTTGTCTTGAAAGAGCGCGGTAAAACTCGTTTTGTTACAAATAACTCGATGGCCGACAAGGTCGTTAATCACATAATTTGCGACAATATTTTAACGCCGTGCCTCGATAAGTATTTAATTCACGACAACGGAGCAAGCCGCAAGGGCAAGGGAGTGAGTTTTCATCGAGAACGCTTTGAAAAACACCTGCGAGATTATTACAAAAAATATAAAACTAATGATGGGTATATTTTGCTCGGTGATTTCTCAGGCTACTATGCGAACATAAGACACGATATTTGCTCAAAAGTTTTGGCGCATTTCTTGAAGCGTTCAGATTTTCCAATCGAAGATTTAAAAATGGCATGGAAAATTTTAATCGGAATTTTTGAGACGTTCCGCGTCGATGTCAGCCGATTTTCTGATGAAGAGATTAGAGCTATGTACACAGGCAAAGTTGACGCTATGTTAAATTTTGGCGTTGATGAAAATTTGCTTACGGGCGAAAAATTTCTGAACAAGGGCGTTGACATCGGCAATCAAGCTTCACAGAATATCGGAATTGTATTTCCGTATAGATTGGATAATTACGCGAAAATTGTTGCGGGTATTCACGGCTACGGACGATACACAGACGATTTTTACGCGATAGCCGACAACAGAGAACGCTTGAATAATTTGCTTGAAAATTTCAAGGCCATTGCTGAAAATTTTGGAATTATCATCAATGAACGCAAGACTAGAATTGTAAAACTATCGAGCTTTTATCGGCACTTACAGAACGGCTACAGCCTTACGGACACGGGCAGAGTAATTCGTAAAATCAATCAAAAATCAATTACTCGCGAGCGTCGAAAACTCAAAGCATACAAACGGCTTCTTGACGCTGGAAAAATTACATTAGACGAGATTGAAAATATTTTCAAAAGCTGGATTTGCGGCAATTATAAACGAATGTCGCACCGGCAAATTTACAACATTTCACAACTTTATATTTCATTGTTTGGGAGGAAACCAAAATGGCAAAAGAAACAAAGAAAAACGCGTTCGAGATTACGCTGGCTGATGGAACACAGCTCACCGACTTGGAATTAAACGGTCAGAACTTCGTGAGCAAAAATGAAGGGAGATATTGCCTACATGTCTATTGGAAATGCTATACGGTGTAATTTTTGACTTAGCGATTTTATTTTACGTTAAGCGAATTTTAATAAGCAAAAAACTCGCTTATTCAGCGAGTTTCTATTCTAAATCGGTCTTACCGAATTACATTCTGGCGGAGAATGGAGGATTCGAACCCCCGGAGGCTTGCACCTCAATTGATTTCAAGTCAACCGCCATCGACCACTCGGCCAATTCTCCTTAAAATTTTCTCGTTTCTCTCAAAACTTGCGCAATTATATCACAATGTTTAAAATTTTTGTCAACAAATTTTCCAGGAGGTTTTTATAAAAAATGTCGGAGTATTCCGTTTCCAAAATATATCCTTCAGATAAACGCGCCAACGCCGAAATTGAAAAATTACTTTTGCACGAGGGCATCAGGCGCGACAAAAATCTTGATTACACGTGCGCGATTTATGACGAAAACTATAATATCATTGCTACAGGAAGCTGCTTCGGAAACACTTTGCGCTGTATGGCCGTCAGCAACGAACATCAAGGCGAAGGCCTAATGAATGAAATTGTTTCTCATCTTGTTCAATATGAATACGACAGAAAGATTTATCATGTCTTCTTATACACAAAGTGCAATTCCGCAAAATTTTTTGGCGACCTTGGATTTTATGAAATCGTCAGAATCGAAAATCAAATTGTCTTCATGGAGAACAGGCGCACAGGCTTCAGTGATTATCTTGACGAACTCGCGAAAACAAAAAAAGATGGCGAAAAAATTGCCGCGCTCGTGTTAAACGCAAATCCTTTCACGCTCGGACATTTATATTTAGTCGAGAAGGCCGCCGCCGAAAATGATTTTGTTCACGTCTTCATGGTCAGCGAAGATGCTTCGCTTGTTCCGTTTGAAGTCCGCAAAAAATTAATCATGGAGGGCACCGCGCATCTTAAAAATTTAATTTATCATGACACAGGCCCATATATAATCAGCAGCGCAACTTTCCCAAGTTATTTTCAAAAAGACGACAGCGCCGTCATTGAGAGCCACGCAAATTTAGATTTAAGTGTCTTTGTCCGAATCGCTGCGACCCTGGGAATTAATTCTCGTTACGTCGGCGAAGAGCCTAAGAGCTTAGTTACAGGGATTTATAACAAGATTATGGCCGAGAAACTTCCTGAGCATGGAATTAAATGCGTAATCGTTCCGCGGAAAGAATCGCAGGGCGAAATCATAAGCGCATCAAACGTCAGGCAAGCTATCAAAGACGGCAGCTTAGAGAAAATTAAAGACCTCGTGCCGGCGACAACATATAAATTTTTTACAAGTCCCGAAGCCGAAGACGTCATCAAACGAATTAGAGCAACAGGAAATGTAATTCATTATTGAAAAATAATTTTTTGTGCTATAATTCGCAAGTCTTTTTTGAAGGACGGAAACGTGGCCGAGCGGTCGAAGGCGTGCGCTTGGAGAGCGTAAGAGGAGCAATCCTCCCAGAGTTCGAATCTCTGCGTTTCCGCCATTTTTTATTCTTTTCTAAAATTTATCTCCAACAATCATAAACGAACGCAGGCGGAATATTAAACGCTACCCATCGTGTTTTAATATGCGAAAATTTTTTTTTCAAAACGTGTTTCATGATCGAGGAATATTGATAAGCTACGAAATGTCCGCCGGGCTTTAACGATTTCATAACAGCATCTAAAATTCTCACGGTCATCTTCGGCGGCAGCACCGTAAACGGCAAACTCGAAATTACAAAATCTAATTTTTCAATTCCGTTGTCCTTCATATATTTGTAAAGTTCTTGCGCGTCGCTGTGCAGTGAGAGGCCCTTGTGCTCCGGGTGTTCGTCGCGGATTAATTTTTGTAAAGCCGGATCAATTTCAAAAACTAAAATTTTTGCGTCAGGTCTTGCGCACTTGACTATCTCGCGCGTGAAAACTCCCGTGCCGGCTCCGAGTTCAGCAATATAATTCGCGTTCTCCCAATCAACCCTCTCAAGCATTGCTCGCGTTAAAAATTTTGAACTTGGCGTTACGCTTCCGATTTTGCGCGGCGAATCTGCAAAACGTTTTAAAAATGTAAAACTCTCTTTGAAACGCAATTATAATTTTCTCCTTCATAATGAAATAAATTTTGTTAATTCTTTATGCTATCATTAATTAATTTTTTAATTATACAGGGAGATTAAAATTTCATGAGCGAAAATAAAAAACGTCTTGTCGTTTTAACAGGCGCGGGTATCAGTGCGGAAAGCGGTTTCAAAACTTTCAGAGACTCCGGCGGCTTATGGGAAACTTATAGCGTCGAAGACGTCGCTAGCATTGAAGGCTGGTATCGAAATCCGAAACTTGTTACAGATTTTTATAACGATTTAAGAACTCAACTTGAGAAAGCACAACCTAATGACGGTCATAAAATTCTAGCCGAGCTTGAAAAATATTTTGAGGTTAAAATCATAACACAAAACGTAGACAACTTACACGAACGCGCAGGAAGCACGAACGTTTTACATCTTCACGGTCTCTTAACGCAGGCGCGCCCCGTAAACAACGAAAATAAAATCATTGACATCGGTTATCGCGCTATGGCTTATGATGAAAGGAACTCCGACGGCGAATTAATGCGGCCTCATATAGTTTGGTTCGGCGAAGCTGTCCCCGCAATCACTGAAGCGGCTCGGCTCGTGCGCAGCGCGGATATATTCGCGGTCATAGGCTCGTCACTTGTCGTTTATCCGGCGGCAGGACTTGTGAATGATTTACGAAGCGGCACTAAGTCATTTTTAATTGACCCGGCGGAAGTTCAAGTGCCGGGCTGGCTGAATTTCAAAGTCATTAAAGAAATCGCGTCCAAAGGCGTAGCGACAATGCGCGACGAGTTATTAAAGGATTTATAGAATGGATAATTACGATCCGTTGCTTACGATGGCGGCATTGAACACGGCTATAGTGTCATTGCACCGAATAACGTCCACGCGCGATAGATTAATTCTTGACCAAGAATATACGTGTATCATCAATAATTTACAAATAGGCGAGATTAAACCTGACCCGGAACTTACAAGCCTTTATCAAAAAATTATCCACGTCATTAACGCCGGTAGACTTAGAGATGAAGTCAAGAAATCCGTTGAAGCAACATATATTCAGACTAAGCAAAAGGGAATCAAGGATATTATTTCCGAAAACGTACTTTCAAGTTTTGATTCTAGCCCGCTGAAATGGATCGGCAATCTCGCAATGACGTGCGTTTCAGAATATTTCGGCTCGAAGAAACAGGACGATAAGCAAGACGACGAGCAACTGAAATTAAAATCCGAAGAGCTTAGCGAATATGATGAACTTCAAAGAAAGCTTTTAGACTCTTCATGGAAGCTTCTGCGGCAATATCAACTTGCGGACAATTACAGGCTGACTCAAAATGCGCTCGATAAATTTTACGCGGCGACACAGGAAAATGATTCTTCAAAGCGTCTTAGAATGTTGAAGTATCTCGAAAATGATTTCAGCATGTATTCGCCGTACTGGTTTTATCGGGCGATGGCGGCTCACGAGTCAGGAAATCACAACGAAGCCGAAAAATCTTTTGCAAAATTCAATGAAGTCTGGCGGCCTGTGTTGCGTAAAGACCCATATAAAGTTGAGGCTCTAAAATTTCAGATTGAAGCCCTAATGAACGCAGGACTTGACGCGGAGAACGTCGGAAAGATTCTCGAATGTCTTTCGGAAATGAAAGCAAACACGCCGATGGACGACTGGAAGAATAATATTTATGAAGGAACTTTGTACTTCACACTCGGCGATAAAGAAAAAGCAATCGAATGCGTTATGTGCAATGTCGTTTGGAGATATGAAAAAGATATTAGCCAACGTCTTTTAGAAAAATTTACTCAAGAACGTTCTCTAATCGAACTTCCGGCCATTGATGAGAAACTTGCAAAGAAAGATAAAAAAATTTTTTATTGCACAGATAGAGGAGCGCGTGCAACTTGTTTCGTTACAGACGCCGACAAATTTAGAGTAACTCGCGGCAGTCAGCTATCACCAAAGGAAATAACGCAATCTTGCCCCCAAAATGTAAAAAAATTTTTGGAAGAATACGACAGTGAAATTGTTGACGGAGTTTTACTTGTCGATGTGGATTTCAAATCCCCTTCCGCTGCTGCAAGTTTCGTAACAAAGATGAGCATAGATGGCAAGAGCGCTTGGAAAACCGCAAACGGAATAGCCTATAGCTCTTTTCTTGAAAAAAATGTTCTTACTGAATGAATAAAAATTGAAGGAGGCAAAAATTTTATAATGGCATTTAATAAATGGAAGGACGTTCCGGAAGTTCAAGAGGCTTTCGAGAAACTTGAAAATTCTTCGCGCAAATATTTTCAGTTAATAGAGTCCGGCTCAACAGATGATAGAGTACAGGCTCAAAAAGTCTGGGCTAATATGTCGGCTTCATATTGGGAAATTCTTTTCGCTCTCATTGAAGCACAAACGCAAAAATCTCCGGAGCAATTAAATTTTGATAACGAAGAAAAATTATTTATCGATTTAGGCTGCGTACCCGGAGTTTTGAATCTGAAAAGCGATTTTGACGTTCAAAAATATTTCGCCGCGAAATGCTTGCCAGATATTTTCCCCGTCATGACGTTCTCTGACTATATCGCCGAAACTTGGGCAAATATTAA